>CADASI010000111.1 GCA_902790525.1 uncultured Eubacteriales bacterium
GTGGCGGACAACGGCGTGGCCATCGGCGCGGGCACGGACGTGGCCATCGACGCGGCGGACATCGTGGTGATGAAGAGCCGCCTGACCGACGTCACCGCCGCCATACGCTTAAGCCGCGCCACCATCCGCAACATCCACCAGAACCTGTTCTGGGCATTCTTCTACAATGCCATCTGCATCCCGCTGGCGATGGGGCTGTACGGCATCGAGATGAAGCCCATGTACGGCGCGGCGGCCATGGCGCTGTCCAGCTTCTTCGTGTGCATGAACGCGCTGCGGCTGAACCTGGTCGACCCCCACGACCCCGGACACGACAAAAAGGGCAAGTCAATCCCCGCGGAGGCGCTCTCCGGGATCGTCGCCGCGGCAACAAAAAAGGAGGAAATCACCATGAAGAAGACATTGAAGGTAGAAGGCATGATGTGCAGCCACTGCGAGGCCCGCGTGAAGAAGGCGCTGGAGGCCGTTGACGGCGTGCAGAGCGCCGTGGCCGACCACAACAGCGGCACCGCCACGGTGACCCTGAGCGCCCCCGTCGCCGACGACGCGCTGCGCGCCGCCGTGGAGGCGCAGGACTACAAGGTGCTGGGCGTGGAATAACAGAAAAAAGAGGCTCTCCGTCATCCGTGCGGGCGACGGAGAGCCTCTTTTTTGATTCTTCACGGAGTTGTGGGATATCCCCCTCAGACGCTTTGCTAAGCTAACGCCAGTCGCGCTTCGCGCGCCATGCCTTCCCCTAGAGGCAACTTCGAAAAACCCTGTTTTCGCAAGCATTGCCTCGGAAAGAAACCTTGTTTTACAGGGTTTTTCGAAGTAATGTATGCGGCAAAGTGAGGTTTGTCGAGGTCCCCTTGAGAGGAAGGTAGCAGCCCGAAGGGCTGACTGAAAAGATCGTCAGCAAGAACGGGCCGGAAGGCCCCCCGGAACGGTGGACCGCCGCAAGCGGGACGGATGAGGTGGCTATCCCATAAGAATACGTGAAGAGCCTTTTTTATATATGGTTCAGTTCGCGTAGTAGATCTGCGCCAGCCCGCCGTGGGAGGTCTCGCGGTACTTCTCGTCCATGTCGCGGCCGGTGCGGTACATGGTGGCCACCACCGCGTCGAAGGAGATCTTGCGGGTGGAGAACAAAAACCGCGACAGGTTCACGGAGCTGATGGCGCGCATGGCGGCCACGGCGTTGCGCTCGATGCAGGGGATCTGCACCAGCCCCTTGACGGGGTCGCAGGTGAGGCCGAGGTTGTGCTCCATGGCGATCTCGGCGGCGTACTCAATCTGGTCGATGTTCAGCCCGTACAGCGAGGCCAGCGCGGCGGCGGTCATGGAACAGGCGCTGCCGATCTCGGCCTGGCAGCCGCACTCCGCGCCGGAAATGGAGGCGTTGGTGCGGATCACGTTGCCGATCAGCGCCGCCACGGCCAGCGCGTCCAGTATCTCCGCCTCGGGGAAGCCCCGTTCCGCGTACATGTAGTACATCACCGCGGGCAGCACGCCGCAGCTGCCGCAGGTGGGGGCGGTGACGACGATGTTCTCGTCGGCGTTCTCCTCGCTGACGGCGTAGGCGTAGGCGGCGATGACGCGGTTCATGGTCACGTCGGCGCTCTCGTTGTAGCAGCGCTTTTCGTACAGCAGCTTCGCCTTGCGCGCCACGCCCAGGCCCCCGGGCAGCACGCCCTCGGCGGCCAGGCCGCGGCGGATAGAATCCTTCATGGCCTCCCACACGGTCTTGAGGCTGTCCCGCAGGCGGTCGTCCTCCATGTGCTCGATGAACTGCACCAGGCTCAGGTTGTGCTGGCGACAGACCTCGAGGATCTCGGTGAAGCTCTTCTGGGGATAGACCTCGATCTCCTCGTCGGACTGCTCGCCCTCGATGCGTATCGAGCCCCCGCCGATGCTGAATATGCGGTTGGCGCCTATGCACTGACCATTCTTGAAGGCCTCGAACAGCATGGTGTTGGGATGGGGCAGGTCCCGCTTCTCCCGGTCGAACACCACCTCCGCCCCGGGCAGGCCGGACACGATGGCCTTGCCGGTGCCGTGGCCCTCGCCGGTGTAGGCCAGCGAGCCGAACAGCGTCACCCGGTAGCGGTCGGCGTCGGGATGGCGCGCGCCGAAGATCTGCGCGGCGTGGAAGGGCCCGACGGTGTGGGAGCTGGAGGGCCCGTTGCCGATCTTGTAGACGCTCTTGATGGTTTTCATGTCCGTCCCTCCTTACAGCGGCAGCTTTTTGCCCTGCTTCTTCCATTCCCTGAACTCGGCGGTGGCGGTGAACAGCACGTCGCCGGAGGAGTTCAGCGCGGTCTCAAGGGAGTCCTGGATCACGCTGATGATGAAGCCCACGCCCACCAGCTGCATGGCGATGTCGTTGGAGATGCCGAACAGCGAGCAGCCCAGGGGCACCAGCATCAGCGACCCGCCCGCCACGCCGGAGGTGCCGCAGGCGGAGAAGGTGGCCACGATGCTCAGGAAGATGGCCATGGGCAGCGTCACCGGCACGCCGGTGGTGAACGCCGCGGCCAGCGAGAAGATGGTGATGGTGACCGCCGCGCCGTCCATGTTGATGGTCGAGCCCAGGGGGATGGACACGGAGTAGAGGTCCTCATCCAGCCCCAGCTCCTTGCAAAGCTCCATGTTCACGGGGATGTTGGCGGCGGAGCTGCGGGTGAAGAACGCGGTGACGCCGCTCTGACGCAGGCAGCGGAACACCAGCGGGTAGGGGTTGTGCCTGAGCATCACGCCCACGATCAGCGGGTTGATGACCAGCGCCACGAACAGCATGGTGCCCACCAGCAGCGCCACCAGGCGGCCGTAGGTCACGAAGATCTCCGCGCCGCTGGAGGACACGGCGCTGAACACCAGGCCCATGATGCCCAGCGGGGCGCAGGCGATGACCCAGCGCACCACGGTGGACACGCCGTTGGCCAGGTCCTGCATCATGTCCTTGGTGGCCGGGGCGGCCAGCTTCAGCGCCACGCCGAACACCACCGCCCAGAACAGTATGCCGATGTAGTTGGCGTTGGCCAGGGCGGCCACGGGGTTGGCGATGATGCTCTTCAAAAGGTTCATCACCACCTCGGACATGCCCTGGGGCGCAGCGGCGGCGTCCACCGCGTCGAGGCCCGTCAGCGGTATCTTGACCGGGAAGGCGAAGCTTGTGAACACCGACACGATGGCGGCGCACAGCGTGCTGAACAGATACAGCACGATGACCGTGCGGAACTTGCCCATGTTGCCGCCCTTGGAGTTGGCCAGCGAAGACGCCACCAGCACGAACACCAGTATGGGCGCGATGGCCTTGAGGGCGCCGACGAACAGCTCGCCCAGCACGCCCAGCCAGGTGAGCCCCGGCGCGACAAATCCCAGCACCGCGCCGATGACCAGGCCGATCAGTATTCTGACGATCAGGCTCAGGGAATTCCACTTCCGAATGATGCTCATGTGTTCCTCCTCCTTTGTACTGTCGCGTTGCGTTGCGGGTCACATCAGGCCGATCATGGCGTCCCGGAGCGCGTCGTAGTGGGCGTCGATCAGCCCGAAGTCCTTGTTCTTGTAGTTCCAAAGCGCCCGGCCGATGCCGTGCCGGTTGAACACCGCGCTGATGTCGCGAAGCCACCGCAGGGTGTCGGGGAGCGGGGCGCGGTCGATCACGCCGTACTCGCCGCAGTAGAGCGGCGCATTGTTCTTTTCCGCCGCGCGCAGGGCCGGGGCGAACAGCGCCTCGAAGAACTGCGGCCCCAGGGCGTCCACCTTCTCCCCGGCGATGGCCCCGGCCAGGTCGAAGGAGAGCTGCTCGGACAGCGCCTTGTAGTGCGCCAGGTCGTCGGGATAGGGCACCTCCAGGTCGTCGGGCATGCCCGCCACCCAGTAGGCCTTCTGGTGGGTGAAGATCATCGGCTCGTAGCAGTGGAAGTTGTAGACCACCCGGGCGTCGTGGGGCGGGGCCAGCAGCGGCACGCTCTTGACGTTGTTGTAGCACACACCGCCCACCACGATCCACGTGTCGGGCGCGATTTCCCGTATGACGTCGATGGTGCGGTCCGCGATGGCGTTCCACGCCTCGGCCACGTTCGGGGAGACCACCTCGTTGAGCAGGTCGAAGGCCACGTTGCCGCACTTGCCGTAGCGCTCCGCCAGCCGCCGCCACAGCGCGATGAAGCGCGCCTGCAGCGCCGCGTCGTGGAAGAAGATCTCCCGGTCGGCGTCCCTGTCCAGCGGGTCGAAGGTGTAGCCGAACGCCTTGTGCAGGTCCAGCAGCAGGTTCAGCCCCGCCGCGCGGCACCAGCTCACGCAGTCGTCGATGTGCTTGAGCCCTGCCTCGATGGGCGCGCCGGACTCGTCCTCGATCCAGTTGTAGTCCACCGGCAGGCGCACGTGGTCCAGGCCCATGCCGGCGATCCACCGGATGTCCGCGTCGGTGATGAAGCCGTCGAAGTGCTCCCGGGTCGTGGCGACGCACTGGGACAGCCAGCCCCCCAGGTTGACGCCGTGCTGAAAGCCTGTGAATTTGCGCATCTTGGTTGACCTCCTACGTTATTTACTTTGTAAACTGCCAGGGCAGATTGAGGAACCCCTTCCCGTGGGTGATGTCGCCGGTCACGCCGCCCACGAGGGGCGCGACGATCCCTCGGCGTATCGGCATGTCCTATTCCTCCCCCACCGCCTGCACCAGGTCGCTGACCAGCCGGCTGTATCGGCTCTCCGATACGCGCTGCCGCGCCAGCTCGATGTTGTCGGTGATGATGTTGTCCACATTGCGCTCGATCATGCGGTCGATGCTGCTACGGGTGTTGACCGTCCAGGCGTAGATCTGCCGACCCTGCCGGTGGACGCGGGAGACCAGCTGCGGCGTGGCGCTGGTGTACTGCACGCTGAAATGGTCCGCCGCGGCCAGGCGGTCGATGCTCCCGTAGGCCAGGCTGGTGACGTACACCGTGGTGATGCTCTCGTCGCAGGCCTTCACCCGCTCCAGCACGCCGTAGACCTGGGAGGTGATCACGCACCGGTCCGCCAGGCCGAAGGCCCGTATGACGTCGATCACGCCCTGCTCGAAGTCCGTCTCGTGCCCGGTGGGCTTTAATTCGATGTTCAGCCGAAGCCCCGTGTCCCGGGCGTACTCGGCGACCTCCGACAGAAGCGGTATGCGCTCCCCGGCGAACTGACGGCTGAAAGAGCTGCCCGCGTCCAGCTTCGCGATCTGCTCGTAGGTCATGGCCCAGACCTTGCCCCGCACGCCCGTCGTGCGGCGGGTGTCCGGGTCGTGCAGCACCACGATCTGCCCGTCCCGGGTCTGCTGCACGTCCAGCTCGACCCAGTCCGCGCCCAGCGCGCGGGCGGCGCGGAAGGCCGCCATGGTGTTCTCGGGACAGCGGGCGGAGGCCCCACGGTGGGCAGTGATCTCCAGCGTGTGCACGTCCTCGATGGGGGGATTCAGCGCGCCGGTGTTGACCAGCCACCCCACCGCCAGGAGGCTTCCGACGACCAGCGCCATAAGCGCCGCCTTCAGGCCCCTGAGCATCTTCTCGCGCACGGGGTCCAGCCTGCGCGCCGGGGCGTAGGCGGGCACGAAGCCCTCCCCAGCCTCCCGCTTGCGCCGGTAGAAGAGCTGGCTCAAACAGCCGTAGCTGATGGGCATCGAGAAGGCGAACACGATGCCCAGGGACAGCGTCACGGAATACCACACCGCCGTGCCCGCCAGCCAGGGCCGCTGAAACAGCCGGCTGAGCAGGCGTCCCAGCCCGGAGCCCAGCAGTGTCAGCGCGAGTACGTTCAGTACCATCAGCGCCGTGAACGCCGCCTGCGCCAGTAAAAGCGACAGATAGTCCTTAAACGGGCACCGGCTGATGGCCCTGCTGCGGCGCAGGGCGTCGCGAAGGGAGCAGCCCTCCAGCGTGAAGTAGTGAAACACGTAGGCCCGGCGCATCAGCGCCAGGGGGATCAGCAGCGCCACCGCCAGCGCGCCGACGTAGAGCTGCGGGTTCAGCCGCACGGACTCCGCAACGAACTCCGGCAGCGACACCGTCGAGAGCACCCCGCAGAGCATGCCGAGGCTCATAAACGGCGTCATCAACAGCAAAAGCGGCATCAGGAGGAGGTTGCCGGGCAGCCACATCCTGAGGCCGTTGAACAGTGAAAAGCGCAATATCTGCCGCATGCGGCAGCGGAAGTTCTGGGAGGAGCAGTTCAGTATGTACACCACGGCGCTCAGGTCGATCATGGCGCAGGTGACGGCCAGCAGCGTCAGAAGCGCGAGCAGAAGCAGCGTCAACGGGTGCGTGAGGAAGGTCCCGACGCTCTCCCGGGTGAGGTAGCTGCGCCCCGTCGCCCCCATGGCGAGCCGGAAGCCCAGGCTGCCCATAAGCGTAAAGGCGGTCGCCAGGGCCGCCTTGAAGGCGATTTCAAACAGCACCAGGGATTTCCAGTTCACGCGGATCAGCCTGAACGTGCGCTTCAGCGCCCCCATGGGGCAATCCTCCCCTCCCGGACGATCCCGCCGTCGACGGAAGCGACGCCCGTCCGCCGTGGCGACGGCGACGCTTTTCACGATGGATTATACCATTAAATAAGGCCATGGGCAAGCGCAAAATGGAAATAAAGTCTCGCGGCGCGTCATATCATACAGCAAGGGGCCTAGAGTGTGTTTCTAAAATGCCTGAAGCGCATTTTCGGCGTCTTTGACTGCATTTCCGCGTTGATTCCCCTTGACTTAGCCCCACTAAGCCTGCGGGAAAAAGCAGCAGAATCGACCAATTTGGCGCGATAATACCATATTTATTTCGTTGAGACGCCGTTGTTTTTATGATACAATGATCTTATCCCGGTGGGTTGTAGCTGCCAGGAACCTGTCAATACGAAGACCAATACATATCAGGAGGATGAATCAATGAAGAGAACATTCAGGCTGTGCGTGTCGCTGTTGATGCTCATAGCGCTGCTGGCGGTCGAAGCGCCGCCCTCCCTGGCGGCCACGGCGCCGACCTCGGTCAAGCTGGACCAGAGCGGCACGATCACGCTGTCGCTGGGCGAAACGCTGACGCTCAACGCCACGCTGTACCCCGAAAACGCCCAGAGCAAGCTGACGTGGAAGTCCACCAAGAAGAAGGTGGCCTCGGTCTCCGGCGGCGTGGTCAAGGCGAAGAAGGCGGGCACCACCACCGTCACCGTCACCACCAAAAACAAGAAGAAGGCCAAGGTCAAGATCAAGGTCATCAATCCCTACAAGCCCTCCAAGGTGACCCTGGACAGGACGGGCACGGTGACGATGCTTGCCACCGATGTCATGCATCTGACGCCGACCCTCTATCCCGCGACCGCCCAGACCAAGCTCAAGTGGAAGAGCTCCGACAAGCGCATCGCATTTGTAAACCAGAGCGGCGACGTGCAGGCGCTGGCTCCCGGCAAGTGCACCATCACCGTCACCACCAAAAACAAGAAGAAGGCCAAGGTCAAGATCCGCGTCGTGGACGACGGCAAGCGGCCGATCACCGCCCCTCCGGGCTATAATCTGCCCTACATCATCTATTGCTGCAAGAACAGCCACACCATCGCCATCCTCGCCAAGGACGACAACGGCGAATGGAACCGCGTGGTCAGGCTCTACCCCACCGGCATGGGCCGGAAGAACGTGACCGACGTGGGCTTCTTCATCCTCAAGAAGAAGCAGCGCTGGCACAAGTGGGGCAGCGGCTACTCCCCCTACGCCTGCAAGCTGTCGGTCGGCATCTACCTGCACGGGCCGATCTACAAGAGAAAGAACCACAACACGATACGGCCAAGCTACTACAACTGCATCGGCACGAACTGCTCCTCCGGCTGCATACGCACCATCTGCGGCTGCGCGGCCTGGGTGTACTACAACTGCGATCCCGGCACGTACGTCATCGTGGCGCAGAACGGCCGCTTCTCCACGGCGAGGCCGCCGAAGATCGGCAAGAAGGCCAAGCGGGACCCCTCCGATCCGGGCAACAACACCGAGATCTTCATCACCGGCTTTGCCGTCGATCCCGGCGCGCTGACGCTCGGCCAGGGGGCGTCCCAGACCCTGACCCCCACCGCCATCTCCCCGGCCAATGCCAACACCAAGGGCTTTACCTATGCCAGCGACAACCCCGGCGTCGCCACGGTGTCCGAGAGCGGCGTCGTGACCGCCGTGGGCCCCGGCGCGGCCACGATTTCGGTCACCGCCGCGGACGATATGAAGTGCACGGTGCGCGTCCCCGTGACGGTCGTCGGATCGGCCGCCGAGGCGGACACAATCGCCAAGGCCGAGGCGGACAGCGACGGCATCCTCACTGAAGCCGTGACCGTCGAGACCGAGGCCGCAGCCGATGCCGAGGAGGGACTCTCGCTGGAGATCGCCGTCCCCGAAGGCGAAGCGGAGACCGCCGCGGACGAGGCCGCCGACGCTCAGGTTCAGGACAGCGCGGAGGATGAATGCGTCATCCTGCCGGCCGACGACGCGGCCCCGCAGGCGGAAGACGGCGATGTGACGCCGCAGGCGGCGGACGACGACACCGTCCCGCAGGCAGAGGACGCCCCGGAGGCCGAGGCCCCCGAACCGGCGCCGGAGGAGGTCCCCGCCGCGGAGGCTGAGGTCCCCGCCGCCGCCCTGGAGGACCCCGACAGCGGCCTGTCCTTCGCCACCGAAGTCGCCCTCGACGAGCAGGAGGAAATCCTCATCGTCGAGGAATGATCCAAGTTGTTACGCCCTCCGCCGCCGCGCCGGTATCGCGCGGCGGCGGAGGTTTATCTTGCCAAAAACCCGTCAGCGGGGTTACACAATTCGTTGACATCGTTACCGCGCTTTGATATAATTTTATTGTAGGGATATATCCACCTGGGCGGAAGGAGGCCTGTCATGAAACGGAACAGCATCATCGCGGCGATGACGGCGCTCTTCCTCGCCTGTTCATTGGCCGTACCGCCCGCGATGGCGGACGATTTCGCGGAGACCGACCGGTTCGTCGAGGCGACGGAGATCGACGGGGCCGTCGAGGAGCGCCTCGACGTGGAGCTGTCCCTGCCCGGCGACGAACCCGGCGATACAGCGCTGTCCCTGCCCGGCGACGAACCCGGCGATGCGGAAGAACTGTCCCTGCCCGGCGACGAACCCGGCGATGCGGAAGATCTGTCCCTGCCCGGCGACGCGCCCGAAACCGACGTCCCGGCGGCGGAGGATGTATCCAACGAAGCCTCCGCGCCCTCCGACGACGTGGCCGAACCGCTTCCGGACATCCCGGACGATACGGACACTTCGGACGATGCGGACGCCACGAACGATACGGACGCTTCGGACGATACGGACACTTTGGACGATGCGGACGATACGGACGCTTCGGACGATACGGACGCCCCGGACGCCCCGGAGGCGGCGGAGGACGCGGCCCCGGAGGCCGACGGCTCCGCGCCCGGCGACGGCGAAAACGCGCCGACGCCGGAGGACGCGACCGACAAGCCGGAGGACGGCGCGCCCGCGTCCGACGAAGCGCCCGACGCGGCGACGCAGGCGGAGGAAGCGGACGCCGACGCGGAGTACGTCGACTGCGAACCCGTGGACGAGGTCACGGAGGCCTGCGAGATGGACCTGGAGGAGATCGCGGAGGACGCCGCGTTTGGCCTGTCGGACGAATACGACGGCGGCGTGGCGCTGTCCGATTGGGACGACCCCGGGCTTGAGGACATGCAGGTCGTCTACCCCGACGGCGGCATGAGCAACGACGAGGCGGTCAGCGGCTACATCGAGCGGCAGCTCTACGGCCGCATGGGCCTGCGGGGCGCGCCGATGATGGAGGCGCGCTATCTGGCGGGCAACAACCTGGCGCAGAACTCGCCGGAGCGCAGGCTCTACGAGAAGATGCGCCCGCTGATCAAGGAGGTGGCGGCGGGCAACCGAAGCTCCGCCGTGTTCACCTTCCCCATCCGGGAGATCTACGACAACGTGGCGTATTCCGCGTCCGATCTGGGCCTGAGCTCGCTGACCTGGGACGAGGACGACGGCGAGGTCAACTTCTTCGCGGCGCTGGCGTTCATGAACCGGGTCAACGCCGATATCAGCATCGTTCTGAACGCGCTGATGGCCGACCTGCCGTATGACATGTACTGGTTCGACAAGACCCACGGCCTGTGGTATTCCAACGTGCAATACGTCCTCGAGGGCGGCAGGCTGCGCATCAAAAACTACGGGTCGGGCACGCTGCGCTATCAGTTCTGCGTGGCGGCGGAGTACTCCGAGAGCGGCGGCGTCGACACGTTTGTGACGGATCAGGACAAGTGCCGCTCGATCCAGGACGCCGCGGCGAATGCGGTGCAGATCGTGGACGAATACAAAGACCTGGATGACATCCCCAAGCTCTTCGCCTACAAGAAGGCGATCTGTGATCGGGTGTCGTACAATTACGCCGCCGTCAGGAACGACGTGGATTACGGCAATCCCTGGCAGCTGGTGTGGGTTTTCGACGATGATCCCGAGACGAACGTCGTGTGCGAGGGCTACTCGAAGGCCTTCCAGTACCTGTGCGAGCTGGGCGATTTCAACGGGGATGTCTCCGTCATCAGCACCTACGGCATCATGGGCAGCGATCACGGCGGCGGGGGCCGGCACATGTGGAACAACGTCACCGTCAACGGCGTGACGTACATGGCGGACCTCACGAACTCCGACGAGAGCAACGTCAGGGTGCCGGACCAGCTCTTCATGCGCGGATATACCTACAAGGAGCGCGACATCTACTACTTCGAGACGGAGCTCGGCACGCTGCATTACATCTTCGACAACAAGTGCGTCCGGCTGTTCAGCGAGGAGGAGATCGCCTATTCCGGCAACGCCGCGGGTCCCACCGAGGCGGCGAGGGCCCACGGTACCTGCGGGAATCTCAAATGGACGCTGAGCATGAGCGGCATACTCTACATCGAAGGGGACGGGGCGATTCCCCACTACTCGGAAACGGAACCCGCGCCGTGGTGCGACGACGCGCTCCGGGCCCTGGTCAAGCGGGTCTACCTGGGCGGGGGCGTCACCGGCATCGGCAACCGCGCCTTCTACGGCTGCGAAAACATGACGCAGATCACCGTCGCGCCCGAGACGGTCGACTTCGGCGAGGATATCTTCACGGGCTGCCACATGTACGCGGAAAACGCCAGGGGCATCGTGATCCGCAGCTGCCGGAACATGGCGGCGCGCGACTATGCGCACAGGATGCTGGAGGAAGAGGTCGCGCTCTACAGCTTTTCCCACCTGGACATCCAGGTGGACTACGCCGTGCCGGCGACGTGCGTCAGGAGCGGACTGACCGACGGCTTCCGCTGCAGGCTGTGCGGCGAGGTGTTCAAGGCGCAGGAGGTCATACCGGCCAAAGGCCACTGGGAGGTCGCGGACCCCGCCGTGGCGCCCACCTGCACGCAGACGGGCCTGACGGCGGGCACGCATTGCGCCGTATGCCACGAGCCCCTCGTGAGGCAGAAGGTCATCCCCGCGACGGGTCACCGGCCCGTCGCCATGGCGGCCGTGGCGGCCACCCACACAAGCCAGGGCCTGACCGAGGGCAGCCGCTGCAGCGTGTGCAACGAGGTGCTCGTGCCGCAGCGCGTCGTGCCGGCGCTCGGCCAGGCCGCCGCGGCCCCGCAGAACCTCACCGTGCACGTCACGAAGAACACCACGGAGAAGGTCAACACCGGCAGCACGATACAGATCGAAACGGACGGCAGAAAGGTGGCGTCCTACGCCAGCAGCAACACAAAGGTCGCCACGGTATCGAAGGACGGCCGGGTGGTCACGGGAAAGCCGGGGACGGCGCGCATCACCGTCAGGCTCAAGAACCGCAAGAAGCTCACGCTCAAGGTCAAGGTCGTGAATCCCTATGCGCCGAAGTCCGTGCGGATCCAGCAGGGCAGGTCCGCCGCGGTGAAGGTCGGCCAGGCGCTCGACCTGAGCGTGGCGATGACGCCCGCCACCGCCCGCAGCGGGGTGGTCTGGAAGAGCAGCAACAAGCGGGTCGCCGTCGTCGACAAAAACGGCAGGGTGACCGCCGGAAAGCCCGGGAAGGCGAAGATCACCGTGATCACCGCCAACGGAAAGAAGTCCGCCATCACCGTCCGCGTGTCGAAATGACGCACCGCATCGCCCGCGCCTCCGGACGCCCGACCGCGTCCGGAGGCGCGGGTTTTTCTGTTTTCACACAAATTTGACTTGCATTCTCTGTCTCATGGCATATAATTAAGTTAGTAAAAACTAATCACGATGGGGATGGTGCATATGTCAAGTCGGACCTCCCGGCAGAGGATACTTCTGGGGTGCGCGGCGATGGCGCTGGCCATGATCGGCGACTATCTGCTGGGCTACGGGACGATCGAAGCCTCCTCCGCCCCGGGCGCGTACATGGGCATCGCGTGGCACGTCGCGCCGGACTGGCGGTACGCGGCGTCGTCGCTCCTGGGCTTCATCAGCGCGGCGCTGTTCGCCGCGGCGGCGGTGGAGTTGATGCGCGTGATGGAGGGCAGGTACAGCCTCGGCGGCTCGAAGCTCTACAAGCTTTTCAAAATCGCCAACTGGGGCGGCATACTGTACTTCGCGTTCATACACATCGGCATCTGCATGCTGCCGGTGGTGTTCAACGCGGGCATGGCGGCCACCGGGGACGTCCCCACCGCGGCCGGCATGGCGCTCCGGGTTTTAAAGAGCATCGCCGCGCCGCTGGCGCTCGGCTTCATCGTGTGCGACGGCTTCGTGACGGTGGCCTGGATCGGCATGGTGGTCAGGGGCATGCTGCCGGTGAAGAAGATCGCGCTGATCTTCAACCCCGTGATGATCGCGCTGCTCGGCCAGCTGATGAACCTCATATCAAACGGCATGGATTCCGGCTTCGAGTCCCTGGGCTGGGGGCTGATGTACCTGGTGTGCGCCATGAAGCTGGTCGGAAAGGATGAGAAGCGATGACGAGACGGGAACAGATCAAGAGCGCGTACAGGCTGACCGGCGGCAACGCCAGCTTCTACGACGGCATGATGACCTATTCGACCCTCCTGGGCAAGGCCGTCTGCCGCCTGGTGTGGAACATGGATCGGGAGAAGAACCTCGACTACCTGGAGCGGGCGCTGTCCGGCGTGCCGGAGGGCTTCACCGGGAAGCTGCTGGAGGTGCCGGTGGGCACGGGCGTACTGACGATGCCGGTCTACCGGGAGCTGCCGCGGGCGAACATCACCTGCCTGGACTACTCCGAGGCCATGATGGCCTCCGCGCAGGCGAAGGCGCAGGCGGCGGGGCTTTCAAACGTGCGCTTCATGCAGGGCGACGTGGGCGCGCTGCCGTTTGAGGACGGCGCGTTCGACATCGTGCTGTCACTGAACGGCTTTCACGCCTTCCCCGACAAGGAGGCCGCCTACCGCGAGACCTTCCGCGTACTGAAGCCGGGCGGCACGTTCTGCGGCTGCTTCTACATCCGGGGCGGCTGTTCCCGGACGGACTGGTTCATAAAGCATCTCTACCAGCCCAAGGGCTTCTTCACCCCGCCGTATGAGACCGAGGACAGCCTGCGCGAGCGGCTCGAGGGGATGTACAACCGGTCGGAAGTGAGCCATGTGGACGGCATCGGCTGCTTTAAGTGCGTGAAGTGAGGGCCGACATATCCCCCACGGCTCACGCATGAATGACAGAACACTGTTCCCGATACCACGAACCCAACGTAGGGACGCCCCATGGGGCGTCCGCGGACGCGCCGTGGCGCGTCTATCCCCCGGGGAGGCTTGACTTTCCCACGCCGCTCCCGGTATAATAATGATGATGGAAAACCGGCTTTCGGTTTTTCTGAATGGTATTACGCACAAAGGGAAGAAGGAGGAATCTACTATGCGTAACGCACCCAGGAAGATCATGGCCCTCGCCCTCGCACTGGCGCTGCTGCTCGGCTGCGCCGCGATGGCGGAGGTCGCCGACGGCACCTACACCGGCACCGGCACGGGCAACCACGGCGACGTGGTGGTCGAGACCACCTTTGAGGGCGGCGTCATCAAGTCTGTCGTCGTCACCGAGCAGGTGGAGAATCCCGACGTGGCGGGCAAGGCGCTCACCGACATCCCCGCGGCCATCGTGGCCAACAACGCCTGGAACGTGGACACCGTGACCGGCGCGACGGTCACCTCCACCGCCATCGAGACCGCCGTTCAACAGGCCATCGAGGCCGCGGGCGGCGATCCGGCGGACTTCGAGGCTGCCGCCGCCGATGAACCCGCCGAGGGCGAGACCATCCACCTGACCTGCGACACCGTGGTCTGCGGCGCGGGCGCGGCGGGCATGGCGGCGGCCCTCTCATCCCAGCAGAACGGCGCGCAGACCATCCTCGTGGAGAAGGCCGCGAACATCGGCGGCGTGTCCATCATCGCCGGCGGCCCGATGGGCATCGACTCCAAGGACCAGCAGGAGGCTGGCGTGGCCGGGACCTTCACCATCCAGCAGGTCTGGCGCGACTGGATGGACTACAACTGCTGGCTGTGCGACGGCACGCTGTTCTACAACCTGTTTGAGGATTCCGGCCACACCGTGGACTGGCTGGAGGAGAACGGCATGCAGTTCAACTTCATGGGCAACGAGCAGGCCGCGCACGAGGGCGGCTTCCCCACCTACCACATCTACGCGGACCAGGAGAACAAGATGGGCGAGTACCTGGCCCTGCTGGATTCCTTCACCAAGGCGGGCGGCCAGTACTACCTGGAGACCGCGGCCTATGAGCTGAAGGCCGAGAACGACGTCATCACCGGCGTGCTCTGCCGCCAGGCGGACGGCACCATCCTGGACATCGACTGCACCTCCGTGTGCCTGTGCACCGGCGGCTTCGCGGCGAACACCGACATGGTGGAGGCGGAGGTCGGCTTCCACCTTGAGACCTTCACCACCGGCACCCAGACCGGCGACGGCGCGCGCATGAGCCAGGCCATCGGCGCGGGCAAGGGCAAGACCATCCAGCAGCTGCACGGCGTGACCAGCTTCTCCGGCATACAGACCGGCAGCGGCATGGACGACATCGCCAAGGCCATCTACATCCCCAACTGCATCTGGGTCAACACCCGCGGCAGCCGCTTCTGCCCGGAGGACCTGAACTACGACACCGCCCTGTCCTCGAACTCCACCTTCAACCAGGGCGAATACTACTACGCCATCATCTCCCAGGAGATGGCCGAGAAGCTCCAGGAGGGCGGCGCGCAGGTGTACGGCATCGACACCGAGGTGCGCTATGAGCCCACCGTGCCGCTGTTCTCCATCACCGAGGGCTGGACCGGCTTCGTGGACGCGCTGGAGGACGGCTGCGCAAAGGGCATCGTGTTCAAGGGCGACACCGCCGAGGAGCTGGCCGAGGCCATGGGCGTCAACGCCGACATGCTCGCCGCCACCATCCGCGACTACAACGCCTGCTGCGAGAACGGCTTCGACGAGCTGCTGGGCAAGGATCCCAAGTACCTGACCAACCTGGGCGACAAGGGCTACTACGCCGTGAAGGCCCGCCCGATGAGCCTGGGCGCCATCGGCGGCGTGCTGGTCAACTCCAACCTCCAGGTCATCAAGGAGGACGGCACCGTCATCACCGGCCTGTTTGCCGCCGGCAACGACGTGGCCGAGTTCTACAATAACTCCTACCCGCTGATCGAGGGCGTGTCCCTCGGCTCCGCCTTCAACGGCGGCCGCATGATCGGCGAGCAGGCCGCGGCGCTGGCGAAGAACAAGTGATCGTGACGCCGGTGCGCTGAATCAAGTCCCTGTCTTTGCAAAAGAGGGGACTGTCAAGAGGGGTTGCTGCGCTTTTTCGGTGCAACAACCCTTTTTGTCGGTTCTTCAATCTTATTTTCAGCTTTTTGTGGATAATGGGTGCCAACGAAAGGGCAATCGCCCATGAGGAGGCAGACCATGAAACGCATATTTGCACTGATATTGGCAATCATGATGATCACCTGCGCCGTCGGCGCTTTCGCCGAGGAGAGCAGCCAGCCGCCCGAGCCGCCCGAGGGCGCTATGGGCCAACCGCCCGAGGGCATGGGCGAACCGCCGCAGGGGGGCAAGTCCCCGCAGGGCGGCCCCGGTGGTCCCGGCGGTGAACCCCCGCAGGGCGGCCCCGGCGACGCGCCGGGCGGACAGCAGAATGAGGTCGAGGGACAGCTCGGCTCCTGGTCGCTGGGCGGCACCGACGCCGATTCCGTCGGCGGCGACGACTACGCCTACGACGCCGCGCTGTATATAACGGCAGAGGGTATCGACGATGAGAAGTCCGCCACGGCGCGCATCACATCCGGCGAATACGACGCATCCGGCGCGTCCGGCATCGTCATCGACGACAGCGCGTCCGGCCACAACGGCATACTCGTCGTGGACGCGGATTATGCGATCACCGGCGCGACCATCGACATGCTGACCGACGCCGACGGCACCGACACCTGCGACTTCTCCGGCAAGGGCACGGCCATCGCGGCCTTCGGCAGCGGCGCGAACGTCACCATTGAGGATTCCACCATCCACACCTCCGGCGTCGCCACCATGCCGATCTTCGCCGACGAGGGCGCGACGCTGACCTTCCGCAACAGCACCCTTCAGTCCGACGGCGGCACGCTGAGCGCGGACTACCTGAACACGCCGTCCCAGACGCTGATGGTCGCCCCGCCGTGGATCCTCGGCATCATGGGCAACGCCCGGGGCTCCAACATGATGGGCCGCGACACCACCACCAACGTGATCGATTCGGAGACCTCCGCGGGCGCGTGGGCGGTGCTGTCCACCGACGCGGGCGACGACATGTATCTCAATGTCTACAACAGTTCTCTGACGCTGAACAACGCCGACGAGAGCGCGGCGGCTCCTTTACAGGCCGAGGGCGGGCAGATCTCGGAGACGCTGGACAACCCCTACACCGTCAACTACGGCACCGGCTACGGCACCTATGTCATCGGCAGGGCGGTGGAGACCTTCGCCGGTTCGGAGATCAACGTGGGCACCTACGCCACCATATTCACCGGCGGCAGCGCCACCTACACGGCGCTGGAGGCGGGAGAGACCTACGAACTCAAAAACCACGCCGGGGAGACCACCGCGACCTACGAGGCGACGGAAGATAAAGTGACGGAAATTCACTCCGACACCTTCGGCTTCATGGCGCACCAGAACGAAAACAGCATCACGGTCGAGAAGGGCACCGTGGTGGACACCGGCTTCGCCACCTTCCTGGTCAAGACCGGCGCGTCCAACCAGGTCCTCACGGCCACTGTGGACGACGCGACGATCACCAACGGCGGCGTGCTGATCCAGGTGATGGACAACGACGACGCCACCAACGGCGGCATGATGGACGCCGACGACCCGGAGAACACCAACGGCGGCAGCCAGAACTTCAAGCCGGTTCACACGGAGGACACGGGCTTCGACACCTCCGAGGCGGCGGCGAGCGGCGTCGCGCAGAGCTTTACCTTCACCAATGGCGATTATACCGGCAACATCTACAACGCCTCCGGCTCCGACGGCCTCGAGGGCAACGCGCTGAACGTGACCTTCGGCGAGGGCGCGACCTACACCGGCGCGATTGCCTCGACCTCAGCGATCCATGTCACCTATGACGGTTCCCAGGCGGTAAAGGCCAACGGCGGCTTTGCCTTTGACGACGCCGACGCGGCCGCGGCCTTCGCGGAACAGTACCAGAACACCTCCTTCACCATCGAGAAATACTGGTCCATCGGGCAGGTCGCCAATCTGGTCAACGACAACGGCGGCAACGCCGTGAACGTCACACTGACCGGCGACGCCGTGTGGCACGTGACCGGCGCCTCCCTGCTCGCCTCGCTGACCCTTGAGGGCGACGCGCAGGTGATCGTGCCCGAGGGCGTCACCCTGACCGTCAACGGCGTGGACTACACCGGCTGCACGCTGACGGCCGACATGTGATTACTTCTTCCGCGCGTGCTTGCGCAGGTCGGGCACGACGGAGCCGATAACGATGTCCTTGACGATGTCGGAATACCACGACACACGTCAACAAAAATCCCATGCCGCAACCATGGCGGTCATGGGATTTTTCGGTGCAGGTTGTCGGCGTTCGGCTCGTCCATCACAAGGCGCATGTACTGCCAGAACGGGTTGTCCGCTTGCTGTTGCCACAGCGCATACGCCGGGTCCTCCCTCCAGGACGGGTCGTCGCTTCGGTAGGTGCCGGCGAAGTAAGCCAGGTTAAAGCGCGCCGCGTAATCGGCCAGCATTTCAATATTTTCCGTGCCTTCCGGCAGCGACGCCCTGGCCTTGGCCTTGGCAATATCGCTGAACCACGCCTTGCTCATCTGCAAAAATCCCCCGGGCAGGAGCGCCCCGTCCAGCGACTTCGCCTCGTATTCCAGGCTGCCGTCCTCCCGCCGCGTCACCAGCGCGTACCTGTGCGGCCAGGTGCAGAACGCCCCGAGCGCCGCGTCCATCACGCCGTCCCGGCTGGCGATGTGCTGCACGTGGAGGTGGCCCGAGAGATGCAGGCGGACGCCGTATGTCCGATCCAGCGCCAGCATGGTCTCGTTGCCCAGCATCACATAGCTGTCCCTGGAGAACTCCGTTTGCGGCAGCAGGCTGTGGTGGGACGCGGTGATCAGCTCGGCGTCCCCGGCCTCCCGCATCACCCGTTCCAGCCACGCGGCGTGGTCTGCCGTGAACAGGCCGAAGGCCTGCGCCTCCCCCTGATAGAAGGCGGCGTCGGTCATGGCGACCCACAGGCGGTCGCTCACCTTGGCAACATAGGAGAGATTGGCGGCGGCTCCGTCCGCCTCCGGGGACATGTAATCCCGGTAGATTTCCCGAAATTCCTCCGGCGAAACGGTCTGCGTGTACTCCCAGCCGTCCCCGTCGAACCGGCGCGCCGTGGAGACGTTGATATCGTGATTGCCCGGCATGACCCACACGGGGATGTCGCTTGCCTCTATCCGCGCAAACCATCTGGCCAGCGCCTCGTGGCTCGCCTTCTCACCGTTGAACGCCAGATCGCCGGTGACGAGGAGGGCGTCGGGCCTCTGCCGCACGACTTCCTCGCACAGCGCGGCCATCAGTGCATCGCCGTACTGTGTGATCTTGCCGTCGCCGGCTCGAAGCGCGCGGAGGAAGAGCTCGCTGCCCTCGTAGAGCTCCCGCGCCATGTAGTGCAGATCGGAGACGACCATGACCTGCGTCGCGCGGGCGGGCAGGCACAGATCAAACGCCAACAGCATGACGAGCACGGCTTTCAGTATCCGCCCCGCCCTTCCCGTCCAAATTGAAATGATGTTCGCGCGCATGTGGCATCCCCTTCCGATCCCCATTATACATCATCTGAGGGCTTTTGTCATTCGTCTGGCGGCTGATAATCCCCGTCAGAAGCCTTGCATTTTCCGTCCTTTTGTAGTAAGATATAACTAACTAAATAATATGCGGATACTGCATGAGGAAGGTGTAGGCCATGAATCCCATGAACAGGCAATGGTTCTTCCGGGGCTTTCGGAAGCGGCTGCGCGCGGCGCTGTCGCCGGAGAAGGCCGCGGCCGTCTGGGAAAAAGCCGGCCGGGAATACGACGCGATGCTGGCCGCGGACCCGGCGCTGAAAACCCACAAGGGCGCTCTGGCGCTGCCCGTCATAGCGCTATGGCGCGCCCTGTCCTCCGCCGGGGAGGACGCGGAGGCCCTGCTCAACGCCTACGGCGACCACCTGGGCGGGAAGTTCGCGCGTATCGTCCACGCGTTCACCTGCATACCCGGCGTGTCCCAGCTGCTCTGGCGGCGCGTCGACAGGATCATGGATAAGATGAGCGGCGCGGCGAAGGGATACCGGCGACGCATCGTCTCAGAACCCCCGGACATGTACGGCGTGGATATCCTCTCCTGCCCCTATCATGAGCTGGCAAAGCAGCTCGGCGCGGAGAAGGCTGTGCTGTGCATCTGCCACCTGGACAAGGCGTATATGAAGGGATTTCATCACATACGCTACGAGCGCACGACGGCGGTCTCCGAGGGCGCCGGGTGCTGCGACTATCGCCTGTGGTATGACCCGGAGAAGGATTGACGCCGGTGGGGATTGTGGTGTGGATGGCTTGAACCGGTCAGCGAAACAGCTCTGCTCGACCGGCCTTCGCGTCGCGCAATCAATGATGTCGTCCTGCCCTCAATCCCTGACAATCGGGTGAATCATACTGTCGCCTCGCCGCGGCCCACCCTCTCCGGTCCCATCGCGCCGGAGATATTTCGCGCATTCTCCCATCACCTTCTCGAACCGGAACATTCCCTCCGGGAACTGTTCGTCCGTCTGTTCCGCCGTCTCCGGATCATTCGGGTCGGGATGGTGGCTGTTATAGAACTCCACGATGCGGAAGCCGCAGCGGTTGACGTAGAAGTGGATGTTCCGCTTCTCAAAGTATGGCGTCACGGTCTCCCAGACGCGCACCTCCGGGTGGCGGCGCTCCACCTCGCGCCAGGCCGCGTACCCGATCCCCTTGCTGTGGACGTTCGGCCTGACGAACAGCAGGTCGAGGTCGCCGCGCGCGCCGTCCACCCTGATGACCACGCCGCCGACCTTCTCGTCGCCAAGCCAGATCCTGTAGGCCTCGCCGCCGTCGATGGACCGCTCGATCGTCTCGCGGGAGATGATCTGCTCATCCGCCTCGAAGTGATCGTCGCGCCGCCCGAATTCCTCCAGCGCGCCGTAGTTGAAGGCTTCCTGGTTGTCCAGTATGAATTGTTCCCTGTCCGACGCTTCCAGCGGAAGCAGCTTGACTTCTGTCATCATTCGCTCCATTCCACGCTGATCTTCATCTTCATACCCTCCTGATTTGGTTTTTGACTGGACTGGTCGCCGGTTAAAGCGCCGCTTCGACCGCGGCCCGGACTTCCCTTTCGTTGTTGTCGTGGTTCCCCTGGTTATCCGGCAGCTCATGGCTTTGTGGCGACTTTATCAAATCCGCATGCCCACGTCAAGGCTCCGCGCGAAATCGGCTGTGTTAAAATATGGTTTTCCGACGGATAATTTAACGCTTTATCAAAGCAATATGCTATTGACATCTATGTGGATCGTGGTATAATGCGTTCAAACAGACGTGAGAGGTGGGAATCGGCATGAAGCGTGAATACGATCGCAACCTGTCCGCGTCCCGCCGCGACATGGCCTGCGCCATGCCCGCTTCCATTGCCTATCCCCGCGCAGGGCAGTTGAACAACGCCCTGCGCTTTAACTTTTTTGGCTTTTGGTTTGCGCGAAGGCCCATCCGAGAGAGATGCGGGATTTGAACCCAGGGTTCAATGAGGCGGCTCTCCCGGACGGGAGGGTCGCCTTTTTGATAGATATCTGCATAGGAGGAATCCCAACATGAAAAAGCTGATTGCCGTTATGATCGCCGCCCTGCTCTGCCTGGGCATGGCCGCCGTCGCCGAGGAGACCTACACCGTGGGCATCTGCCAGCTGGTGCAGCACGTGGCGCTGGACGCCGCCACCCAGGGCTTCCAGGACGCGCTGACCGAAAAGCTGGGCGACGCCGTCGCCTTTGACGTGCAGAACGCCTCCGGCGATTCCAACACCTGCTCGACCATCGTCAACACCTTCGTGTCCGACGGCGTGGACCTGATCATGGCCAACGCCACGCCCGCCCTGCAGGCCGCCGTGGCGGCCACCGGCGACATCCCGATCCTGGGCACCTCCGTCACCGACTACGCCACCGCGCTGGACATCGACGGCTGGACGGGCGCGACGGGCGTGAACGTGTCCGGCACCAGCGACCTGGCCCCGCTGGATGAGCAGGCCGCGATGCTGAACGAGCTGTTCCCCGACGCAAAGACCGTGGGCCTTTTGTACTGCTCCGCGGAGCCAAACAGCAAGTACCAGGTAGACGTGATCACCGGCTATCTGACCGAGCTGGGCTATGAGTGCGCCGAGTACACCTTCGCCGACTCCAACGACGTGGCCTCCGTGGCACAGAGTGCCTGCGACGGCTGCGACGTCATCTACATCCCCACCGACAACACCGCCGCCTCCTGCACCGAGGCCATCCGCAACGTGGTGGAGCCCGCCGGAAAGCCCGTGATCGCCGGCGAGGAGGGCCTCTGCAAGGGCTGCGGCGTGGCGACGCTGTCCATCAGCTACTACGACCTCGGCTACGCCACCGGCGAGATGGCCTATGAGGTGCTGGTGAACGGCGCGGACGTTTCAACGATGGACGTGCGGTTCGCGCCCAACGTGACCAAGGAGTACAACGCCGAGCTCGCCGGGCTGCTGGGCGTGACGATCCCCGAGGACTACGTGGCGATTGGATAATTGCAAATTAGGAATTAGGAATGAGGAATGAGGAATTGGAGTTTGTGACGGTGGCATAATGACACTTCGCCGCGGCATTCTCCATTCCTAGAGTGTGTTTCTAAATGCCGGGAGATGCAGTTTCGAGCGGATTTGGCTGCATTTCAAGGCGATTTTCCGCAGGCTTAGTGGGGCAATAGCA
>CADASI010000112.1 GCA_902790525.1 uncultured Eubacteriales bacterium
AAGCCCAGGAAGAGATCGTTCAACATGTCGGCAGGCGCGGGCGTGAAGTATTCCGCCTTGAGCTCCGCGTACTCGAATATGGCGTCCACCAGCCACATGATCGAAGCGCCCCAGTACATCCAGCAGAGTATGCCCAGCTTCATCTCGCCCTTCGGCGCGTCCTTATACCACTTCACCGTGGCAATGATCGCGGCGAATACGGTCACAAGCAATGTCATGACGGCACCTCCTCAGTTCTTCGCGGCCTGCGGCTTCAGCGCGCGGTTCTCCAGCGCGCCGGACACCGCCAGCATGCCCAGCCACACCACGGTGATCAAAACCGCCATCGTGACGCCCACGGTGGACATCTCATGCAGCATCTCCGCCGCGTCCGCGGGGTCTGCAGCCGCCGTCAGGAACGGGAACCACGGCACCACCTCGCCGTGCCAGACGTGCTCGAACGCCAGCAGCGCGGAGCCGCCCCACAGCAGGTTGGTCAGCCATTTCAGCTTGTGGGTAAAGGGCAGCTTCTCGGCGGTTTCAGTCTTGCCGTCCCTGTTCAGCTTCACCTTCTCGGGCTTCACGCCCTTGGCTTCCATGGCCTTGCGAACCAGCGTCGCGACGACGGCCTCGGTCGCCGGAACCAGAAAACATGCCATACGCTCATCCTCCTGTCACATCGGTAATGGTCACATGCAGGATCGTTTCTCCCATAAAAAAGCGAGGCGCAAATCCCGATTGGCGGAGGGATTCGCGCCTCGCCCGTGGCATGCTTGACCCTGCCACGGGCATTATAACAACTCCGCAAGTGGTTGTGAAGCCCGGGTGGGGGATGCGTTAACGAACAATTAACCGCGCATGGCCTTTTCCGGACGGGTCCGCAAAGTGGGCAATATCAGGCAAATGGCGATCGACGCCAGCGCATGCCTCGGGGCGCTTGTGGCGAAGCGAGAGAAAAGTCAATAAAACGACTTGAAACGGATCTGATTCCATGCTATAATGACACATAACAATTCAATAACAGGTATTCACAGGTGTTCGCGCCGACGCGCGAGAGAATAGGGAACGGAGTGCGAATCTCCGACAGGACCGCTGCTGTGAAGCTGAGCTTCCGTCTGTGGACCATTGGCCGAAGGGCCGAGAAGGTGGACGGAAGCGATGAAGCCAAGTCAGAAGACCTGCCTGTGAAGACGACTATCGGATTCTTCGGACCCAAGAACGATATGTCCCTGCTGAGCGCGCCTTTGAAACCCCGGCAAAACGGCGGTTTGTTTCGGCGTTGCATATTACAGGACATGTGCGGATGAGGTTCCGGCATGTCCTTTTTTATATAATCAAAGGGAAGAGAGGGAATCATTATGAAGAGACTGTTTGCACTGCTGCTCGTTTGCCTGCTGGCGCTGTCCGCCGTCGCGGTGGCGGAAGGCCAGTACCCCGTGACCTGGAGCCAGAACCTGGACGGCAACGACTACGAATTCTCCGTGGACGCCGCGCCCGCGAAGTTTTTTTTTAATGATACGGCGACCACCGAGATGCTGCTGGCGCTGGGCCTGGCCGACAAGATGGCCGGCACCGCCTTCCTGGAGGAGGAGATCTACGAGCCCCTGGCCGAGGACTACGCCAAGGTGCCCGTGCTGGCCGAGAAGTGGCCCGCCTACGAGGTGTTCATGGAGGCCGCGCCCGACTTCACCACCGGCTGGGCGGTGCCCTTCACGCAGAGGGCCATACCCGCCGCCGACATCGTGGCCCAGAACATACCGATCTTCGTGCCCCAGTCCATGCTGCGCACCGACGCCACGCTGGACACGCTGTTCGACGATTTGCTGATGTACGGCAAGATCTTCGACGCGCAGGACGCCGCCGAGGCCTACGTCGCCGCCGAGAAGGAGAAGCTCGCGGCCGTGCAGGCGAAGCTGGAGGGCCTGCCGGAGGTGAGCTGCTTCATCTACGACTCCACCGACGAGGACGACCAGATCTACACCGCCTTTGAGGGCTACACCACCAACCTGTTCAAGCTCATCGGGGCCAACAACATACTCTCCGGCAAGGGCGTAGACAAGACCTGGGACTACGCCGGCTGGGAGACCGTACTTCAAGAGAACCCTCAGTACATCATCATCTGCGACTACTCCACCTCCATCCGCAACACCGACGACTTCGACGCCAAGGTCGAGAACCTCAAGGCCAACCCCGCGCTTGCCGACCTGGACGCCGTGAAGAACGGCAACTTCGTGCGCGTGCGCCTGTCCGAGATCTGCCCCGGCGTGCGCAGCGTGGACGCGCTGGTGCGTCTGGCCGAGGAGATCCATGGGGTGACGATCGGATAAAAGAATATCCTCAATGATTACGGCCTGCGGCATATTCCCGCAGGCCTCTTTGTAATACTATGAAACGTTTTTATTGGATCATCTGCCTTACACTGGCGCTGTTCTTATGCGCCACGGCCTTCGGCGCGCTGTTCTGGGGCGCGGCGTCGCTTACGCGCGGCGACGTGCTGGATGCGTTGCGGGCGCTGGTCACGGGCGGCGAGGCCGCGAACCCCAACCTGTACAACCTGGTCGTGATGGTCAGGCTGCCCCGCGTGTGCCTGTGCGTGCTGGGCGGGGCGGTACTGAGCATCGTGGGCATACTGATGCAGACGCTGACCGGCAACCCGCTGGCGGAGCCCTACGTGCTGGGCGTGTCCTCCGGGGCCAGCGCGGGCGCGGCGGGGGCCATCGTGTTTCGGTGGTTCGCCTTTCTGCCCGTCGGGCGGGTGGTGTTCTCGGCATTCGTGGGCAGCTTCATCGCCATCGCGCTGGTGGTGGCCTTACAGGGCAAGAGCACCAGCCCTGTGCGGCTGGTGCTGACCGACATGGGCGTGTCGGCCTTCTTCCAGGCGGCGACGACGCTCATCATCTACTCCTCGAACAATGAAGCCCAGGCGCGCTCGGCGCAGTACTGGCTCACGGGCTCCTTCTCCGGCAGCAACTGGGCCGACGTGCGGGTGACGCTGGCGGCGCTGATACTGCTGCTTATACTCTGCCGCCTGCTGGAGAAGGAGCTGGACCTTCTGCTGCTGGGGCAGGACGCCGCCGCCCAGTCCGGCATGAACGTCCGCGCCATGCAGCTTGTACTGATACTGCTGTCCGCGCTGGCGGTGTCGGTGGTGGTGTCGGTGTCCGGGCTGGTGGGCTTTGTGGGGCTCATCATCCCCCACATCATGCGGCGGGTCGTTGGCACCTCCCACCGCCCGCTGGTGGCGGCCTCGGCGCTGGCGGGCGGCTGCTTTCTGAACCTGGCCGACACCGTGGCCCGCACGGCCTTCGCGCCGCAGGAGATGCCCATCGGCGTGATGACCGCCTTCATCGGCGCGCCGGTGTTCATACTGATGATCCGGAGGATCTGCCATGAAGATCGAGGTTGACGCGCTGTCCTTCTCCGTGGGGAAAAAGCGCATATTGAACGGCGTGTCCGCCCGCTTCGAGGGGCGCAAAATCTACGGCATCATAGGCCCGAACGGCTCCGGCAAGACCACGCTGCTTCGCCACCTGTACCGGCAATATCCCGCCAACGGCCACGTCCGCGTGGACGGCGTGCGCGTGGAGCAGATTCCCCGTCGGCAGTACGCGCGCCGGATCGCGGTGATGATGCAGCTTCAATCCTTTGCGGAGTCCGAGCTTCGGGTGTCCGAGGTGGTGCGGACCGGACGCTATCCGTACAAGAAGGTCATGATGCCCTACGACCGCGGGGATAAGGCGATCCTCGAGGAGGTCATGCGCGAGACGTCCCTGTGGGCACTGCGGGACCGGCGCGTGGGCACCCTCAGCGGCGGCGAAATGCAGCGGGTGATGTTCGCGCGCTGCCTCGTGCAGCGGCCCAAGGCCATACTGCTGGACGAGCCGACCAATCACCTGGACATACAGTACCGCATCGAGCTCATGAAGCGCCTGAGGGCATTCGACGGCATGACGATCATGACGCTGCACGACCTGAACCTCGCCGCGCGCTACTGCGATACGATCTACCTGATGAAGGACGGGACGATCCTCGCCGAGGGCACTCCGGCCGAGCTGCTCACGGCCGAGTGGATCGACCGCGCCTTCGGCGTGCGCGTCGACGTGCTCAAAAGGGACGGGGAAATCTTCATCGGACTGTGAGTCTTCCGCGCTGACGGCAGGCGGTTTTTGTAGCGCCGCGCGTCCGGGCGCTTTTTCGTATTCGGCGGATATGCGGTTGATAACCCTCCCGCTTTCTGGTATAATTTCATCATTAAGTATCAGGAGTGTGGTTGTCATGGATCTGCGTCCGATGACCGATGTCGAAAAGCGCGCCGCCGCCAGGCATTTTATCGAGGTTTGGACGGGCAAGGGCTATGAAAAGGGCGAATCCCAGAAGTTCTGGCTGAGCCTGCTTTCGGATGTCCTTGGCGTGGCGCATGCCTCGGAGGTCATCACCTTCGAGGATCAGGTCCAT
Organism: uncultured Eubacteriales bacterium; assembly: GCA_902790525.1. GTDB lineage: Bacteria > Bacillota > Clostridia > Christensenellales > Aristaeellaceae > UBA2862. The sequence continues at coordinate 4,435 of CADASI010000112.1, forward strand.
CTGGATCACACGTCCTTCATCGACGGCTTCATCCCGGAAACGCACGTGCTGATCGAGCAGAAGTCCCTGGGCAAGTCGCTGACCGCCGCCATCAAGCAGAGCGACGGCACCATGCTTTCCCCCATTCAGCAGGCGCTTCGGTATGTGGACGCCCTGCTGCACGAAAAAGGGCGTCAGGCCGTGCCGCGCTGGATCGTGACCTGCAATTTCGAGGAGTTCCGCGTCTACGACATGGATCACCCGCAGAACGAGGCGCAGGTCATCAGGCTGGCCGATCTGGAGAAGGAATATCACCGCCTCAAATTCCTGGTGGACACGGGCAGCGAAAACCTGCGCCGCGAGATGCAGATCAGCCTGGACGCCGGGCGGCTGGTGGGCCGGTTGTACGACGCGCTGTTGAAGCAGTACAAGGACCCCACCGACGATCACAGCCTCAAGAGCCTGAACGCGCTGTGCGTCCGGCTGGTGTTCTGCCTGTATGCGGAGGACGCCGGCATCTTCGGGCGGCACTTGATGTTCCACGATTATATCAAGGCCCACACGCCGCAGCAGACGCGCAAGGCGCTGGTCAATCTGTTCCGCGTGCTCGATCAAAAGAGCGAGGCGCGCGACCCCTATCTGGCGGACGACGACCCGCTGCTGGCGGCGTTCCCCTATGTCAACGGCGGCCTGTTCAGCGACGAGAGCATCGAGATTCCGCCCATCACGGAGGAAATCTATCGCCTTCTACTCCGGGACGCCAGCGAGGACTTTGACTGGTCGGAGATCAGCCCCACCATATTCGGCGCGGTGTTCGAGAGCACGCTGAACCCGGAGACCCGTCGCAGCGGCGGCATGCACTACACCTCCATCGAGAACATCCACAAGGTCATCGACCCGCTGTTCCTGGACGATCTGAAGGCGGAATATGCCCGGATCATGGCCGACAACGTCATCGCCAGCCGTCACAACGCGCTGGACGCATTCCAGGATAAGCTGGCTTCCCTCACCTTCCTCGACCCGGCCTGCGGCTCCGGCAATTTCCTCACGGAATCCTACCTGAGCCTTCGCCGCCTGGAAAACAAGGTCATTCGCGCCCTGCTGGATTCCCGAACCGCCCGCACGAAAAAGGAGCAGATGAAGATCACGGCGGGACAGATTGCCCTGGGCGGCAGCGTCGCCCTGAACCCCATCCGCGTCTCGATCAGCCAGTTTTACGGTATAGAGATCAATGACTTCGCCGTGACCGTCGCGCGCACGGCGCTGTGGATAGCCGAAAGCCAGATGATGAAGGAGACCGAGGATATCGTCCACATGAAGCTGGACTTCCTGCCGCTGAAAACGCAGGCCAACATTGTGGAGGGGAACGCGCTTCGTCTGGATTGGAACGACGTGGTTGATAAGGACAGTTTGAATTATATCATGGGGAATCCGCCGTTTGTAGGATTTACCTATATGAATGCTGATCAGAAAAGGGATGTTGAACTTATATATCCTGGTGTAAAAAACGTTGATTACGTTAGTTGTTGGTTTAAGAAAGCATGTGACTATTCTCAATCGACAAGTATTGAATGTGCTTTTGTCTCGACTAATTCAATCACTCAAGGTGAAACCGTAGGAAGAATGTGGGAAAACCTCGATATTGTAATCAATTTTGCATACCGTACTTTTCGTTGGGATAGTGAGGCAAGTGAGAAAGCGCATGTACATTGTGTTATTATTGGATTTGCTCATACCGAGAGGAAGCATAAAACAATATATGATGGCGCAGTAATAAAGGACTGTTCAACCATCAATGCGTATCTACTTGATGCACCTAACGCGATAGTAAATAGCAGGAACAAGCCAATTTCCAATGTTCCCCCAATGATATATGGAAACAAACCTGCGGATGGTGGTTACCTCATTCTAACAGAAGATGAATACCAAGAACTCTTGGAAAAAGAACCAAATGCAAAAAAGTGGATTCATAAACTTCTGGGTGGCATGGAGTTAATAAATAATAAGCATCGTTATTGCTTGTGGCTTGTGGGTATTTCTCCAACTGAACTTAAGAAGATGCCAAAAATCATAGAGCGTGTTGCTCATTGCAAAGAAAAACGTCTGGCAAGTCCGGCAAAAGCAATACAAAGATTTGCCGATACTCCCCATCTATTTGCTCAAAGGACTCAACCAAACATTCCATCCTTAGATAATGATGGGGAACCAATAATATTGAATAATGAATTGGGAATGAACCTGCTTGTTCCACGTGTTTCTTCTGAACGTCGTCGTTATATTCCTATGGGCTATGTAACGAGGGATATTGTCACAAATGATCAGGTACAAATCATTCCAGACGCTTCCCTCTACCACTTTGGTGTTCTTGAATCCAATGTCCACATGGCTTGGATGCGCACGGTCTGCGGACGCTTGAAAAGCGATTATCGCTATTCAAAGGATATCGTCTACAACAACTTTCCCTGGCCCTCACCCACCGACGCCCAGCGGGCAAAGATCGAGCAGACTGCGCAGGCCATACTCGACGCCCGCGCCCTCTACCCGGACGCCAGCCTCGCCGACCTCTACGACGAGCTGACCATGCCGCCGGAGCTTCGCAAGGCCCACCAGCAGAACGACCGCGCGGTGATGGACGCCTACGGTCTGCCGGTCAGGACGACCACCGAATCCTCCTGCGTCGCCCACCTCATGAAACTGTATCAGGAGTTGACCGCAAAGTGAAAGAAAACGACTGGACCGCCATGATCGGGGAAAAGCTGCAGACGGCGCTGCCCGACCTGTGCGTGGAATCCCTTCGGCGCATCCCCTATTCCCAGGAGATCGAATCCTATTCCGAGGACTGGCAGCCCAACTATCTGAACCCCATGCGGTTTGAGACCGACATGGTGGTCTTTGAGCGCGCGGGCGGCGTCGTCAAGCCCCGCGTGATCGTGGAGGCGAAGCTGGGCAGCGTCACCACCCATGACGCCATCACTTACAGCTACAAGGCCGAGAAGCACAAGGCCATCACGCCCTATGTGCGTTACGGCATCATGGTCGGCGAGCGGGAGCATTATCCCCTCCCCGGACGCCTGTTTCGCCACGGCACCAACTTCGATTTCATGTTCAGCTTCAAGGGTGAAGCGCCGGACGATGTGGAATGGGACGCCTTCGTCGCTTTGATCAAGCGCGAGGTGCACTATTCCCGGCAGATTGAGGAAATGCTGCATGAGAGCCGCAGCCCCGGGCGAAAGCGGTACTTCGTGATGGAGAAGCAACTCGTCCTGCGTGAAATGGATTCCGGCCAGACGGAAACAGCGCACGAATTGAAGGCGGAGGATTGGCTGTGACTTACGATCAACTGTTGGCCTATTGTTCCGACAGAAAGTACCTTCAGGACACATATTTCTCCTATCCGGGCAACGAGGAATGCATCATCGGCGCAACGAACCAGGTTTTCTATGATTCCAACTTGCGCCCCCTGTCCCACGGGGAAACCCATTATTGGGCCGGATGCGGCTGTGATACACCCGGCGGGCAGGGCTATCCCACCGCAAAGGCGCTGTTCGAAGCGCCCATCTACGGGGGAAAGAGCATCAGGGACCGATGGGATGAGATCTCTTGGGAGAGCATCGACGGCTATATGAGCGCGGAGGATTTTGACCGAATGCTTTTGAACCGGCACGGGGAGTGATTATAGCGTCATGCTGATTTGTCCTGCCTCCTGCGCCTTCTCATGGGACACATCGAGAACCGCGTGGTTCAGTATCTCCCCTGCCCTGTATTTGGGATTTATCCAGTCCCTGACGAGGTCGCGCGGCAGGATCACCGGCATGCGGTCGTGGATGAAGGCGATGCTCTCCGCCGGTTCCCGCGTGAGTATGGAGAACACCGGCCTGCCGGACTCGATGCGGTAGATGCCCGCCATGTAGAACAGTTGGCCGTCCGCAGGCCGGATGGCGTACTTCGTCCTGGCCCTGCCGGTCCTTTCCCACTCAAAGTAGTTGGTCGCGGGCACGGCGCAGCGGCGCTGGCGCATGCCGTCCGCGAACATGGGTTTTGTTTCCGCCGTCTCGCTGCGGGCGTTGATGATGCGCCTGCCGTCCGGCAGCGCATACCCCCACTGCATGGCGAACGCCGTGGGCGTCATGCGCCGGTTGCTGGCGACGACGGGCACGATGTCCGCGGGGAAGATCTCGCCCGAGGTCTTGACCGGCTCGATGGCGACGCGGCGGTTGACCGCCTCGATGATCTCTGTAAACTCAATGGACTCCCGCCCGTCGTCGATCCAGTACCTTCCGCACATCAGCGTCACCCCCTGTACTGTCTTATCATATCACATCAGAACGGTTTTATCCACCCTGACGGGGGCGTATTTTAATATGGAATACGATTCCCCATGCCGGACGGAAGCGGGTTCGGGACGAAAAGGAGCAACGCGACCTGATGAACCGCTTGAAGCGCATCGAGGGGCAGGTGCGGGGCCTGCAGCGCATGCTGGAGGAGGACGCCTACTGCCCGGACATACTGACCCAGGCGTCGGCGGTCAATTCGGCGCTGAACAGCTTTTGCCGGGTATTGTTGACCGGCCATCTCAAGCACTGCGTATCGGAGGACATCCGCGCGGGCCGGGAGGACACCATGGACGAGCTGATGGACACGCTTCAAAAGCTGATGAAGTGAGGCATAAATGATGGAACAGTATAACGTGACCGGCATGAGCTGCGCGGCGTGCTCCAGCCGGGTGGAGAAGGCCGTGAGCGGCGTGCCGGGCGTCACGTCCTGCGCCGTGAGCCTGCTGACGAACTCCATGGGCGTGGCGGGCACGGCCTCGCCGGAGGACATCATACGCGCCGTGGAGGCCGCCGGGTACGGCGCGTCGCTCAAGGGCGCGGCGAAAAAGGCGACGGCTTCTTGGGCGGACGATGAAGCGCTGAAGGACAACGAGACGCCGAAGCTCCGGAAGCGGCTGTTATTCTCGGTGCCGATATTGCTGGTATTGATGTACTTCTCGATGGGCCACGGTATGTGGGGCTGGCCCGCGCCCGCGGCATTCGACAACCCGGTGTTTCTGGGGCTGTTCGAGCTTTTGCTGGCGGTGATCGTCATGATCATCAACCAGAAGTTCTTCACCTCCGGCTTCTCCGCGCTGTTTCACGGCGCGCCAAACATGGACACGCTGGTGGCGCTGGGGTCGAGCGCGTCGTTCATCTATTCCCTCGCGGAGCTGTTTATGATGATACTGGCCCAGGGCGAAGGCGCGCACGACGTGGTGATGAAGTACGGCATGAACCTGTACTTCGAGTCCGCAGCCATGATCCCGACGCTCATCACCATCGGCAAGATGCTGGAGGCGATGTCGAAGGGCCGCACCACGGACGCCTTGAAGGGCCTGATGAAGCTGGCCCCCAAGACCGCGATCCTGTTGAGGGACGGCGCGGAGACGGAGGTCGGCATCGAGGAAGTCAATACCGGGGATGTGTTTGTGGTCCGTCCGGGCGAGCAGATCCCGGTGGACGGCGTGATCGTGAAGGGCATGACCTCGGTCAACGAGTCCGCGCTGACCGGCGAGAGCATCCCGGTGGACAAGGCCGAGGGCGACGCCGTCTCCGCCGCCACGATGAACCAGCAGGGCTACATACAGTGCCGCGCCACCCGCGTGAGCGAGGACACCACGCTGGCGCAGATCATCAAGACCGTGTCCGACGCCGCCGCCACCAAGGCCCCGCTGGCCCGCATCGCGGACAGGGTGTCCGGCATATTCGTGCCCGCGGTGATCGGCATCGCCACATTGACGCTCATCGGCTGGCTGATCGCCGGAAAGCCGTTTGCGTTCGCCATCGCCCGAGGCATCTCGGTGCTGGTCATCAGCTGCCCCTGCGCCCTCGGGCTGGCGACGCCCGTCGCCATCATGGTGGGCAGCGGCGTCGGCGCGAAGACCGGCGTGCTGTACAAGACCGCCGCCGCGCTGGAGGGCGCGGGCCGGACGCAGATCATCGCGCTGGACAAGACCGGCACCGTGACCGAGGGACAGCCCAAGGTGACAGACGTGGTGCCCGTCGGCATCGGGAAAGATGAATTGCTCACCCTCGCCGCGTCGCTGGAGAAGAACAGCGAGCACCCGCTGGCCAAGGCCGTGACCGCCGAGGCGGAGGGACTGGCGCTTCATGAGGTCAGCGACTTCGAGGCCCTGCCCGGCCACGGCCTGCGGGCCACGCTGGACGGAAAGGCGCTGCTGGGCGGGAGCCTGAAATTCCTCTCGGACAAGGGGCTTGTGAATGCGGACGTCGCCGCACAGGCCAACGCCCTCGCGGAGGCGGGCAAGACGCCGCTGCTGTTCGCCCACGGCGGCAAACTGATCGGGCTGATCGCGGTAGCGGACCCCATCAAGCAGGACTCCGCGCAGGCCATCCGCGAGCTTCGGAACATGGGCGTACAGACCGTGCTGCTGACCGGCGACAACGCCCGCACCGCGCAGGCCATCAGCCGCCAGGCGGGGGTGGACCAGGTCGTAGCGGGCGTGCTGCCGGAGGGCAAGGCGGAGGTCATCCGCAAGCTGAAGCCGCTTGGAAAGGTCGCCATGGTCGGCGACGGCATCAACGACGCCCCGGCGCTCACCGTGGCGGACAACGGCGTGGCCATCGGCGCGGGCACGGACGTGGCCATCGACGCGGCGGACATCGTGGTGATGAAGAGCCGCCTGACCGACGTCACCGCC
>CADASI010000113.1 GCA_902790525.1 uncultured Eubacteriales bacterium
AATACCTGCCAGTCAGGAAATTCGTGTCGTCAGGCGCGAATTTCCGCGTTCCCTCTCTTCTCGCGGAAAATCCTCAGATTTTTCGCGACAGGCTCACGCATTCATGCGTGAGCCGTGCTGCGCAGGGATTTTCCGGTTGCCCGGTTCGAAATAATATGGTAGAATGGCAGACAGAAGGGTGGGAGGTTATCTCTCCATCATGATAAATGCGTACGGTTGACAGAGCGACGAACCCAAACAGACGGACACGAACAGGAGGTCTCAAAATGAAGGCAAAAGAAAAAGCGATCGCGCTGTGCATCGCCCTGGCCAGCCTTTTCACGCTCGCATATCCCTTTGGCCTTGCCCTGGCCGAGGCTGCAGCGCCCACCGAAATCCTCGCTGAGAAGGTCCCCTTTTCACAGCTGGCGCCTGGAGACAGCTTTGTGATCGTCAGCGAAAACGCAAATGCGGCGTTTTCCCTGAATACGCAGTGGGACAAGCTCTCCCTCGCGGATATCACCCTGGCGCACACCGACACCCGGGAGGTGTTGACGGCCATAGCCCCGGAGGCCGCCGTGTTTGAATTCGAGCCGCAGGAGGGCGGAGACATCTGCCTGAAATGCCAAAATGGCTATCTGATAACCTCGGACGAGGGGGGCAAACTGTATTATGCCCCCGATTCCGGCCCGAACGGCCTTTGGCGCGTCATCGACGACCGCTTGATCTACAACCCCAGCGCCGTCATGAACTACAAAGGGGAACCCTCTTCCAATACCTATATTGAATACTATCCCGAGGGACCCTGTTTCAGCCTCTATCCAAGGGAGGATCAGTCCGACGCCTACATGTTCGACCTGTCCTTCTATCGACTGGGAAACAGCGTTCCCGGCGAGAAGGTCAAAGAGGACGCCTATTACCTGCTGCCCGTATTTGAAACCTCGGATACCCACGGCTATCTGGCCGATATTGATTCTGACGATACCCAGTACCTGCTGGCCTACATCTCGGACAAGGTAAAGGATGTGAGGGGACACGGTGCCGATGCCAGGAAGGACTATGCCGTGCTGTTGGACGGAGGGGATATCTACCAGGGCAACACCCTGTCAAGCCGGTTTAACGGCGGTTCTCTGTCCGCAGCGTACAACCTGATGGGTTATGACGCCGTAGCCCTTGGAAACCATGAATTTGACTGGCACCTGGACCACACGGTCGATCCGGACGGCACCATGCCGGACTACAGCTTTCTGGATAACAAAGGCGTCAACACCACGCCGGTCGTGGTGTGCAATCTGTTCCAGAACGGAGAAAAGCTGGCCTTCGCAGGGGATTACGTCATACTCGACAAAACGGCCCGGGACCGCCTCGGAAATGAGCTGCCCGTGAAGATCGGCGTCATCGGTATGGCGGGAGATTATGGAAACAGCATCATCCGGTCGCATTTCTCCGACCTGGGCTATGCGATCAAGCCGGATTTTGACTATGTCAACGCCCTCGCCCGGGAGCTGGAAGCTGACGGCCGGTGCGACGCCACGATACTGCTGGTTCACGACAGTCCGATCGACGTCGCGGAAAATCTCGGTGAAAATACCGCCATCGACCTGTTGCTCGGCGGTCATATCCATAAAAACATCAGCGGAAGAAATGCCCAGGGTCTGAGGTACATGGATCCCTCGTGCAACGGCAAGGCCTACGCCTATGCGGAGCTGGCCTTTGAATGCCCCGCGGAGCGCCCTGAGTTTATGGGCGTGGAAAACGCCCGCGTCCATCTGACCAAGGCCGATCCGGAAAAGCTGTTGAGTAAGCCCGGGAACGCGGAAGAGCTGGACGCGGCAGTCGTCCAGCTGACAGATGAAGTGGTCGACTCGGTGTCGGATTTCCTGTCCAGTGAAATCGGCTACATCACGCAGCCTATCCTCAGATTCCAAAACCTGCCCAACAGCCGGGATCGCTCGTCCAACTGCGGCAACTGGGTAGCTTCCATCTTCGCGCGGGCCGTGGACGCCGACGTAGGCTTCATGAATGCGGGCGGGCTGCGGATAGACCTGGATATCGAGCCCGGTGAGAACAAGCGAACGATTACATTGGGTGATCTCTATAAAATGTTCCCCAGCGAGAACAGCGTCTGTTGCTACGAATTGACCTGGGAAGAGCTGCTGACCGCCCTGGAATATGCAATAACCCCGGGAGGCAAGATCCTCCTGACCGATGTGGTCGGCGTCGACTGCTACTTTACGGGCGAAAGCATCAACGCCCTCGTCACCCCGGACGGCGAGGCCGTCTACGTAAACGGCGTCTGGAAGGAGGGCTGGAAACACAAAAAACTGCGCGTTGCCTTAAATGAATACATCGCCACGATGGACCGAAAGCGTGGCGATGAAATGTCCAATCCCTTCGTCGCGTGGTACGATACCCCCCGTCTCATTGAACACAGCGAGGTCGATATCGACAGCGCGATCCGGGTACTGGTGCAGGAAGCCGCGGCCAACGAAGGCCTGCTCAATGTCGACATGGCCCCCCACTTCATCGATGAGGTCTACCGGGCGGAATAGCTCAGTTTGATTTCTGGATCAGCTGCTTTCGCACCAGTGCCGCGAACGCGCCGTCCAGCTCCATCAACGCCTGATAACTGCCCTCTTCCACGATTTTACCGTTTGCGAACATGATGATCCGGTCAAAGCCCGCCACCGTGGACAGCCGGTGGGCTACCATGATGACCGTGGATCGCATACCCCGGATATTCCGAAGCACGTGCTCCTGGCTCATGTTGTCCAGGGCGGAAGTCGCTTCATCCAGGATCAGCACGCTGGGATGATTCAACACGGCGCGGGCCAGCAAAAGCATCTGGCGCTGACCGCCGGAGAAGCCGCAGGAATTGGATTCGGATATCTCCGTATCCAATTTCAGCGGCAAGCCCCGCACGTAATCGCCCAGGCCCACAAAATCCAACGCCGCCCAGACCTTGTCCTCGTCCGGATGGCCCCCGTTGCCCAAACATACATTTTCAAAGATCGTCCCCGGGAACATCCGGCTGAATTGGAATACGGAACCGATGCACCGCCTGAGGGATTTCGTGTTCAGCCCCATCATCGACTCTTCATCGTAGAACACATTTCCGTCGTCGGGCTTTTCCATGCCCATCAGTATCTTCAGGAAGGTGCTCTTTCCGCACCCGCTCTCCCCCACAATGGCAATCTTCTCCCCCGGCATAATATGCATGTCGACGCCGTCGAGACAGCCCCGGGGGTCGCCCGGATAGGCAAAGCGAATGTTCTCCGCCCGGATCTGTCCCTTGAGCCTGTGCACATATTCGGTGGTCCGCCGCGTCTGGTCCCCCTTCTCCAGCAGGGGGGCTACGTTTTGGCAAAGGGCACGCACGAGGAACATGTTCTGCATGATGTCGGTCAGACCGGCAACCGCTGTGACGATCAGCGCGTAAGCCGAGGTGAAGGTCATATAATCGCCGCTGGTGAGCCCGCTCCTCATGGCCTGCCACAACAAAACCACCGTGGCCAGCGTGGTCATCGCCGCCATGATATCGCCATTGTACTTCAGAAAGAAGGGCTTGCGGTACGTGTATAACAGCTGCTCCCTGTAGTGTTCGGACCACTGGGCGTACACGATCTGCGCCGAGCCCGTCACCTTGATCTTCTGGATGCCCCGGATGGTCGAATTCAAGAAGCCGTTGCTGTCAACGTCCGCCTTCATCTGCTTTGACTGGTTGACCATATTGGTTATCGCGCTGAAGACCGACACGATGATGCGCAGGCCGAGGAAGATGACGGCCGGCAGGAACAGCGCGGGCTCCAGGTTTCTCAACTGAAACAGATAGGCCATCGAGAACGACAGATTCAACAGCACGTCCATCACGATGTCCAGCAGCATCTCGGACAGCCTGGTACAGTTATTGATGCGGGTGGATATCCTGCCCGAGGTGGTATTTTGGAAAAACGACAGCGGCCGGCTCAGTATCCGGGCCATCACCGCGGACTGGATACTCGTGGAAACCCGAATCTTTGCCGACGAGAGTATGGCGGACTTGATCGTTCCCAACGTCGCGCGGGCAACGACGACGGACAGATACAGCGCCAGCGCCAACGCGAACCATGCGCCTGCTTCCGTCGGGTTCGGAATATAGGTCTTGTAGACCCATTCGCTGATAGCCGGAATGGCAAGGCCCAGGAGTGTGCTCAGACCCGTCGCCGCAACCAGCCGAAAAATACTCCAGGTATCCAGCGTCCGCAACACATACTGTGCAAATGTCCAAATGGTACGCGAGCCCTCGGGCAGCGGCCTGTGGAAGGAATAGCAGCCCTTCTTCAGCTTGCCGCAGTATTTTTTTGTGGCAAACCCGCTGCTCGAATCCGAGGGGCAGTAATACCGATACCCGAACAGCGACGGAAACAGCGCGACCGCCTTTCCGTCCTCTCTGAACGCCAGCATGTACTTCGTCTTTCTCTCCCGGAAATCCGGCACGACATCCATGTAGTCGTACATGATGTCCAGCGGATCCAGCAGCGTTTCGATCATCGTCTCCACGTCAACCATACCGTGCTGCCGATTGGCGGCCAGGCCGAATTTGTCCAGAATGTACAGCACCACCGACTGGGCATCGCTCACCGCGTCCTCCGGCCGGAGGGCGTCTCCGTTCTTCCAGAGGGATCGGTCGGCATACTCCTCCAGCAGCCGGTTGTTTTCATCCCGCTTGCGGATGACATCGCTATAGATTCCCATCTCCGTTGTCACCGTCCTCGATCAGCTGTCTGTAGAGTCCTTCCTGCGCGTACAGCTCCCCGTGGGTACCCTGCTGCACGATGCGGCCGCGTTCCATCACATAGATCCGATCGCAGTCCACGATGGTAGAGAGGCGATGGGCGACGATCACACAGGTGGTTCCCTTGTCCCGAATTGCCTTCATCACCTTGTCCTCGGTCAGCGCGTCCAGCGCGGAGGTGAATTCGTCCAGCAGCAGCAGCGTCGGTTCATGGGCCAGCGCCCGGGCCAGCTCGAGCCTTTGCAGCTCCCCTCCGGAATAATTGCGCCCGTTTTCAAGGATGATGGCGCTGTAGTCCCCGATGTTGCGCAGAATGCGCTCCTCGATCCTGGCATCCCTGGCGGCCATCACCACCTCAAACTGCTCGATGGTATCGTCCCACATCCGGATGTTGTTGTAGATCGAATCCTCGAACATCACAGCTTCCTGGTCCACTGTTCCCACCGAGGCCTGGAACACCACGTCGGGGATCTCCTGCCGGTGCATTCCCTGGTAGAGGATCTCGCCGGATTCCGGCGTATACAGATCTGCGAGCAGCTTGAGGACCGTGCTTTTGCCGCAGCCCGTCTGCCCGACAATGGCCACCATCTGGCCGGGCTTCACCTCAAAACTCACGTCGTCGACCGCCAGCGCGTCCCCGGGATTGTAACGGTAGCAGAGATGGCTGGCCCTGACGCTTCCGTCCAACTTGTTCGGCTCGCCATAAGTCGCTTCGTCCAGGGGAATCGCGATGTTCGATTCCCGGTGGTTGATGTCATTGACCCGCTCGATGTCCGTGCGCATCGTTTGAAGCGTATCCACCGTATCCAGGCTGTGGTTGATGGCGGTAATCATGCTGTTCAGGATAGACTGGAAAAGCGCCATCGTACCGAGGGTCATCCTGCCCCGGGTGACGAGCCAGGCGCCCAGAAAGAGCTGGGTGACTGTAAGCAAGCCCTGGCTGACGGTGCTGACCGTGGAGGCCATGATGCTATATTTGAAGCGCCCCATGCGGCTCTGATTGTAGCGGGTCTGGTATTCGTACCACTTGTTGTAGAAATCCCGCTCGGAACCGGTGGACTTGATGGTCTCGATCATGTTCATACCGTTGAGCAGCGAGGATGAGACCGCGGTCCCGTTGCTCACCATGCTTCGGGACATGATGGCGCTCCTGGTCTGGATTGCCAGGGTCAGCGCCGTGCTGAGGATCACGAGCAGCAGGCAGGCCAGGGCAAGGGTCCTTTCGTTGCTGAGCAGGTTGACGATATACACCATGGTCATGGCCGCGTCCACGATCCGCGGCGCGAGGGCGGTGATCATGGTATTGTCCAGCGTCATATTGCTGTTGATCCTTGATATCAGGTTCCAGGCGCTGTACTGTTCGAAGAAGTGCAGCGGCTGATCGAGAATCTTCTTGAACAGCAGGCTGCCCGAGCGGCCGGAGGTGTCCCGGCTGGCCTTATTCGCCAACCAGGTCTTCAGCATCGAAAACAGCGTATACAGCAACAGTACCGTCAGGTATGTCAGCAGCAAAACGATGCCGGCGTTTGCCTTCCCCTCCTGCCCCAGCACCTCGTCCATGAAATCCGAACGGATATAAGTCATCTTCAGGTTGAGCCACACGCAGAGCACGGTCAGCACCCCAAGGATGCAGAAGGGCCACTTAAGGGCCTTGAGCCGTCCCCAAATCAGCGAAATCAGGGGCTCCCGCTTTCCGCCGGGTTCAAAGGCTTCGCCCTTTTTCAGCGAAATAAGGTTGCCGGCGTAGAGTTTCTGAAATTTCTCCCAGGTCAGCTTGTATTCGCCGCTGGACGGATCCACAACGGTGACGATGCCCCTTCGAATGGATTTAACGATCGCATAGTACTTCCGCCGCCATGTAACGAGCGCCGGCATGGGCGTCGATGGCAGGTCAGACGCGGGTACCTGCGTCACCGAGGCGTCCATGCCGTACTGCTTCGCCGCCTGGATGATTTGCTGCGGGCTTGACCCGTTTCGGGAACAGATACAGACCTCGCGCATCTCCTCCAGCGAAACGTATTTTTTGTAATAGCCAAGCATCATGCACAGCGCCGCGGCACCGTTTTCACCCGGTTGCATCTGTATGACCACTGGTATTTTCATAGTCAGCCCCACCTGTCAGGTTATTTGGTTATAGATAAAACAGCGTTGCACTTTCCGCCGGGCTATGCTATAATGCCTTTTGAGAAGGGCGCGTTCATCCGCGTTACCAGCGCATCGGACAGGCATTCACCAAAGGGCTTTGGGAACGGCCGAATGCTGAAGCCGATGTTGTCACTACTCTGAAAATACCCCTTCTCTTTTTTGGTTATTTTAAACCTGCCATTTCTCTTATCTATTTTGAAAACAGGGTTGCATTTTCCCCCGGGTTATGCTATAATCCATAGCGAGAAGGGTGCGGTTTACCGTGTTCCCAGCGCATCGGACAGGCATTCTCCAAAAGGCTTTGGGAACGGCCGAATGCCGAAGCCGATGTTGTCGCCGGGCTGAAAATACCCCTTCTCTTTTTTTGCGGTCTTTCAGTCGAAACCCGCGTCAGTCGGATTTCCCGGGGGTCCCCTCCGCCGCAGTCTCCTTCAGCGCAGGGTCAAAGTGATAGTAGGCATGCACCAGGTTTCGATAGCCCAGCGACCGCAGATCATCATAATGGATCCTGTAATGGCTGTCGCGCATGGTGCCGCACATTACATACCGAATCGCGTCCTGGGCATAACGATCGATCTTACGCAGGCCGTCGACAGTGGTCAGCACCGGGAAATACCAGCGTGCCCAGGACAGTTCGTGCTTCTTTCCGTTCCCAAAAAGCGCATAATTGCAGTAGCTGATCATCCGCTCCGCGGCCTGCGCGTCGGTCAAGTGATTTTCCTTTTTGTAGCGCAGAATGCGCTTCGACCGGATGCGCAGCTTGCGCTTGATCTTCATCATGGCGTGATCGGAGATGTCGATAACGCCACCCGTGACCTTGTAACCCAGTATCTCCACAGGCTCGCCGGGCGGCACCAGGCGCGTCTTTTCCGGATTGGTGGACAGCTGCCGCTCCTCCAGGAACGCAAGGAAGCGCGTCCGATAGGCCTCCGCCTCGGCCCGATCCCTGGCCAGTATGACCACGTCGTCGGAATAGCGGCTGTACAGCGGCGCGCGGGGATAGAAGTACCGATCCACGTCCGTGAGGTAAACGTTCATGAAGTAGTTGGCGACGGGGATGCCACCCATTCCTCCAGGCTCGCAGGGTACCACATTGCCATCCCTGTCAATGCACTCCCTGCGAAGCAGCAGGAATTTCAACAGCTCCAGCAGGGCCGGGTCGTGCTTCCACATCTCCTCCAGCTGGGGTATGATCTTTTCCGGGACGATGGAGCCCACATAGTTTGACACGTCCGCCTTGACGATGTAGTGATCCCCAAAGCCCTTGAACTCCCGGACCTTAAAAAGAAAGTCCCGCGCCTGCACCGACCGCCGGAAGGAATACAGTCCGTCGGGCAACAGTTCGTCATCAAAATCGTGCATCACCCAAGCGATCAGGCGCAGCATATACTTATCCCGCCCCTTGAATGCGTAGACGTCCCGCATCTTGCCGGAAGCGTTCTTTGGCACCCGGTAATGAAACGGCGGCGCGAAGAAGTAATCCCCCGCCTTCAGCCGCTTCAAATCCCGCACACAATCGTCCGAAAGGACATAGGCCTCCGTTTCGGCATACTGCTCCGGTTCATGGAGCTTTTTCCCCGTAGCCTCCAGGTGGCGCAGGAATCCCTTTCGCTTCTCCATATCCGCCGCGATATCCAGCACGCTTCGGCCGGCGTCGATGGTGCCTTCATACTTTTTCTCTTTCTGCTCCATTTGTAAATACAACCTTTACTGAAATCATTCTGTCTTATTTTACCTTATTCCTGTAGTTATTTCAAGTCAGGATGACACAGTATTCATATACAATTTTGCGATCCGCGGCGGCCTGTGTGACGGTTCTGTGACACTTGCCGTGCTATA
>CADASI010000114.1 GCA_902790525.1 uncultured Eubacteriales bacterium
TTAAGCCTCAGCACGCTGATAGTACTTGGCTGGAAACGGCCCGGTAGGGTAGGTCGTCGCCGGATTCAATGAGATCATCCGTTATGGATGGTCTCTTTTTGCGTGAGGGACGACCTCTTCCGTCTTAATGCCTGACGGCATTAATCCGGCTCTTTGCGGCATCATGAGTGACGGAACAAAATCTGCCAGGTTATTCCTGCGCGAGCCGCGTTCATCGTGCATACCGGGCTTGACTTTACAGGTGTTTTTCCGTATAATAAAGATGATGGTTTAGACTGTTACTCAACGAATATTCATAATAAGGAGGTAATCCCGTTGAGCATCAAACTCACTGTTGACGGCAACACCGCCGTCAGCCATGTCGCATATGCATTCAGCGACGTGGCCGCTATCTACCCCATCACCCCGTCCTCTCCCATGGCTGAGGTCGCCGACGAATGGGCCGCCCATGGCCGTCTGAACCTGTTCGGCCAGAAGGTCCGCGTGGCGGAGATGCAGTCCGAGGCCGGCGCGGCGGGCGCCGTGCACGGCTCCCTAGCCGCCGGCGCCATGACCACCACCTTCACCGCATCCCAGGGCCTGCTGCTGATGATCCCCAACATGTACAAGATCAGCGGCGAGCTGATGCCCGGCGTGTTCCACGTCTCCGCGCGCGCGCTGGCGTATCACGCGCTGAACATCTTCGGCGACCACTCCGACGTCATGGCCTGCCGCGCCACCGGCTTCGCGATGCTGGCGTCCAACTCCGTCCAGGAGGCCACCGACATGGCGCTGGTCGCGCACCTCAGTGCCATCGAGGCGAGCGTGCCGTTCCTGCACTTCTTCGACGGCTTCCGCACCTCCCACGAGATCCAGAAGATCGACGCCATCGATCCCGCCAACGGCTATGAGGAGATCAAGGGCCTGGTGAACTGGGACAAGGTCAAGGCCTTCCGCGAGGGCGGCCTGAACCCCGAGCATCCGCATCAGCGCGGCACCGCTCAGAACCCCGACATCTACTTCCAGGGCCGCGAGGCTGCCAACAAGTACTACGACGCCACCCCCGAGATCGTCGAGGAGGTCATGGCCAAGGTCGCCAAGCTGACCGGCCGCAGCTACAAGCTGTTTGACTACGTGGGCGCCGAGGACGCCGACCGCGTCATCATCTGCATGGGCTCCGGCTGCGACGCCATCGAGGAGACCGTGAACTACCTCAACGCCAAGGGCGAAAAGGTCGGCCTGATCAAGGTCCATCTGTATCGTCCCTTCTCCATCAAGCACTTCCTGGCCGCCATCCCGAAGACCTGCAAGAAGATCGCCGTGATGGACCGCACCAAGGAATCCGGCTCCCTGGGCGAGCCCCTGTACCTGGATGTGTGCTCCGCGCTGCTCGAGGCGGGCTGCACCGGCATCAAGGTCGTGGGCGGCCGCTACGGCCTGGGCTCCAAGGAGTTCAACCCCACCATGGTCAAGGCCATCTACGACAACCTGGCCAAGGACGAGCCGAAGAACCACTTCACCGTGGGCATCAACGACGACGTGACCCACACCTCCCTCGAACTGGGCGAGACGCTGGACGTGGCCCCGAAGGGCACCGTGTCCTGCATGTTCTACGGCCTGGGCTCCGACGGCACCGTGGGCGCGAACAAGAACTCCATCAAGATCATCGGCGACCACACCGACAAGTACGCGCAGGCCTACTTCGCCTATGACTCCAAGAAGTCCGGCGGCATCACCATCAGCCACCTGCGCTTCGGCGACAATCCGATCCAGTCCACCTACCTGATCGATTCCGCCAACTTCATCGCCTGCCACAACCCGGCGTACGTCACCAAGTACGACATGGTGTCCGCGCTGAAGGACGGCGGCACCTTCCTGCTCAACAGCCCCTGGACCGCTGAGGAAATGGAGACCCAGCTGCCCGCGGCCATGAAGCAGGCCCTGGCGAAGAAGCACGCCAAGTTCTACACCATCGACGCCATCTCCCTGGCCAAGAAGGTCGGCATGGGCGGGCGCATCAACACCATCATGCAGGCCGCGTTCTTCAAGCTGGCCGACATCATCCCCTACGAGAAGGCGGATGAGTACATGAAGGCCTACGCCAAGAAGACCTACGGCAAGAAGGGCGACGAGGTCGTCAAGAAGAACTGGGACGCCATCGACATCGCCATCTCCGGCCTGGTCGAGATCCCCGTGCCCGCCGAGTGGGCCAACGCCACCACCGGCGCCACCGCCATCCAGGTGACCGACGATCCCTACTTCAAGACCTTCATCGAGCCGATCCTGGCCCAGGCCGGCGACAAGCTGCCCGTTAGCATGATCGACGCCGCGGGCCGCGTGCCCACCGGCACCACCAAGTATGAGAAACGCGGCATCGCCGTGATGGTTCCCCAGTGGAACATCGACAACTGCGTGCAGTGCGGCACCTGTGCCATCGTGTGTCCGCACGCCTGCATCCGTCCCTATCTGGTGACCGATGAGCAGCTGGCTTCCGCGCCCGCCGCCTTTGAAGCCAAGCCCGCGCTGGGCCCGGCCTTCAAGGGCTACAAGTTCCGCATGCAGGTCTCCCCGCTGGATTGCACCGGCTGCGAGAACTGCACCACCGTCTGCCCCGTCAACAAGGGCGGCAAGAAGGTCGCTCTGGAGATGAAGCCCCTGCACACCCAGGACGCCCAGGAGGCCAACTGGGAGTTCGCGCAGAAGCTGCCCGAGTTCAAGGGCGCGCTGGATGTCAAGAAGGTCAAGGACAGCCAGTTCAAGAAGCCTCTGTTCGAGTTCTCCGGCGCCTGCGCGGGCTGCGGCGAGACCCCGTATGTCAAGCTGGTCACCCAGCTCTTCGGCGATCGGATGGTCATTGCCAACGCCACCGGCTGCTCCTCCATCTACGGCGGCTCCGCCCCCACCTGCCCCTACACCACCGACGAGAACGGCCACGGCCCCGCCTGGGCGAACAGCCTGTTCGAGGACAACGCCGAGTTCGGCTTCGGCATGAACCTGGGCATCACCCAGCGTCGCGCCAAGCTGGCTGAGAACGTGAAGGCGCTGGCCGAGTCCGATCACTCCGACGCGATCAAGGCCGCCGCCAACGAGTGGCTCGAGAACATGGATTGCGCGGAAGGCTCCAAGGCCGCCGGCGCCAAGCTGGTCGAGCTCATCAAGGACGCCTGCTGCGACACCTGCAAGGCCATACTGGCCGACGCCGATCTGCTGACCAAGAAGTCCTTCTGGATCTTCGGCGGCGACGGCTGGGCCTATGACATCGGCTACGGCGGACTGGATCACGTGCTGGCCCAGGGCGAGGACGTGAACGTGCTGGTCCTCGACACCGAGGTGTACTCCAACACCGGCGGACAGGCCTCCAAGTCCTCCCCTCACGCGGCTGTCGCCAAGTTCGCGGCCGCCGGCAAGCGCACCAAGAAGAAGGATCTCGGCATGATGGCCATGTCCTACGGCTATGTGTACGTGGCCCAGGTCGCCATGTCCGATCCGGCGCAGGTACTCAAGGCCCTGACCGAGGCCGAGGCCTATCACGGCCCGTCCCTGATCATCGCCTACGCGCCCTGCATCAACCACGGCATCCGGATGAACCAGGCCCAGCTGGAGATCGCCAAGGCCGTCGAGGCCGGCTACTGGCAGACCTACCGGTTCAACCCCGCTGCCGAGAAGAAGTTCACCCTCGATTCCAAGCCCCCGAAGGCCTCCTATCAGGACTTCATCAAGGGCGAGAACCGCTACGCTTCCCTGCTCAGGCAGTTCCCGGACGTCGCGCCCGAGCTGTTTGACGCCGCCCAGAAGGACGCCGAGGATCGCCTCGCTTCCTATCAGAGGCTGGCCGCGGAATAAGCGGATAACCCCACATGACCGCGCCCCCCGCCACATGGCGGGGGGCGTTTGATAACCTTTGAACGCATGTCATCCTTTATACGAGCATCTTTGTCATCGTGTCCGCCACGGTTCGCGCAAGCAGGACCATCCAGACCAAGGCAAAGGCCACGCCCGGCCTGAACGGGGTCTGTGCGCGCGCGGCAAACAGCGCCCCCCTGGCCGGAACGCCAAGGGCGTCCTCCGCACGATCAAAGCTGTAGGCGATCATATAGGCGATCGGCAGTATCGCCGTGATGACGTATCTTCCCTGGGCCTGAAAGTCCCTGCAATACGATTGATATACGTGAAGTATGAATGTGATCACGCCCGCGCCGAGCATGGCGGCGAAGAGATGCCGGTCCCTCTGCGACGGCGCCCCCCGGCGCACGGTGACGATATAGCCGAGCGCCGACAGGCCGAATATGACGCAGTATACGATATAGCGGCCGACCGGCATATAGATGTTCAAATACCCGAACACGCCGATAAAGCTCGCCAAAGTCTTCTTTATCCAGTGAAAATCCGAATACCGGAAGAACCCGATCAGCGAATAGCCCTCTTCCTGCAGGCTCCTGCCGGTGTATCTGACTTCAACGCCCTGGGATTCCGCCCATACCCTCGAGCGATCCTCCGAAGCCAACCCCAGGAAATCCCCCTCGTGCAATCGCGCGTTTCGGATGAAAAACCACCCCGCGAGCAACAGGCAGACGGCCGCCAGCCACAGCGCGCGCTTCAGTATGAAGGGCGCCTTGTCGGCGATACGATCGTTCCGAAGCACGGAGACGACGCAGAATACGACGCCCGTCAGGATCCAGCCGTAAACCGAATAATACGACAAAAGCGCGACCGAAAACGCGATGCCGAGGCCGATGCAGCTCCGCGCCGGCCAGCCCAGGTCATCGCCCTCGGCGAGATAGTACACGATCATACATGCCGCGGCCAGGGAGAGCGAATCGTTGTTCTGATACATGCCGAGAAACATCACCTGCGGCAGCCAGCAGACGACCAGCGCGAACAGTATGGCGGACAGCCGCTTTTTGAATACGCGGTGCCCGAACCTGAGGCAATACACGCAGCTGAGGGTGACGGAGCACACGCTGCACATCCGCGACGCAAGCCGCAGCGCCTGCGGTGAGGTTGTAAACAGGGCAAAGAGCTTCATGAATCCGGCGTTGATGATCGAGGTGAGATACGGGCGCAGGGCATAGGAAAAGCCCCAAAGGGGCAATATGGTCTCCAATTCATTCCCCGTGGGCAGCGTCCCGTTTGTAAATATCCAGCCGGACAGCATCTGACGCCCGCCTTCGTCGGGACAGTAATTCGTCCCGATCAGGGAAGCCCCCGTCAGGCAGATCAAAAAAGTCGCCAGAACCAGGCAGTATTCAATGTATGTGAAACGGATCCCATGCTCGCCATTCTTCATCGGAATGCCTACCTCCTGTATGACGGATACGCATAAGATTATTCTACCATACTTCACGGCCGCGGGCAACTTAAAAACAAAAAGGACGGTTCTGTGTGTTCAAGATATCAACACACAGAACCGTCCCCTGTGTTATCCCCTGTGCTATGAACCCACAGCCGCGGTCACTCCTCCACGGGAACGCGCTGCCGGAACAGCAGGGAAATGCACCAAAGGCTGGCGATGCCGACCACGGTGTAGATCACGCGGCTGACGGTGGCGGCCTGGCCGCCGAACAGATAGGCCACGAGGTCGAAGCGGAACAGTCCCACCAGCAGCCAGTTGATGCCGCCGATGATGGTCAATACCAGGGAAGTGCGATCCAGCATGTTAAACAACTCCTTTTTTCACGCCGTTTTTCCGGCTTGATGCTCCTATTCTTGCCGGTTCCGCACAAAATATACCTCCTTTTGAAAAACAAGGCATTTGAATTTCCCCGGGCGCATAAATAGTCCCACGTCAAAAAGGAGGAGATTCAGATGCTCAAGACGTTCCGGGAAAATGCCGTCGACCGCATGCCCCGCCTGCCCGATCCCGCCGCGGCGCGCGCCGCGCTGGGGGCGCTTCTTCAATTCCTGCTGCTGGCCGCGCTGGCCTTTGCGCTGAGCCGCGCCACGGTGGTCCGGCTCTCCCCCATGGCGGCGCTCGCGCCGTTTGCCATGGCGCTGTTCGCCGCGGGGATCGTGGCCGGGAAAAACGCCGCGGCGCTGCTCACGGGCTGCATGCTGGGGTCGGTCAACGCCACGCTGGACACCTTCAACCTGAGCATCCCCGTGGGCTGCGCGGTGATCCTGGGCGGGAGCCTGGCGGAGCCGGGGCTGGGACGACTGCGGGCCGCGCTGCGCCGCGCGCCGGAGATACAGGCCCGCTCGCCGAACCGGGCGCGGACCGACGCCGTGACCTGCGCCGCGCTGGCGGGCCTGGGGGCGCTGGCCCCGGGACTGTTCTTCGCCGGGGGCCTCCCCTGGCCCTCGGCCCAGGCGGTGGCGGCGGCGCTCTCGGCCATGGCCGCCGCGCCGTTTCTGCGATCCGCGCTGGCCACGCGGCCCGACCGGCGCTACCTGCTGCCCGAGGAGCGCACCGGCATCTACCTGCTGGGCTGCATGCTGGGCGCGGGGCTCTACGCCCTGTGGCCGCCGGGGGCGCTGTGCCTGGCGGGCATGGCGACGATGCTGGCCTGGCCGCAGGGCGGTTTGATGGGCCTCGGCGCGGGCGGCGCGATGCTGCTGGTGTCCGGCGACGCGCGGGTGATCGCGGCGCTGGGGCTGTGCGGCGCGGCGGTGCAGCTCTGCGGTCACACGCCGCGGCTCATGCGCACGGTAATCGCGGCGCTGGTGGCGCTGGCGGCCTCGGCCTGCGCGGGCCTGAAGCCCCTGGAGATGGCCGGGCTGTGCGCCGCGCCGCCGCTGGCGATGCTGATGCCCGCGTCGGTGCGCGCCCTGGCGCTGCGCTGGTCCCGGGGCGCGTCGGAGACCTGCGACGCCGACCGTCTGGCGCTGCTGCTCAGGGGCCAGACCTCCCGGCGATTAAAAGCCATCGGCGCGGCCTTCGGCGACCTGGCGGAGGGCTATCTCAGGCCCGTCAGCCTGCCGGACGAGCAGCGGCTGATCGCCGATCTCCGGGGCAGGCTGTGCGCCGACTGCCCGGGCTACGCCGCCTGCTGGACGGCGGACAGCAACCAGGGCGCGCGGCTCATCTGCGACCTGATCGCCCAGGCGGTGGGCTGGTCGGAGCTGGGCATGGAGGATGCGTTGTTCGAGGAAGGCGTGCCCACCGGCCTGTCCAGGCGGTGCCGGCGGGCCAGGACGATCCCGGAGCGGGTGGGCGAGGCGTTGGAGGACTTCGCCCGCACCCGCCGCGCCCAGCTTCGGCGGGGCGACGAGAACCGCCTGATCTCCGCCCAGTTTTTGCAGGCCCGGAAGCTGATCGACGCCCTGGCCGCGGAGCAGGCCCGGCCCATCCGCCTGCGGGACCGCCAGGCGGCCCGGGCGGCGGGGGTGCTGGAGCGCGCGGGCATCCCCGTGGCCGACGCGCTGCTGATCTCCGGCCCGCGCACGGAGCTGGTGCTGACCCTGCGGGAGGGCCGGTGGAGCGCGGCACTGGCGCAGGCGGCGTCGGCGCGGCTGGCGGGGGCATTCGGCAGGGTCTACGCCCCGGAGGAGGCCTGGGGCCCCGCCATGCGCTTCGTGCGCAAGCCCAAGCTGGCCGCGGACGTGGGCGCGGTGTGCATGCCCCGCGAGGCCGGCGCGCCCAGCGGCGACAGCCACGCGGCCACCATGCTGGACGACGCGCGGCTGATGGTACTGATCTGCGACGGCATGGGCTCCGGCGAGGCCGCCGCCAACGAGTCCGCCCAGGCCGCGCGGCTGCTGGGGCGCTTCCTGGCGGCGGGGGCGGACTGGAGCCTGGCCATCGAGACGGTCAACGCCATGATGCTCAACTGCGCCCCGGAGGACATGTTCTCCACCGTCGACCTGATGCTGCTGGACCTGTCCACCGGCATGGCGGAATTTCTGAAGCTGGCGGCCTGCCCCGCGCTGATCGCCCGGGGGGAGTCGGTGCAGCGCATCGAGGGCGGCCGCCTGCCGCTGGGCATACTGGACCGCGTGACCCCCGCCGCCTCCCGGGTGCGGCTGATGGCCGGGGACACGGTGCTGCTGGCCTCCGACGGCGTGATGGACGCGGCCGATCCCCAGGCGCTGGAGGCGCTCCTTACCGCCCCCGGGGACGACATGAACGCACTGTCCGAGGGCGTGCTGGCACTGGCCCAGGCCGCCGACGGCCCCCGGGACGACATGACCGTGGTGTGCGTGCGCCTGCGGGACAGTGATATGTCGGAAACAGCCTGAAAAAACGTTGCGTTTTGGTTAATGATACTGTATAATAGAGGGAAGCAAACGCCCTCCGTTTCGTGCAAGGGTTATTTCTGCTGCCTTCTTCGCCTTGCCTTCGTACCACAACGAGCACGAACTGCTGCGTTCGTGCTCGTTGGAGGCCTATCTTAGTGACATTGAACCGACCCGCCTTGACCTCCGCTACATTCTTCAGATTCCTCCCCTGATTGGCTTCCATGAAGGCTTCCAGCAACTCCCGCCGGATGATGACCTTGCGGCCCACCTTCAGGACGGGCAGCTTGCCCCAGGCCACCAGGTTTCGCATGGTGTTTCGCCCGATGCCGGTATAGTCGGATGCTTCGTTGATGGTGAAACCAGCCTTGTATTCGCCCATTGCAACACCTCCTTCCGCTGATAGATTAGACTTGTCCCTTGGTGTGGTTTTTGCCTCGTTCTTCCCTCCCGCATCTGGCGATGCTCACAGGCTTGCGCCTCCACGCTCCCGCCGGGCTGTCCCCATTGCGTGATCCGCTCTCGCGGGCTGTGGCTGGCGAGGTTGAAATGCCTTTGGCATTTCAAGTTTCGGGCGAAGCCCGTCGGGCGAAGCCCGAAACCGCGGACGGTCGATTCATGGAATCGAGCCGTGCCGGTCGCGCAGCGACTGATTTTGCCTCCGGCAAAGTCACCTCCAGATGGGAACGTAGGCTGGAAACCATATGAAGTTGTTTGCGACAATGAACACTACTGTTCATTATCACATCATGCATTATAATGTACATCCATGCACATGTCAAGAAGAAATGAGCAATTACGCACATATTTAGCTTGATATTTGCAATACAGCCGGATATAATGGAATTGGAAAAGAAATGACACGAAACGGGGAGGAACGGCCCATGACGATAGGCGAGAAGATCAAGGCCTGGGCGAGAACGCGCAGAACCGCATCGCCCACTACGAGCGCGGCACCCGCGTCCCGCAGAAGGAGCTGCTGGACAGGATGGCGGAGGTATTGGACGTCAACCGCTATATGCTCTACGACCTGACCGGGCAGAACAACAGCGAGTTCATTCAGATGATGTTCTGGATCGAGGAAGTGAATCCCGGCATCTTCCGGCTGTTCCAGCTCCAGAAGTTCCCGGGCGAGAAGTGCAACGAGAGTGACGATCCGGGCGTATACTACCATGACACGGACGAATGGCCTGCCCACGCGCCCGTCGCCATGTGGTTCAACGGCGGCATGATCAACGATTTCATGCAAGAATGGCTGATCCGCATGGACGAGAAGCGCGCCGGACTGATCACAAAGGACGAATACTTTGAGTGGAAGCTCAATTGGCCCGATACCTGCGATGATTGCGGAAGGTTTGAGCCGAAAAAAACGTGGAGACAAAAGTAACTTCTATTGTCAATACTAATTGAGCTTATTTTGCAAAGAAAGATAGCAGTACAATTTCAGTTGAAATCAGCGTTTTTATATAGTATAATTAGTTACACGTATAAGGAAACATTTGCAGGCAGAAAACGAGGCGGACTTGTGCTGATAAATAATATTGAAATCGACGTAAAGGTCAAATGCATTGAGGAGAGCAAGACGCAGGCAAAGCTCGCCGAAGAGCTTTCGACCACGCGCTCCTACGTCAGTCGGCTGATCAAAACACCGGAAAAGATCATCAACAAGACCTTTGTTGCCACGATGGAAGCTCTTGGTTATGACATCGAGCTGTCGTATGTGAAGCGGGAGGGATAAATACAAATGGATATTTTGCAAATTCCCGGAAGAATGCTGTCTCTGCGCAGGATCCTCGCGGTTGGCTGCGTTCTGTTGCTTGCCATGATGTTGATCCCCATTCAGGCTTTCGCGGTCGAGAACGATCCGGAGGTTATCCGGGTCGGATATTACGAAAACGAAGTTTTTCAGGAAGGTGCGGGGGACGGTTTGGTCAAAACCGGGTACGCCTACGAGTATTACAGGAAGATCTCAGAGTATACCGGCTGGAAATATGAGTATGTTTACGGCGGTTTTTCCGAGCTGTACCAGATGCTCCTTGATGGCAAGATCGATCTGCTGGCCGGTCTGGCTTACAGGGACGACCGGGAAGGGTTGATCAGCTACCCAGATGCCGCCATGGGCAGTGAGTCCTATTATCTGGTGCGGCATGATACGGACACGGATATCACACAGGATACAGATACCCTGAATGGAAGGAAAATCGGTGTTCTTGACAGCGCCATGATAAGTACACTGAACACATTTCTTCAAGAGCATGCCATTCAGGCGGAAGTTACCATCTTTCCGGATTATACCGGACTGTTTGGCGCTTTTGACAGCCACGAGGTAGATATTCTTGTGGCAGAAAGCGATGGTGCATACGGACGGGATCACGCGGTGCCGCTGCTGGTTTTCGGGTCGACCGATTATTACCTTTGCGTCAGTATCCAAAGGCTGGATCTTCTCTCGTCACTAAACGAGGCGCAGTCTCGTCTGGCTGAGGAGGAGCCGAATTTCCTCTATTCCCTCAGCGCCAAGTATTACCCGGCCAGTATTACTGCGCGGGCATTTTCTGAAGCGGAACTTGAATGGATCTCCTCACATGACACGCTTCACATAGGATATCTGGAAAATTATCTGCCCTACAGTGACACCGATAAGCAGGGACAGGTCATCGGCCTGATCAAGGATTATATCCCTGATCTCCTGGAGGGGCTTGGCATTGGTGATCTGAATGTTACTTATACCGGCTACGAAAAATACGATGATATGATCGCAGCCATGAACGCAGGCGAAATTGATACCGCGTTTCCCGTTGGCGGTGGTTTGTATTACTCGGAAGTGAACGGGATCAATCAGTCCCATGCAGTTGCTTCCGCTTCATCAGAGTTGGTCTATCATGGGGAATTCAGCGAGGAAAAATTACAGACATTCGCGGTCAATGAAAATAATCGCATGCAGTACTACTATGTGCGGACAAATTATCCCGATGCGGAGATCACGCTTTATCCGTCGATTGAAGACTGCCTTGAGGCCGTACTTTCCGGGGAAGTCGGCGTAACGACCCTGAACGGCCTCAGAGCAAACGACATTCTCCGCAACAGTAAGTATGAAGGCCTTTCCATGCAGCAGGCTGTAAGAAGTGATGATCGCTGCTTCGGCGTTGAAATCGGGAATGAAGGATTACTCAAGCTCCTCAATCGGGGCATTACCATCCTGGGCAGCGACTACGCGCAGAATATCTCCTATCGATACACCTCCGGCCTGTATACATATGGCTTTGTCGATATGCTTCGGGATCATATGACGCTGTTTGCCAGCGCGATCCTTGCCGTCATAGCCCTGATTATTTTTCTGCTTATCCGGGACAGCCGCCGGAACAGGACCAGGCTGAAGGAGAAAGAACTGCTTCTGGAGCAGCAGGCCCTTCAGAAACAGCAGGATCAGATGATCACCGCGATGGCATCCGACTACAGAAGCGTTTACTATGTGGATCTGGACAAAGACGAAGCAATCTGCTACCGCAAGCACCCGCACTTGGCGCATCATTCCCCTTCCTGAGGGATTTCACTGCTTTTGCCTACAATCATGTGGCGGAGCCTTACAGAGAAGACTATCTTGCTTTCATTCAGCCGGAAAACATCCGCGCCGCGCTTGCAACACAGCAGATCATTGCGTACCGCTTTCTTGAACTGAACGATGGGAAGGAATCCTATGCCATGCTGAGAATAGCGGGTGTTCGTCATCCGGAGGACCGGGATGATCATATCGTTCACGCTATTGGCTTGGGCTTCTCCGATATTGATGAAGATATGCGAAAATCTCTGACGCAGCAACAGGCGCTCAGGGACGCTCTGGACACTGCCGAGCAGGCCAATCGGGCCAAGACTGCTTTTCTCTCTAACATGAGCCATGAGATACGTACGCCCATGAACGCGATCATCGGTCTGAACAATATCGCAATGAATGATCCTACCGCATCGGACAAGGTGAAGGAATATCTGGAGAAGATCGGTGCTTCCGCCCGCCATCTGCTGGGGATCATCAATGACATTCTGGATATGTCGCGGATAGAGTCCGGACGCATGGTCATCAAGAAAGAAGAATTCTCTTTCTCAAAAAATCTGGAGCAGGTCAACAACATGATCGGCGGTCAGTGCCGGGACAAGGGCATTCACTACGAATGCAGGATCATCGGGAAGATCGATGATTACTATATCGGCGACGCCATGAAGCTGAAACAGGTGATGCTGAATATTCTGGGCAATGCTGTGAAGTTTACGCCGGAAGGCGGAAAGGTGACGTTTCTCATCGAAGAGGGGCATCGTTTCGATGATATGGCGACGCTCCATCTCACGTTCAAAGATACCGGCATTGGTATGAGCAAAGAATACATCCCGCATATCTTTGAGGCCTTCAGCCAGGAGGATTCCTCTTCCACCAGCAAATACGGCAGTACCGGCCTCGGCATGCCGATTACAAAGAGTATCGTAGAACTCATGAATGGCACCATAGAAGTTGAGAGCGAAAAAGGTGCAGGAACTACTTTTACTGTCACCGTTACTCTGGAGGAATCAGGCCGGAAAGATACATTAGCGGCGGATGGTGATCTGAATCCGCACGACATGAGCGTGCTGGTGATCGATGATGATAGAATCGCACTGGAGCATGCTGAGGTAATCCTTGGGCAGATCGGCATCAGTTGTGAAACGGCTGAATCCGGATGGGAAGGTATCGATAAGGTAAGACTTCGCCACGGCCGTCAGGAAGAATATGATCTGATCCTGGTGGATTGGAAAATGCCGGAGCTGGACGGCGTGGAAACAACGCACCAGATCAGACAGATCGTGGGCAATGATACCCCGATTATCATTTTGACTTCTTTTAACTGGGACGATGTAGCAGATGAAGCGAGAGCGGCCGGTGTTGATACCTTTGTTGCGAAACCGCTGTTCGCAGGCAGTGTGATGGACGAATTTCGGGAAGCTTTCCGGCGCAAGAACGAGGCGCTTGCAAAGAAAACGGCGGATCTGAAAGGTCGCCGGATACTTCTCGCTGAGGATGTGCAGGTAAATGCCGAGATCATGATGATGGTACTCGGTATGCGCGAAATGGAAGTGGATCACGC
>CADASI010000115.1 GCA_902790525.1 uncultured Eubacteriales bacterium
GCTCTTTTCGTTGAAAATGATGCAGTACATGATGATCAGGGACACCAGGATCATGCCGTACTGGGAGGCGTTGCCGAAGGTGCCCCCGGACATGACGTAGTTGATCAGCGGCAGGAGTATGAACGTCAGGGCGGCGACCTTCTGATTGTGCGGGCGCTTGCAGCGGATGATCAGTATCGTCGTCACAAGCGACGTCACGATCAGGTAGATATCCTCCAGCGTCGACAGGCCGGTGGCCTGATAGGCGCCCGCTTCATCGATCCGGAAGGTCGTCGGATAAAAGATGTTGGACAATATGACCAGACATTCCAGCGCCAGCAGGATCGGGATGCCTTTTTGCGCCCACTCAGCGAGCTTCCCTTCAAAATCGAGCGTCCTTCTCACGTACTGATAGAAGCAATAGATCATCAAAAGGTCGATCAGCTTGCTGAGCATGGCGAATGTGAACGTGAATGCGTTCCACGCCGGCACGCCCGCCGTGCAATAAAGCAGGAAATTCACGACGAAGCTGGCGCTTACGGAAACGTTCAGCACCCTGAACTCATCCGTTCCCTCGCCTTCCTGCCGCATGCATCCGTAAAACAGTCCCGCGGCGACCAGCGCGCCGATGGCGTCGATGCCGCAATCGTACAGGAACGTCTGCATTCTCGCATAAGCCTGTTGATCGAAGTAAGCCACGTAGGTCATGGCAAACACAAACACCCCGGCGGTCACCGTAAAAATCAGCCCGATCCGCGCGCTGTGCTTTTTCCACTTTTCAGCAAGGTTTTGGATCATCCGCTCGTACCCCCCGGATTATTGATGCTTTGTCTTTTGGCCAGTTCTTCTTTTATGGCGTTGAATCTGTCCCTTCCCATATTCGCTTTGAAAGCACATATTATTGAGATGACGAATATCACGATCGGAAGCGTACAGAAGATGACTCTGATCGCGTCTTGTGCTGTTTGAGACTGTACGTATGCGTAGACGATTTCGCCCGTAACCCCGTCCAGAAAGGGCGTCTCTCTATACCCGAACAGTTGGAGAAGAAGGGATACAAGCGCCAGCGCGACGCCGTTTGAAAGTTTATAGACGAAGCTTTGCACGCCGTAATACGCGCCTTCCCTCCGTACTCCGTAGGTGTATTCGTCGAGCTCAACGATATCCGGAATGGAAGCGTACGGGAGGATCTGTATCCCGCTCATTCCGCATCCGACGACAAACACGGCGAGCAGCAGGGCGATTGAAGTGCCGGAGGAAAGCAGCTCTCCCATCGAGGCGGTCGCGGATTGATACATTTCCCCTTTGAACGATGGCACGAGCAGAGCGATTATCAGTCCGATGGAAGTGAGTATTACCGAGAACAGATACACTCTGTGTTTTTCGAATTTTGCCGACAGCCTGTCCCATGCGACCGACGTGACCATCGCCACGAGCAGGGGAATCGCGATGAAGGTCGTTGAAAGAATGCCGTCGGGCGCATATCCCAGACTGTCCTGGATATAGAACATGAACAGCGCTAAGAGGATATCGAATCCTAACATGCTGGTCAGATAATACGCCGTCGTGTATCTGAACTCTTTCATTTTGAGGAACTGAGACAGAGTCTTGAACAAACCATACGGGTTTTTCTCTTCACTGCCCGTATATTTCTCTTTGACGGCGAGTCCGGAGATCAGCATCGTCACGCCGGCGAGAAGACCGAATATCGCGCTTGAGACCAGATACGAGTTCTTCACCGCCTCAAACCGGTCGTACCCGGCGTCAACGAATATTTCGGAGAACACAGTGTTGTCTCCGGCAAACAGTCCGAACAAAGCGGCGCCTAAAATTAAACCCACGTTGGCAAGGACGATTCTTACAGTCGTCAGGCTGCTTCTCTCATCGTAATCGTCCGTAATGCTTGCCGTGAGGGCGTTGTACGGAACGTACACCACCGTATAAGTGGTGTTAAACAGGCAATATGCTATGAGATAATAAATCAACTTGACAAACTGAGACGTTTCGACGGAGAAAGGGCAGAGCCATAGTATGATAAACATCATTCCGAACGGAACGGCTCCGAATATCATGTAGACCCGTCTTTTTCCGAATTTGGATTTTGTGTTGTCGCTTATCCGTCCCATCCACACGTCCGTTATCGCGTCCCAGATCTTTGCGACCAAAAAGACGAGAGATGCAAGAGCCGGTTTGAGTCCGCCGATGCTGACCATGAAGAACAGCAGATAAAAAGAAAACGCGGCGAGCAGAATATTGGCGGAAAAATCTCCAAGGCCGTAGAAAAACTTTTCTTTCCATTTAATCTTAACGCTGTTATCCATGTTTACATCCTCTAAGAAAACACTTGACAAAGAGCAGCCGCATTCGACATCTTCCTCTTTTCAGGCAAGATTCATCAGCGCGTAGCTAAACAGCTTTTCCTTCCTATGTTTCTCTTCTTTTGTAGAGCCGTCCCAACTCATGCAGTAATGCTTATCTGTTCCTTCGGTTGTGTTCCGGCTGGCGGTAGAACTCCCGCTTGGCGGCGTACATGCCGTTTTCGGCCTCCCTGATCAGCTCGCGCATGGAAAAATCTTCCTGTCCTTTCCTGCGCTCGGCGATGCCGAAGGATACATAGTAGCCGCCGCTGGCGAGCTCCTGCTTCATCCGTTCGATTTCGGCGGTCACATCCTCCATCCTGGCGTCCGGCTTGAACGCCGCAAACTCATCGCCGCCGATGCGGTAGGTGTGCTCTGTCCCGAAATACGCCTGCATCGTCGCGGCAACCACGCGCAGCATCCTGTCGCCGGCGGGATGGCCGTACCGGTTATTCATCTCGTGAAGGCCGTTCACATCGCCGTAGACGCAGATCAGATTCGATTTGCACTGCTTCGGATACTTCGGCAGCTGGTTTTCGTAGTGATTCCGGTTTTTGACCCCCGTCAGCAGATCCGTCTGGCTGATGTATTCGATCTGCCTCGACTGGACCAGCGCGCGAATCTTGATGCTCATGTTGAACAGCGTCGTGGCCGCGGCGACGACGCCGAAGGTCACCATGTTCCAGACGTCGGTCTCCGCGACCTCCGGCTGCTTGGTGCAGACCGCCAGCGCGCAAAACGCCGCGACATCCGCCGCGATCAGGGCGATCAGCCTGACGGGACGGTCGTAGAACAGAAGCGGGGTCACCAGCAGGAAGGCCACCGCTGACACGGCCGGCTTGTCCGCGTGGAGCATCGAAATGCGGATGCTGAACACGTAGAGCACGATCTCGAACAGGTACACGAGCACCATCACCAGCGCGGGATGCTTCGGGACGAGGCGGTAGACGCAGACCATGATCGAGAGCATGACGATGCCGCAGATCAGGTAGGTCGAACTGTTCACCGTGGCAAATCCGTTGAAAATCACGCTCACGATGTACAGCAGGAAAAACATGATCCCCGCAAGCTGGGAAAACACCTCGAGCAGCACCCTGTTTTCCCTGTGGATGCTGGGGAACAGGGTGGCAAACGCCTCCCTGTCCACCCCGCCGCACAGAAACAGACTTCCCAGTTTATGTATTAAAACCATTCGCTATTAATCTCCTTGATCTTTCTTGGCATTGCCCGGGATCGTCACCGTCACCACGGTGCCGCGACCGTCGCCCGGCATGATTGTCAGGCTTCCGCCGCACATGATTTCAAGCCTCTGCCGGATGTTGTTCAGGGCGATGTGCGGCGCGTCGTCATCGGCGGGATGAAAGCCGGGGCCGTTGTCCGATACGGTGACCTCGCTGCCGATGGCGGTTTTCCGAGTCCGTATGGCAATGCGCAGCGGGCCCGCGTAGGGGTCCCTGCCGTGCTTGACGCAGTTTTCCACGATGGGCTGGAGCGTCAGCGGTGGCACGCGGAAGAAGGTATGCGGCGTGTCGTATTCGACGAACAGGCTCGTGGGGTACTGCACCTGCTCCACGGCGAGGTAGGCGCGGGTGTGCTCCAGCTCCGAGGTAAAGGGGATCGGCGCTTCGCTCGCGATGGCGTTGAAGTTTTTGCGCAGATAGTCGGTGAAGTCCCTGACCACCTGCTGGGCCTTCTCCGGGTCCTGGCTGCACAGGCAGTAGATGCTCGTCATGGTGTTGTAGATGAAGTGCGGACGCATTTGCAGCACCATGATGTTGGCGCGCTGGTTGGCGATCTCCAGCTGCTGGTTGGCGATTTCCTGCTGCTGCCGAAGGAGCTCCTGCTGACGACGCATATCCAGCTCGATCTTATCGGACACGACGAGGCCGAACATGGCCAGTATGGAGAGGACGATGCTGATGTCGATGAGTGGGAAGACATCGACGAACAGGTGGATGAGCAGCGTGACCGTTATCGGCAGGATCGCGACCAGGAAGCTGACAAACGTCTTGTGGGAAAGCCGGTTTCGGCGGCGCAGCACGCCCGCGAGGTTGAGCAGTATGATGGCGATCATCGGCAGCGTGATGATCGGGTACAGCGGCCCGCGGTGATACTGCATGTCCTGCGTGATCAGATAGAAGTCATCAAAGAACATGGAGCCCGCGAACAGCACCAGACAGGCGGCGTACAGCCCGGCCGCGGCGTGAAGGAGGCTGCTTTCGCGTATGCTCTCGCCGCAACAGTGCAACAGATAAACCGTCAGCATCGGCAGCGGCAGCGATTGGAGCATGGATTCCAGAAACATCACGAGATACAAGGCCGTTCTGGGTGGGGAATAAAAGAGAAAGGACATCTCGATGAGGCCAAACAGGCAGGCCGCAAACAGAATGATAAAGTAGTTCCGGAAGAAGCGCCTGCTCCAGTGGTCGATGCCGGGCAGTATGGCGGTGAACCACAGCCCCAGCACGCTCAGCAAAAGCGCCGCTCCGATGATGAAAAAGTAAATGGAATTGATCCAATCGTTCACGTGTCCGAGCCTCCCGTCAAATACGGATTGCGCAGCTTTTTGAGCTGCTCCCTGACGCCCTCCGGGGTCATCGGTTTGACCATGAAGCCGATGGCCTCGGTATTCCATGCGTCGAGGGCATAGTCGGGGTAGGCGGTCAGAAAGACGATGCTTGTGGAGGAATTGATCTCGCGCAGCGTGCGGCAAAGATCGAGCCCGCTGGCCGTTCCCAATTCGATATCGAGGACCGCCAGCGTCACCCGGTTCGATTTCGCGTATTCGATCGCCTCCGTCGGCCAGATAAAGCCCGTGATCGCGGCGTTCGGAATGACCTCCCCCAGCACGGTCACGCCGTGGGAGAGTATGACCTCGTTGTCGTCCACCATGATGATGTTCGGGATTTCGTCGCTCTCCGCCGCAAGTTGATACAGCCTGCTGGCATCGATATCGAGACATTTGGCGATCCGGGGGATCATCGCGGCGTTCGGCAGGCGCTCGCCGCTCTCCCAGCGGGCAATGGTGGAATGATTGACAAACAGCTGTTTCCCAAGCAGCTTCTGCGTCAGCCCCTTGTCTGTCCTCAGCTTCCTCAGGGTTTCCGCAAACAGCATATTCATGCAATTCACCCCTTGATACTATATGTTTTATTATAATCCACCCGTTCGTTAAAAAACAAGCGAAATGCGCCGTTCCGATTTGCCAATTTGGCAAATCGGAACGGCGCATTCCCTGTCAGGTTCGGTGGTTTTTATTACTTCGGCAGTTATATATTGCCAATGAGATGCGCAGGATAAAGCGTCAGATGCAAGGCGGAGGAGGGAGGCGATGCCGTAGCATCGGCGACTGGACTGACGACAACGCAGCAGCTGGCGCTTTAGACAAGCAGATCGTGGTAATATATAGCTGCCGAAGTAATAAGTGCTTTCGGGACAGAGATCAGTCTGATACGGCGCTCCCGCCACAATCACTGTCAGGATGCAGTCCAGATATCTCCCATGCGATCTATAATGATGTCATAGTCGCTCCGGTTGTCAAGCGCGTCGCGCACCGCCAGGGCAAGCTCAACCTGGTCGGTGATGACGCCGTGGGCCTCGCTGGCCAGGAAGGCGTACAGCCCGTTCCGGGTATTCAATTCCATACCGGCTGTCACCTAAGCCCAGCACGAGGCGGGCGATGGGTCCGAAGAGTACCAGGCACACGGCAAAGCCCGTGCCCTTGCCGAAGGCCTTGGCCAGCCGGCTGCTCTGTAGGATGTGGATAACGAAGGCGGCGAAGCCCAGCAATTCATCCACCACGGTACCGGCCACGGAAGCATTCTGTCCAAACACGCCGCTCAACAGCGAACACGCGATAAACGCGATGCCCCACCAGCCCTGCCAGCAGATGTCGTACTCGGCGTAGGAGTTCAAAACCGGGATCAGGCTGTGCCAGCCGGGCCTGCCGGCTTTTGACAGGATCCTCCAGTCTGCGACGCATTGCATCACGAACCAGACGACGTAGATCAAAATGAGGGTGCCCCCTCCGATGGCGACGGCGGCGGCGTTTGCAGCATTGTCCGTCATAATGTGTACCCTTCCTTTCATGACTGGTATTCATGCTTCATTATAACAGGGCGCGCGCCGTCAAAGCGTCGGCAGGTTGTCTGTAAAGCGTCTGTCACCAAAAATAATGATTGTCGGCGGCTTCCGATGGAAGCCGCCGACAATCATTAAAACCGGGCCGTGCCCGGTGCATGCAGAGCCGCCGTCAAAGTCGGGATTCCCTCTTTTCCAGCCATGCGTTGGTCAGCTCCGCCCATTCATATTGCGACATGTACTTCCCGAGGTAGGCGTTCAGGGCCTCGGGACGCCCCGCCATCCAGTCGTAGAAGTCGCAGGACACCTTTTCGGGAACGATGCCCAGCCTGCCCCACTGCTGGACGAATATGTCCTCGCAGCCGGCCTGCCGAAAGGTGTCCAGCAGGTCCTTGCGAAGCGTGCGGAAGTAGGAGCCACTCACGTCCTTTCCCCAGAGGGCGGATATGATCTGCCGATTGTCGCAGGGCGCGCGATGGTCCACCAGGAACGCCAGTATCTCGCGCGTCTTGTCATAGCGGAACCGGACTGGCATCCGGTCGATGAACACCTCAAAGTTGCCGAAGCACTGAAACCGCACGCGCTTCCTTGCCGTTCGCTTCGGCAGCGGGTGGCGCAGGTTCTCCAGCTCCTCTTTCACCTTCTCCGGCGTGATGGGCTTCATCAGGTAGCCGCTGGCCCGCAGGTCGATGGCCTCGCCGGTGTATTCCCGGAAGCCTGTGGCAAAGATGATGTTGATGCGCGGGTTGTTCAGCTTGAGCCGCTTGGCCAGCGTGATGCCGTCCATCTCCGGCATGTCGATGTCGATGAAGGCCACATCCACCGGGCATTAGCAGGCGTTGCGCAGGGCCTCCTCACCGGACGCGCAGGCGACGACCCGCGCCTGGGGCGCCGCCGCTTCGATCGCGTCTTTGAGGGTCGAAAGCGCCCTCGGCCGGTCGTCCACCGCAATGAATGTCATGCGCTTTTCCTCCCGGGCAATGTAATGACCGACTCGGTTCCCACCCCGGGCACGCTCGTTACCGTCAGCTGGCCGCCGCACATCATTCTGAGGCGCTCGCGGACGTTCTCGATGCCGACGTGCGTCTTCCCGTCGTCCTGAAGCGCCGCCGGGTCAAAGCCGACGCCGTCGTCGATGACGGAGACGATCCAGTTCTCCGCGTCCTCCCGCGTGCTTATGACGATCGTGCCGCCCTCCCTGCGCTTGCTGACGCTGTGCTTCACCGCGTTTTCCACCAGCGGCTGAACGTCAGCGCGGGCAGCAGAAACGCCTCCGTCTCGCAGTCGAACCGCCAGCTCAGATGGTCCTCCATGGAAAGCCGCTCCAGCTTCAGATAGGTCTCCATGTGCTTCCGCTCCGTCTCGAAGGGCACCGGCGCCTTGCGCTTCAGGGAATCGATGTTCATCCGCAGGTACTCGGAAAACTCGCTGATGGCCTGTCGCGTCTCCGCGGAATCCCGGGCGATGTCGTAGATCGCGGCCAGCGCGTTGAACAGGAAGTGGGGCTGGATCTGGCTGAGCATCGCCGCCATCTGGAGCTCGTCGCGCTCCCGCTCCTGCCGCCGGTAGCGCTCCATCTGGTCCGACAGTATGAACATGTACATCGCCAGCGCGGCGATGATGATCGCCGGAATGATGAAGTGGATGCCCGTGGTAAACAGCTGCACCACGCATGCCTCCGTCGGCAGCGCGGAGTAGACCCAGAAGGCGTACTGCTCCCGGCGGGCGAGCTTCCTCCGCCCGACGATCAGAAGCACCATGTTCAACAGAAGCGGCAGCACGGAAAACACGATGGACACCCAGTAGCCGCTGCGCCTCTGATAGACGTTGTTCCCGTCCACATAGTAATACAGCCCCGTAAAGCAGGTCATCACGAGCATGCCGAAGTACAGCGACGACATGCCCAGGAACACCCGCCAGAGCCAGCGCTTCTGCCTGTCCGGGTCCAACAGGCTGATCAGATAGGCCGTCGAGACGCAGGCCATCAGGGGGGCTGAACAGATAGTGCCCGAACCACAGGGCGCTGTGCAGGAGGCGGGTCCCTTCTCCCGCGCGGTTTCCGGTCCCGATGAAGCCCGTACCGGTGATCGAGATCAGGTCCAGCGCGAGGCAGGAGAAGAATGCGATGAAGTAGAACAGCGTCCGACAGTTCAGCGATTTGCGAAAGCTGATGGCCTGGAGTATGCCGAGAAGGCTCAGCATGATCCCGGAAAAATTGATCGCCGCGTTCAGCCACGGCCGTCCGTCAAACATAGCGCACCCTCCCGTTTGCCTGAGTATAATTCATTTGCCAGGAGCGGTCAACCGGGAAAGTGCCGCTCATGTTCCGCACTCCAAGTGTTAAGTTTTTGTCAACATCCGGACAAAAGCCGTCGCAGACAGTTTTGTGACGCAAAATATGCTATTATATATAGAGATCGTTTGAAAGGGGTTGGACTTCGATATGTCGCTTCGCAACGGATGCCGGCGGATGCGCTGTCTGGCGATCCTGCTGTACCTTGTCATGGCCTGCGCGCTCCCGTCGCTTGCCGAGCAGTCCGCCCCGCCGCCTCAGAAGGAGGCTGCCGTCGCGGTTCTGTTCACCAACGACGTCCACTGCCATTACGACAGGGACATCGGCTACGACGGCCTGATGCTCTATAAAAAGGAATTGGAGCAGCGGTACGCGGGCGTTCTGCTGGTTGACGCGGGCGACGCCATACAGGGCGCGCCGCTGGGCGCGATATCCGGGGGTGAAGAGCCGATCTGCCTGATGAACGCGGTGGGGTACGACGTCGCGACCCTCGGCAACCATGAATTCGACTTCGGCTTCGATGTGCTGGACCGTCTGCAGGAAGAACTGAACTGCGGCTACATCTGCGCCAATTTCTGCACCGCCGACAGGGAGCCGGTCTACGCGCCGTACAAGATCATCGAATCGGGCGGCATGCGGGTCGCCTTCATCAGTGCGGACACGCCGGAGATCATCTACGACGCCCGGCCGCTCGGCGCAACGGCGACGATCATGTGGATTCGATACCGCAATTACGGGCTGGAGCCGGATCGGCAGTCCGCGCTCGTCATGATGGGCGCGATCCTGTCGGACACGAATAACCTTCAATCCAATACGACGACCTCCGCCGACAGGGAGGCGATCAAGGCGCTGGCCAGGCTCGCGGGCATATCCGACGTCGACGCCTTCTATCAGAGCATGTTCAGAGCGTCCCTCTCCTATGAGGGCATGACGGATGAGCAGGTGTTCCTCAGCAACTACAAGGAATACGAAAGCGGCGGCACGAAGTACGCCATCGGCTGCGTCAATGCCTTCGACGAGGCGGACGCGAAGGACCTGGCCGAGCGCATGCGCAGGGTCATCCCGTCGGCAGCGCCCGAAATGGACATGGCGTTTGCCCAGATCTCGGCGTTCCATGACGACGTCGATTTCTCGTACATCGTGCCCTCCGGCGACGCGGCCGCCGAGGTGCTCGAAGCCGCCTTTGGCGACCGGGCGGTGTTTGACGGAACATCCTATGTGTTCAAGCCGGGCATCTCCAGAAAGCAGGTCCTGGTGCCGGCGATCACGGAGGTCCTGGAGGCCCATCCGACGGAGTGAACCGATACCTGAACAACTGTAAAGTGGTGATATTTATGAAGCATAAGCCCTCTCAGACACCCGCGCAGAAGCAATACCGGCGAAAGCTCCGCGCCCGGAAGGCGCGCCTGTACGCCGTGTTGATCCTCTCGTTTATACTGGTGCTCGCCCTGTCCGCGGCGATATTCGCGTCGAACTATAGCAACCGCATCAGGCCCCAGGTCAACCGGGCGGTGATCCAGGTCGCTCGGCTCCTGCCGCAGCTTACGCAGAACGAGGCGATGCTGCGGGAGGCCTACGATCAGATGCTGCAAAGCTGGGAAGCGGTTTTTATCAGCGACAATTCCGAATACGCGGATTACATTGCGAGTCATGATGCAGAATACGAACGGCTCGTTGACGACACGCTCTCCTGGATGAACCGCGTGACTAAGCTGAGGGTCGGGCGCGACGGCTTCATGCTCGTTGTCTCCAAGGAGACGAGCCGCATACTCGCCCATCCCGATGAAAGCTACGTCGGGCGCTCGTTTCTCCCCTTCGATGAGCTCTCGGAGGAAGAGGTCATTCCCTTCAAATCCATCAAATCCTGGACGAAGCCGGAGGATCTGACATCGGTTTTTTCCGTCATCGAGCCGTACCGGTTCGCCATAAAGAGAGTAAAGACGGGGGAAGACTTCCTCTCCTTTCTCAGAATGGCGCTGTTCGGATGCGTCATCGACTATGAGGACACCTACATCGCCTGCGGCGTTCCGCTGATGGAGATGCTGTCCTATGTCATGGAAAACGCGCTGGTGGTCAGCCTCTTCTATCTGGTCCTGATGGGGCTGTTCGTCAAGTGGATCGGCCTGGTGATGGATTGCCGGCGGGAGACGGCGCGGACGCTGCGAGCAAAGATGCTGTCCTTCGCGGCGGTCATCTGCATTGCGGTCTTCGGCATTTCCTGGTATGCCCAGATACTGTCCGACGTGACCAACGATTTAAAGACGATGGGCAAGCACGCCAACGTGGCGGTGGAGACGCTCAACACCTACCGGGAACAGCGGCAGAAGATCAACGAGTGGCTGGATGAATTCTACATCACCCAGTGCCAGGTCGCCGCGCTCACCGTGACGGACGCGGGCCGGGACAACCTGACCCGGGCGGACATGCAGAAGATCGCCGACAAGCTCCGGGTGAAATACGTCTACGCCTTTGATCCGCAGGGGAAGATCGCGGTCACGAACTCCCCCTACGATCACTTCGAGCTCGGCCACGATCCGAAAGACGGCTTCTATGAATTCCGGGGACTGCTGGAGGGCGAATACGGCGTGGCGCAGGAGCCGGCGACGGACCGGTTCAACGAGTACGTGCAGTACGTCGGGATCAGCACCCGCAGCGAACAGGACCTGTGCGACGGCTTTGTCATGATCGCCGTGGACCCGACGCTGAGGGACGACCTGCTCGCGCCCCTGACGGTCGATACGATACTTTCCAACCTGATCATCGGCCTGCCGGAATACGCCATCGCCATCGACAAGCAGACGCTGAACATCGTCGCCACCACGGGCATCGGCTTCAAGAACACCTCCATCGAGAGCCTGGGCCTGAAGGAGGAGAACCTCACCCAGGATTTCAGCGGATTTCTGAAGATCAACGGCACGACGTACTATGCGGGCGTCAGCGAATCCGAGGACATGTATCTCGTTCCCATCGTGACGCGGTCCGGCAAGCAGGCGAGCCTGATCATCGCGCTGCAGCTCACGCTCTACACGGCGGCGATATCGCTGCTCATACTGCTTATGACCCTCTGGGGGTATCAGCGGGATGTCGTGGAGGGCGCGCCGGCGGAGGAACCGGCTTCGCCGGAGCCGGAGGACGACGCGGCGCGGGGCATGTTCTCCCGGCTCATCCACGTGCAGGAGAAGCGCGGGCTGGAGGAGCGCTGGCACATGAACCGCGTTCCCAAGGCGGAACAGACGCCGGAGCAGCGGATCCGTCAAATCCTCTACCGGCTGCTTCTGCTGTTCTGCCTGTTTGTGCTGCTGCCCACGTTCTACGCAAGCCTCGATCACAGCGCGAAGGGCATGGAGCTGAACAACCTGGCCTACATCATCTCCGGCAACTGGCAAAAGGGCCTGAACATATTCGCGCTGACGTCCTGCGTCTTCCTGCTGTGCGCCATGTACGTGGCCGTGGTGCTGATCAATCGCATCCTCTATCTCATCGCCCGGGTTTCCGACATGCGGGTGGAGACGGTGTGCCTGCTTCTGAAAAACGCCATGAAGTACATCTGCGTGGTGATATTCGTCTACTACGGCCTGGCGCAGTTCGGCGTGGACAGCCAGACGCTGCTGGCCTCGGCGGGCATACTCTCCCTGATGATCAGCTTCGGTGCGAAGGACCTTGTCAGCGACATCATCGCGGGCTTCTTCACGCTCTTCGAGGGGAGCTATAAGGTGGGCGACTTCGTCACCGTCGGGAGCTGGTACGGCACGGTGACGGAGATCGGCCTGCGCACCACCAAGGTCAACTTCTTCTCCGAGACGAAGATCTTCAACAACTCCTCCATGCGCGACATCATCAATTCCGACGGCTCGGTGGCCCGGATGATCCTGAAAATGCCGATCTCCTACGACGCGGACCTGGTCGAGGTGGAGGCCGTGCTGGAGGAAGAGCTGCCGAAGCTGATGGACGTGATCCCCGGATTGGTGAAGCCGCCGAGGTATGAAGGGGTGGAATCCTTTGAGGACAGCAGCGTCATGCTCCGGATCGCCATCTACGTGAACAACCGCGTCAAGTACCCGGCTTTCCGAAGATTGAACCGGGAGGTCAAGCTGATCTTCGACCGCCACGGCATCGAGATTCCCTTCAATCAGATCGTGGTCCATGAGGCGAGAGACGGTAAAGGCGCGTGAGATTTGTTTGAAAGCCAGGAGGACTTATCATGAAGCAAAGAATTATATCCTTGTATTTCGTGTTATTGCTGGCGTTGACATGCCTTAACTGCATCGCCGAGCCTGCCCCGGACGCCCCGGAATACGATTACACCGTCCATCCCCTCGAGCGCAACGGCGTCGCGCTGCACCTCGACTGCGTGAGCCTGCGGGGCGGCGCGCCGCAGCGGAACATACTGCTGACCCACGGCGTGACCTATTCCTCCCACGAATTTGACATCGACTATGAGGATTACAGCCTCGTGCGGTTCCTAGCCCGAAACGGCTACGCCGTCTGGCGGCTGGACATCGCGGGCTTCGGCCAGTCCGGCGAGGTGGAGGACGGCTTCATGCCGGATTCCGACTACGCGGCGGAGGACATCGCCGCGGCAGTCGAGGCCATAGGCCAAGAGACCGGGCGCGACCGCCTCGATCTGCTGGGCTGGAGCTGGGGCACCGTGACCGCCAGCCGGTTTACGATCAAACACCCGGAAGCTGTGGAGCGCCTGGTGCTCTACGCGCCGATACTGTCCGGCATTGGGGCTTATGAGGTGACGGAGCCCTTCCACCACAATACCTGGGAACACGCCGCCGACGATTTCCAGCGCGACGCGGACGGGATCATCGCCCCGGAGATCACCGACCCGACGATCGTGGAGCTGTTCTGCTCCAGCAGTTGGCACTACGACAAGGAGTACAGCCCCAACGGCGGGCGGCGGGACATCTGCGTGGACGCCTCGGTCAGCCTGATCGACCTGTCCGCCATCGCCGTCCCGACGCTCATCATCTGCGGCGACAGCGATCCCTACCTGAACTATGCCCGCATCGAGAGCGCGGCGGAGGAATTGCCCGAGGGCTCGCGAGTCGAGGTCATTCCCGGCGGCGCGCACGTGCTGATGTACGAGGCCCCTTATTATCACGACTTCCAGGAGCGTCTGAGCGATTTCCTGTCACCCGGACGCACGTAACAACTGGCGCAGATGGTCGCGAAGTTTGACCATTGGCACATTGTATTTCTCGGTGGGATAAGTGAGAAAGCAGAATTATGGATTGTTGGGCATGAAATTATTCATATTACCTCTGTTTCAGAGTGTAAAAGGCGTTGATTTGATATTCATACGACCGATGTATGCAAAAATAAGGACGTCCAAATTGTAGTATTTAGGACGTCCAGAGGTGGCATTGATGGATGATAATGATACAGGAACAAGTGCCGGGTCAATATTGAGTTGGTGTTAATTTGTAGTATTCGCTACTATATGTAGTATGAAGACGAGCAAGTCACCATCAGCGTATAAGTTCTCTGCGTCGCCGTCTTCCCAACGGCGTAGCATCCTGAGAATTGCTGTCATAGACTTTTCGGACTGAAAAATACGCCTACCCATCCATGGAACACATATAATCAATTCTGCGCTTTATACACTTTTGGATTCCATCTTTCGCTTGCAGAATCTCGTTCATTGACATGTGTAATCCAACCTCAAACTTATTAAGCATCTCCCTTAATTCCATATCAATGTCATCGTTAAGATCAGAAAAACACAACTCTCTTTTTTGGTTCTTCACGGAAAGTTGTGGGATTGACAGAAACGCGATAGACAAAAGGAGCATGAAAGACTTCTAATTGTAGCTGCGAAACAAACAAGGAAG
>CADASI010000116.1 GCA_902790525.1 uncultured Eubacteriales bacterium
CCACACCCCGATTTTGAGGCCGTACCTCACAAGCAATACATATTATAGCATGTCGGCGTCCGGGCTGTCAATACCCGACGC
Source organism: uncultured Eubacteriales bacterium (assembly GCA_902790525.1). Classification (GTDB taxonomy): domain Bacteria; phylum Bacillota; class Clostridia; order Christensenellales; family Aristaeellaceae; genus UBA2862. Next base: position 82 of record CADASI010000116.1, read on the forward strand.
CGACAAAATTAGGTTAAGGCCCCCCGGTGAAAGCCGGGGGATTTGCGCGTGACGGGGCTATTCCCTAACGCGCCAAACTGTGATATACTGTTTACATAGGCGATTGCAAAAGTCTGTGATGAACACAGCGGATGAGAGGCGCTGACGATGCTGTGGGGGGGTACCAGCGAGAGAAAAAACCCGGGAACACCGGGAGAGAACACAAAAGAGCAGCGCAAAGCAAGCGGAGGAGTAATCCGCTTAGGGAAAGAGAATCCGGAAGGAGAGATCAGGCGATCAACTTACGGACGGATTTGATGAATTGAGGCTTATGCAGGGCGTCAGCAAGGAGGACGCCGACGAGCTGAGTGATACCGGCGAGAAAGAGGTCGGCCTTGACGGTGGCAGTACGATGGGATTTACCGGAATCAAGGACGAAGGAATCCTTGAAGATATTGATGGTTCTTTCAACGGTGACCCTGTGGCGGTAAAGGTTATTCCAGTGGTCGGTAGCTCTGGGGATGCCGGGATAGAGGCGGAAATCCTTGTCGGGGTAGGTGTAGACACACTTGCCGTAAGAGGAATCGGTACAGGGATGTTCGCAGGTGCAAACGCGGGAGGTACCCTTCCGGACGGAGCCGGGGCAAGCCCATTTGAAGCGCAGGGAACGATTTTTGCCGCCGGATTTGCCGAGGAAGGCGAAGGGCTTGCCGGTAACAGGGCAAATCGGAGCACCGGCGGCGTCGAAGAGAGCGTTTGAAGCCTTGGAATTTCTCGGATTCATGGGGATGCAGGCGCGGTCAAAGCGGAAGTCGCGTCTGAGCAAGGCATAGATGTCGTAGGAATCGAAGGAAGAATCACCGATAAAGGTCTTGAAGTCAATGGTTGGATGGGCGGCACGGAAATCGGAGAGTACGGGTTTGAGGGATACGGAATCGCCGATTTCCTTGTCTGAATCAGGATTGTCGGTCTTGGGGGAACAGACCTCGGGATGACGCTTTCTGAAATCGTCATCGAAAAGAGAAATATGGCGGCAAATGCCCAGGCCGTTGGTGACGATACCGGCCTTGACGGCATAGCAGAAGTGGCCGTTGATATACTGCTGCCGGGCGTCCGGGTTGGTCTTGGAGGCCTCCGGAAGGAAAGAATAGACGGCCTTGTAGGGGTCGAAATCAGGCTTTGACTTTGCGAGCTTTTTCGCCTCCCGGAGCTTGGTGTTGAAGAATTTGGGATTGTTTTCGGCGACGGGAAGCTCGATACCGGTGGTGTCATAGATGAAGTAATCGGCTTTCTTTGCGTCGATTTCACGGCAGATGGGCTCGGTGAGGTCTACAAGATGCTCGAACATCTCTGCGAGGTACGACTTGTAGTCCTCTCTGAACCGCGTGAGCTGGGAGGCGTCGGGCACGTCGTCGAAGCCACAGAAATCCCGAAGTTCCGCGCTCAGGCGCAATATGGCTAAGAGAAGCGCATCCGTGGAAATGCCCAGAAGCTTCTGTACAACGAAGGCTCGTATGTAGCTTTCGAGATGATATTTGTGCTTTCTGCCCATGTGGTGGTAGAAGGCAAGCTTGAAACTGACAGGGATGAGCCTGTCAAAATCAATGTGTTCCTCCAGAAGGCGGATAAGTTCCGGCTTGTGCTGCTCGATGGCTTCGGACACACCGTCGTAGATGTCCCACAAGGATATTTGCACGGCTGACTTTCGCATGATTTTTCTCCCTTTTGTTGTGCAGTATTGGAAGTAGTGCGCCTTTATTGTATACCAAAAGTGGAGAAAAGTCAGTTGATAAATGTTTCAGAATCACTTGCATTTGTGGGTTTTTTGACTTTTACAAGTGGCAAATACTGTTTACAGAAAAGGGGGATTCCCATGCGGGTGCTGCTGGTGGAGGACGAGAAGAACCTGTCGAGCGCAGTGTGCCGGCTGTTGAGCCGCGAGCACATCGTGGCCGACGCCGTGTACACGGGCCCGGAGGGGCTGGACTGCGCGCTGTCCGGGGGCTACGATGCCATCATACTGGACGTGATGCTGCCGGGCATGGACGGGTTTGCCATACTGGAGCGGGTGCGCGCCGAGGGCGTGAAGACCCCGGTGATGATGCTGACCGCCCGGGGCGATCCTGCAGGGCGGCGCGGACTACTACCTGCCCAAGCCCTTCCAGATGGAGGAGCTGATCGCCTGCCTGCGGGCCATCACCCGTCGGGGCGACGGCAAGCCGGTGATGGCGCTGAGCTACGGCGGCGTGTCCCTGTCCGAGAAGGACGCCCGGCTGCAGTGCGATTCGAGCGGCCAGTCGGTGAAGCTGGGGGCCAAGGAGTATCAGCTGATGGAGCTGTTTTTGCGAAATCCCAGCCAGATTTTGCCCAAGGAGACCCTGATCGAGCGAGTCTGGGGCTATGAGAGCGACGCGGAATACAACAATCTCGAGGTCTACGTGTCCTTCCTGCGCAAGAAGCTCACGTTCATCGGCGCGCAGGTGAAGCTCAAGGCCTCCCGCGGGCTGGGGTATTCGCTGGAGGCCGACGCATGATCGCCCGGCTGCGCCTCAGGCTGACGCTGTTGGTGATCGCGGTGCTGGTGATCGTCACCTCGGGCATCGTGTTCGCCATCAGCTACGGCAACTACCGCGCCGTGGACCAGCGGGCCTACGCCGCCCTGAACACGCTGTCCCGAAGCCGTGAGCGGCCCGCGGAGCCGCCCGGGGACAGCGACCCGCCGCCGGTGGACGCCGACGGCAAGGCCATTGGCGACGACGCCCCCGCCAGTCCCCCGCCCGTCGACGCCGACGGCAAGGCCATTGGCGACGACGCCCCCGAGGAGGGCGAGGCCCCGAGGCGCGCGCCCACGCCCCCCGACGGCCGCCTGACCGAGCCCCCGGACCTGGACGACGGCTTCGCCAGCCTGTCCACCACCTACACCGCGGTGTTGAACGACGACGGCGGCGTGGAGAGCTGGTCCAGCGACCGGGAATCGCTGTACTCCGACGCGCAGGTGCAGGCCATGGCCGACGCGGCGCTCGCCGGCGGCCGGGAGACCGGCCGCGTGGGCACCCAGTACTACCGGCTGTGGGAACAGGACAGCGTCAGGCGTCTGACGGTGCTGGACGCCCGCCTGGAGCACCTGGCCGCCCGCAGCGTGCTGCGCACCACGGCGCTGGTGGCGTCGCTGGCCTGCGCGCTCTTGTCCTTCGCCGCGTGGCTGCTGATCGGGCGCATGGTGAAGCCCGTGCAGGAGGCCTTCGAGCGCCAGAAGCAGTTCGTGTGGGACGCCAGCCACGAGTTCAAGACCCCGCTGGCCGTCATCTCCGCCAACGCCGAGGTGCTCGCGGGGGAGATCGGCAAAAACGAATACCTGGGCTACATCCAGTCCGAGGTGAAGCGCACCGACAAGCTGGTGCAGAACCTCCTGACCCTGGCCCGCATGGACAAGGGCACCGTCACCGCGCAGATGGCGCGCTTCGACCTGTCCAACGCCCTGCTGGAGGTGGCGCTGCCCTTCGAGAGCACCGTTTTCGAGGCGGGCAGGACGCTCGAAACCGACATCCCCGAGGGCGTGTTCGTCAGGGGCGACCGCGAGATGCTCCAGCAGCTTGCGGTGATACTGCTGTCCAACGCGCTCAAGTACTCCGACGCGGGCGGGGTCATACGGCTGTCGCTTATGCAAAAGGGCCACGGCTGCCGCATCAGCGTGTACAACACCGGCCCCGGCATCGCCCCGGAAAACCTGGAGCGAATCTTCGACCGGTTCTACCGCGAGGACCTCTCCCACAGCGGCGATGTCGCCGGCAACGGCCTGGGCCTCGCCATCGCCCGCAATATCGTCGAAGCCCACAGGGGCAGGATACACGCTGAGAGCGAATACGGCAAGAGCGCCACGTTTGTCGTCACGCTGGGGGGATAGCGATTAGAATTGGGAATTAGGAATTAGGAATTAGGAATTAGGAATTAGGAATTAGGAATTGTGGTTGAAATCCTTCGGATTTCTTTTATAATAGGGTTACGGTATATCGAACTGCCATATCATAATTGGGCATTCTATAATTCCTAATTCCCAATTCCTAATTCCTAATTACAAAGAGGCGTATCATGAAAGAAACGAATCCTCCGATTCTCTATGAGGATAACCACCTCCTCGTCGTCATCAAGCCGCCGAACGTGCCGGTACAGGCGGACCGGTCGGGCGACGACGACCTGCTGAGCATATTGAAGCGCTACATTGGGCACAAATACCAAAAGCCCGGGGCGGTGTACCTGGGGCTGGTGCACCGGCTGGACCGGCCCGTGGGCGGGGTGATGGTGTTCGCCCGCACGTCCAAGGCGGCCGCTGTCCAAGGCGTTCTCGACGCACGCCCAGGACCGGCGCTATCTGGCGGTGCTGCAGGGGACGCTCACCGAAGAGCGCGCGCTGGAGGACTGGCTTTTGAAGAACCCCGCCGACGGCATGGTGCGCGTCGTGGGCCCGGACGCGCCCGGGGCGAAGCTGGCGCGGCTCAAGACCACGCCGCTGTGCCGCCGGGACGGCCTGACCCTGACCCGGGTGGAACTGTACACGGGCCGCGCCCACCAGATCCGGGTGCAGCACGCCCACGCGGGCTTCCCCCTGTGGGGCGACGCCCGCTACGGCGGCGGCAGGCCCGGCCAGCAGATCGCCCTGTGGGCTTATGAACTGGGCTTTGAGCACCCGGTGCGCCGCGAGCCCCTGCGCTTCACCGCCCTGCCGCCCATGACCGGGGCCTGGGCGAAATTTCAGGACATCATCGAGGCACTGACATGAAAAAACAACCGGGCAGCCGATGGCTGCTGATCTTCCTGTGCTGCATGCTGGCAGTGCCCACCGTGGGCGTGCTGATGGGGCTTACACCCCCGGACGTGAAGCCCCAGGCCCTGCGCCCCGCCCTGCTGGTGGGGGCGCTGCTGGGGGCGTGCCACGTGCTGCTGCGCCCCGTGCTGCGGGTGCTGTTCGCGCCGGTGGGCTGCCTCACGCTGGGGCTGTTCGGGCTGGTGATCGACATCGCCCTGATCTACTTCAGCGCCTCCTTCGTGGAGGGCTTTCATGTGCCCGGATTTCCGTATGCCCTGCTCACGGCACTGCTCATCAACGCCATATGCGCCGTCGCCGCCGGACGCCGGTGATGTATACGCGCATTAAGAGCATGTAAAAGAAATATTTTCGTAATATTTTGCAACATCTTTGCAATAATATGGGCGGAGAAAAGCCGTTTATACCCGTGAACAGGGGCTTTTCGCCGCCCCGGAAATCTTAAATATGACCAAATTTCGATGCCTGTCATACCATTTCGCCATATTCATCGGCCAATTTTGAAGGGATTTCGACCAATACAGACCGAAGTCTGTGGATAATTTTTATACATTTTCGCACCGATTGTGGATAAAACCTGAAATACACGGAAAACACGGGGTTTTATGCCCCCGAACTGTGGATAACCATGTGGAAAATGTGGATTTCCCGGTGGAAGAGCCGGTGCATATACACAGTGCCTATACATTTTTTTGCCTCACTTGTTCCGCCGCCGTCGAAAAATGAAACAAATGTTCTGCCCGGACCGTCGAAACGCTGAAAAAATGCAATCTTCACTTGTGGTTAAGTGAATTATTTGATATACTGTATATTAGACAGTTATGGCGGTCGGCGACCGGAAGAAGGAGTGTAGAGCGTATGAAGAAGCTGAACCTGCTGGGCTTTGACTTTGGCGCATCCAGCGGACGGGCGATGCTGGGCGTATTTGACGGCGAAAGGATCGAAATCGAAGAGATCCACCGGTTTTCCAACGACCCGGTGATGCTGTGCGGGCGCTTCGTATGGGACGTGCCGCGGCTGGTATACGAGATGAAGCAGGCACTTCTGAAGCTGTCGCGCAAGGGCGTTCATGTGGACGCCATCGGCATCGACACCTGGGGCGTGGACTTCGGCATGCTGGACAAAAACGGCCACCTGCTGGGCCTGCCGGTGCACTACCGCGACGACCGCACGCTGGGCATGCGGGAGAAGGTGCGCGAGATCATCCCGGACAAGGCGCTGTTCGCCCACACGGGCCTGGCGTACAACCAGTTCAACACGCTCTACCAGCTCTACGCCATGAAGCTGGAGGGGGACCCGGTGCTGACGCAAGCGGCGGACCTGCTGTTCATGCCGGACCTGCTGGCCTACTTCCTGACGGGCAAGAAGGGCACGGAGTACACGGTGGCCTCCACCAGCGAGCTGATCAACCCCTACACCCGCGACTGGGACATCCCGCTGATGGAAGAGCTGGGCCTGCCCACGGGCTTCCTGGGCGAGGTGAAGCTGCCCGGCACCGTGCGCGGCACGCTCCTTAAAGACATCGCGAAGGAGTGCGGCGTGGACGAGATCCCCGTGATCGCCATCGGCGGCCACGACACCGCCAGCGCGGTGGCCGCGGTGCCCGCCCGCGAAAAGGACTTTGCCTACATCTCCTCGGGCACCTGGTCGCTGTTGGGCACGGAGATCGAAAAGCCGCTTTGCGAGGAGGCCGTGATGAACGCCAACTACACCAACGAGGGCGGCGTGGACGGCTCGATCCGCCTCTTGAAAAACATCATGGGCCTGTGGATCATCCAGGAGTGCAAGCGCGAATGGGACCGCCGCAGCGACGCCGTGGGCTTTGCCGAGCTGGTGGAGATGGCCGTCAAGGCCCCCGCCTTCAAGGCCGTCATCGACGTCGACGACCCCTGCTTCATGGCCCCCGGCGACATGCCCAACCGCATCCAGGCCTACTGCGAGCGCACCGGCCAGGCCGTGCCCAACGGCCGCGGCGAGATCTCCCGCGTGATCTACGAGGGCCTCGCCCTCAAGTACCGCTGGGCCGTCGAGCGCCTCGAGGAGGTCCTCGGCCATCCCGTCAAGGTGCTGCACATCGTCGGCGGCGGCTCCAAGAACGCCCTGCTCAACCGGTTCACCGCCGAGGCCATCAAGCGCCCCGTCGTCGCCGGTCCCGGCGAGGGCACCGTCATCGGCAACCTGCTCATGCAGGCCAAGGCCCTCGGCGCCATCGCCGATATCCCCGCGCTGCGCCGAGTCGTCGAGGCCTCCTTCCCCACCGAGACCTTCCTCCCCGAGACCGACGGTTCCGCGTGGGACGCGGCGTATGCGGAGTACGTGAGGAGATACGCCTAAGGGGGACGCTGTCCCCCTTAGGAATCCCCCTGCTTAGGGGATTGAATCCCCTAAGAACCCCCAGTTGCCGCGCTGGCGCGCGGCTGGGGAACGGGGGAAAACCGTATATTATTTGTCGCCTTGCGCTGTGAAGCAGCGCAAGATAAGGGATTCTCAAGGGATAATATCCCTTAAGCGTAACTCATATGATCTTTGAATTTGAACACGGAACCCTGCCCGGCTCGCTGGAGCTGGCGTACCTGGGGGATTCGCTGTACGACCTGTACGTGCGGGAGCATCTGATCGCCCGGGGCGGCCGGGTGCGGGCGCTGCACCGGGACGCGGTACATCTGGTGTGCGCGCACGCGCAGTCGGAGGCGCTTTCCCGGGTGGAGGGCCTGCTGACGGAGGCGGAGGCGGACGTGGTGCGCCGCGCCCGCAACGCCCGGCAGACCCCGCCGCGCAACGCCGACGCCGGGGAATACCACCGCGCCACCGCGCTGGAGGCGCTGGTGGGCTATCTGTACGTCACCGGGAATAAGGACAGGATGAACGCCATACTCTCCGCGGCGCTGCCCGACACACTGTTTGAGGATTGAGGGACCATTTATGAAGAATGACAATCGCAGGCCCCGCGGCGGAAACCGCTTCGACGGCCCGGGCCGCAGAACCTACGGCGACCGGCCCCAGGGCGACAGGCCCTACGGTCCGCGCGGCAACGGTCCAAGGGACAATGCCCCCCGGGACAATGTCCCCCGGGGCAACGGCCCGCGCGTGGGCCGCATCGCGGACGACGTGCCCCGCGCCCGCCGGGTGACCGGCGACCGGGACTTCCGCGCCCCCGACCGCGAGGCGTTTCTGGGGCGCGAACCCGGCAAAAAGCCCTGGCGCGGCAACGATTTGCACCGGGGCGGGGCGTACCGCTCGGAATCCGGGCCCCGGGGCTATCGAAGGGAGCCCGTTCAGGACTACGAGCCCCCGGAGATCCCGGAGGAGCTGGCGGCGGAGTTCACGGACGTGCCCATGGACGAGCACATCCTGGCGGGGCGCAACCCCATCCGGGAAGCGCTGCGCGCGGGCCGGCCCATCGAGAAGCTGCTGGTGGCATCGGGGGACCTGTCCGGCGCGGGCCGGGAGATCATCAAGCTGGCGAAGGCCGCGGGCGTGGTGGTGCAGGAGGTGGACCGCAGCCGCCTGGACCAGATCTACCCCGCCCACCAGGGCATGCTGGCCTACGTGGCCGCGGTGCCCTACACCCCGCTGGAGGACATCGTCGCCGCGGCGCGCGAAAAGGGCGAGGACCCCTTTCTGGTGGTGCTGGACGGCATCACCGACCCCCACAACCTGGGCGCGATCATCCGCTCGGCGGAGTGCGCCGGGGCCCATGGCGTGGTGATCCCCGAGCGCCGCGCGGCGGGGCTCTCCCCGGCGGCAGCCAAGGCCGCGGCGGGCGCGCTGAACCACATGCCGGTGGCCCGGGTGAAGAACCTGAACCGGACGCTGGAGGCGCTCAAGGCCGAGGGCATATGGGTGATCGGCACCGCCATGGACGGCGAGGACGCCTTCGCCTGCGACCTCACCGGCCCGGTGGCCGTCGTGATCGGCTCCGAGGGCGACGGCATGTCCCGGGCGCAGGAAAAGTGCGACCGCACGGTGTCCCTGCCGATCCGGGGCCACATCGACTCGCTGAACGCCTCCGTGGCCGCGGGCATCCTGATGTACGAGATCGTCCGCCAGAGGGCCCGGTGAAGCCCTGCGCTCAGAACACCATTCCATTGAACCGGAGGTTCAAATGTATACCCAGGACTACGATTCCATGACGGACGAGCAGGTGGTCCGGCTGGCCCAGGGCACCGATTCCCAGGCGCTGGAGTACCTGCTGAACAAGTACAAGAACTTCGTGCGCACGAAGGCGCGCAGCTACTTCCTGATCGGCGCGGACCACGAGGACATCGTGCAGGAGGGCATGATCGGCCTGTACAAGTCCATCCGCGACTACAAGGAGGAAAAGCTGTCGTCCTTCCGGGCGTTCGCGGAGCTGTGCATCACCCGCCAGATCATCACGGCCATCAAGACCGCCACGCGGCAAAAGCACATCCCCTTAAACAGCTACATCTCCCTGAACAAGCCCATCTACGAGGAGGACTCCGACCGGACGCTTCTGGACGTGATCACCGAGGAGGGCATGTCCAACCCGGAGGACATGCTCATCGACCGGGAGGATCTGTCCTTCATCGAAGGACGCATCGGCCAGATGCTCTCGGGGCTCGAAAAGGAGGTGCTGGTGCGCTACATGGAGGGCAAGAGCTACGTGGAAATCGCCGACGAGATGGGCCGCCACGTCAAGTCCATCGACAACGCCCTGCAGCGCATCAAGCGCAAGCTGCTCAAGTACCTGGAGGAAAAGTAGGGGGCGTTTCCGTCCCCGGCGGACAGTGCGTTTCACGAGGTTAATTTTTGGAAATCTTTTAGGCGAAAACTATGCCATTCCGGTGAATTTACGGGGAATTGCGCATTTGGTTGTTGACAAATCGTCCCGTGTCAAGTAAAATGAAATCTGTGTGATAGCGGGCGTGTGCGGGTGTAGCTCAATGGCAGAGCTCCAGCTTCCCAAGCTGGCCACGTGGGTTCGATTCCCATCACCCGCTCCATACTGCAAAAACGATCCATCATTTATTTAGGGAGGAATTTCCAATGGCTAAGGCAAAATTTGAGCGCAACAAGCCGCATGTTAACATCGGCACGATCGGTCACGTTGACCACGGCAAGACGACCCTGACCGCAGCCATCACCATGGCTCTGGCCCAGGTTGGCGGCGCGGAGGCCATGCGCTACGACCAGATCGACAAGGCGCCTGAAGAGAAGGCCCGTGGCATCACGATCAACACCGCCCACGTCGAGTATCAGACCGAGAAGCGTCACTATGCGCACGTGGACTGCCCCGGCCATGCCGACTACGTCAAGAACATGATCACCGGCGCCGCTCAGATGGACGGCGCGATCCTGGTGGTTTCCGCGGCCGACGGCCCGATGCCCCAGACCCGTGAGCACATCCTGCTGGCCCGTCAGGTCGGCGTGCCCTACATCATCGTGTTCATGAACAAGACCGATCAGGTCGATGACCCCGAGCTGCTGGAGCTGGTCGAAATGGAGATCCGCGAGCTGCTCAACGAGTACGACTTCCCGGGCGACGACATCCCGATCATCAAGGGCTCCGCGCTGCTGGCGCTGGAAGCGCTGACCGCCGGCAAGGATGCCAAGACCACCCCCGAGTGCCAGTGCATCTTCGAGCTGATGGACGCCGTGGACAGCTATATCCCGGATCCCGAGCGCGACACCGACAAGCCCTTCCTGATGCCTGTTGAGGACGTGTTCTCCATCACCGGCCGCGGCACCGTGGCCACCGGCCGTGTCGAGCGCGGCATCGTGAAGATGTCCGACCAGGTCGAGATCGTCGGCCTGACCGAGGAGAAGCGCACCACCGTCGTTACCGGCGTCGAGATGTTCCGCAAGCTGCTGGACTTCGCCGAGGCGGGCGACAACATCGGCGTTCTGCTGCGCGGCGTGCAGCGCACTGAGATCGAGCGCGGCCAGGTTCTGGCCAAGCCCGGCTCCATCCATCCCCACACCCACTTCATCGGACAGGTGTACGTGCTGACCAAGGAAGAGGGCGGCCGTCATACCCCGTTCTTCAACGGCTATCGTCCGCAGTTCTACTTCCGCACCACCGACGTTACCGGCGACATCAAGCTGCCCGAGGGCGTTGAGATGGTCATGCCCGGCGACCACATCGACATGGAAGTGACCCTGATCACCCCCATCGCCTGCGAGGAAGGCCTGCGCTTCGCTATCCGCGAGGGCGGCCGCACCGTGGGTTCCGGCGTCGTCACCAAGATCCTGGAGGCTTAATCCAAGCACAACACCCGGTTCGCTCCGCGAACCGGGTGTTTTTTTATAGCGTCACGGCATCAGATGCTCCTCCTGCCCCAGCTCCATCAGCATCAGCGCGGCGGAGAGCAACAGCGCCAGGTGCTGGGAGGCGTCGTCGATGGGGATGTTGAAGTCCTCCCGCATGCGCCGCACCCGGTAGAGCACGGTGTTTCGATGGGTAAACAGCCGGGCGCAGGTCTCCTGGAGCGAGTGGTGGCATATGAGATAGGTATACAGCGTCAGGCAGTACAGGCTGTCGTCGGCACGGTCCCGCTCGGCCAGCGCCCGCACGCCGGGCAGCGCCAGGTCGGCGCGCTGGGCCAGGCGGCGCAGCATCATGTACGCGCTGTAAGGCTCGGCCATCACGGCGAAGGGATGCGCATGCCGCAAAAGCAGGCACTCCATCAGCTCCCGGGCGGCGGCGTAGCATCCCGTCAGGTGAAACAGCCGCCCGATGGGCGCGGAGATCACCACCCGCAGGCTGAACTGCTCCGCCAGGTGGCGAAAGAGGTTCATGTCCGGGTCGCTGTTTAAGAAGAAGACCACGCTGCCGCCGTGCATCAGCGGCCTGGATTGCGGGAAATAATCCAGTATGGTGCTGCGCAGGGCGTTTTCCGACCAGTTGGTGTTCTTGTAGAGCTCGATGTTGACCAGCGCCACGCGGCGTGGCGCGAAGAACCTGAGCCCCGCGGCGGCGGCCTGCAGCTCAAACACGGCTTCGTCGTCGAAGCGGCCCTCCAGCAGGTGCTGCAGCACGGATTCCTCGGTGGACTGCATGGAGCTGCCGCGGTTGATCTCCAGCCTCAGCTGCTTGGCCAGCGCCGACTCCACCGACAAAAACAGGTGGGGGTTCTCCTGCGCCAGGTTGTGGTTCACATCCACCAAAATCAGGTAGCCCACCGGCGCGCCGCCGGTGACCAGCAGCGAAAACCTTCTTTTATAAGGGCTGTCCTCCAGCTTGACGAACCGCGCCTGGGTGTCGCTGCCCATCAGGAAGCTGCCCGCCTCGTAGGAGACGCTGCCCTGGTCGATGGTGGCCTGGAACGGCTCGTCGTCAAAATCCGCCGGGCGATGCCATGAAACCGGGTGAAACGCCATGTCCACCACCATGGCCGGACAGTCGAACAGCAACCCGGCGTCCTTCGTCAGCAGCTTCAGGTCGTCCTTGTTCATAAAGTCGTCCATGAAGATTTGCAGGTTCATAACATCACTTCCCTATGCTGTGCTCGCAGCACAATTTCCTCTGCGATAATTATACCCGAAGCATCGTGCAAAATCAAGCGCTTTGGATATAATTATAAGCGTACCGAGCAAAGGGCCGGTGCAATGAACGCAGAAAGGATGCGATATTATGATGCTTCTGAAGAATGCTAAAGAGATAGATAAACTGATCGAGGCGGTCAATCGCTGCCGCGGCGACGTGCTGCTGCGCTCCGTCGACGGACGGGAGGAGTTCAACCTCAAGAGCGTGCTGTCCCGCTACATCGCCATCGGCGAGCTGTGCAAGGACCACGGCGACCGCTACGAGGTGTACTGCATGGAGCGCTCCGACGAGGGCTACATGATGCAGTTCTTCATGGATCTGGAGCGCCTGCACGCCAGGTGCGCCTGATTCCCACGACAAAACCGCCCGTCAGGGCGGTTTTATTCGTTATCCTCAGTCTTCTGTAATCTTTGCCAGAACCTCTTCCTCGGAGGGCACGCTGGAGATGCCGCCGTGCTTCTGGGTGGACAGGCTGGCGGCGGTGCAGGCGAAGGTGACGATCCTGCGAAGCTCGTCCTCGGTGAGTTCCTCCGGCTTCTTATTGAGCTTCAAAAAGCGGCTCATGGCGCTGCCGCCGAAGATGTCCCCCGCGCCGGTGGTGTCGATGACGTTGATCCCCTTGGGTGGGCCCACGGTCACCGAGACGTTGCGGGTGGCGGCGTGGCAGCCGTTCGGGCCGAGGGTGGCGTACACCAGCGACACGCCGTACTCGTCAAGCAACTTCTTTGCGCCCGCCTCCGGGGTCAGGCCCCACAAAAACTCGATCTCCTCGTCGCTGATCTTCACGATGTCCGCTTGAGTGAGGCTCCACTCGATGGCGGCCTTGGCGGCGTCCTCGGTGGGCCACAGGGGCTTTCTGAGGTTCGGGTCCAGGCTGATGTACTTGCCCGCGGCTTTCGCCATGGCCACGGCCTTGTGGGTGGCGTCGCGGGCGGGGTCGTTGGTCAGCGACAGCGTGCCGAAGTGGAACACGCGGGTGTTTTCGATCAGGTCCGCGTCCATCTCCTCTGCCTTCAGGCAGGTGTCCGCGCCGGGCTTGCGGGCAAAGCTGAAATCGCGGTTGCCGCTGGCGTCCAGCGACACGAAGGCCAGCGTGGTGAACTGGTCGGGATCGACCACGACGCCCCGGGTCTCGATGCCCGCCTCTTTGAGGGTGCCTAGCAGCAGGCGCCCGAACATGTCCTCGCCCACCTTGCCGATCATGGCCACGGAGCAGCCGTATCTGTTCAGCGCCGCCAGGAAGTTGCCCGGCGCGCCGCCGGGGTTCGCCGCCAGGGTGGGATAGCCCTCGGCGTCCACGGATTTCGGGGCGAAATCGATCAAAAGCTCGCCCAAAGCCGTCACATCAAACATGGTTTTGCCTCCTTTGTTGCCGATTATCCTATATCTCATTATATTACAGCGCGGGATAAAAATCAATCGTTTATTACAGCGTCCGAAGCCCCCGTTTTTTTGCGTTTTGACTGTACAAGCCTCCGGCGTTTATGTTATAATAAGGGCAAATTGACCGCGCCCTCGGGCGTGTGGAAGCAAAGGGGTGTCGGCATGGACAGAAATTCATGGTCGGGCGAGTTTGCCGCGCGGTTTAAGAAGCACGAGGCGGAGCTGAGGCAGCTCTACGCCGGGCTGTATCGCAACGACGAGAACGCCTGGGACTACTTTGTCAACATGATGGCGGCGGCCTACGAAGCGCGCCCGGAGTCCCTGCGGACGCTGGACCGCGCGCGGGAAGCCGATCCCGACTGGTATAAGGGCAACGACCTGACGGGCATGCTGATGTATGTCAACGCCTTTGCCGGCACGCTGCAGGGCGTCCGGGAGAAGCTGGACTACATCCAAGAGAGCGGCGTGAACTACCTGCACCTGATGCCGCTGCTGGAGAGCCCGCCGGACAAGTCCGACGGCGGCTACGCGGTCAGCGACTTTCGGAAGGTGCAGCCGGAGCTGGGCACCATGGACGACCTGGCCGCGCTGGCGGACGACTGCCACGCCCGCGGCATCGCCGTGTGCCTGGACTTCGTGATGAACCACACCTCCGAGGACCATGAATGGGCGAAGCGCGCCCGCGCGGGCGACGTGGGCTGCCAGCAGCGCTACTTCTTCTACGACAGCTGGGAGATCCCCAACGCCTACGAGCAGACCGTGCCCCAGGTGTTCCCCACCACCGCCCCGGGCAACTTCTCCTGGTGCCCGGCGCTGAACAAGGTGGTCATGACCACCTTCTGGCCCTACCAGTGGGACCTGAACTACGCCAACCCCATGGTGTTCAACGACATGACCGACAACATGCTCTACCTGTGCAACCACGGCGTGGACATCGTGCGGCTGGACGCCACGCCCTACATCTGGAAGGCGCTGGGCACCACCTGTCGCAACCTGCCGGAGGTGCACGCGCTGGTGAGGATGATGCGCATGGTGTGCGAGATCGTCTGCCCCGGCGCGCTGCTGCTGGGCGAGGTGGTCATGGAGCCCAGCAAGGTCGTGCCCTACTTCGGCTCGGTGGAAAAGCCCGAGTGCCACATGCTCTACAACGTCACCACCATGGCCTCCACCTGGCACACCGTGGCCACCCGGGACGTGAAGCTGCTCAGGCACCAGCTCGGCCAGGTGTTCGCGCTGCCGAAGATGTACACCTTCTTAAACTACCTGCGCTGCCACGACGACATCGGCTGGGGCCTGGACTTCAACTTCCTGGGCCAGTTCGGCCAGTATGAGGTCCCCCACAAGCGCTTCCTGAACGACTACTTCTGCGGCTGGCACCCGGGCAGCCCGTCCCGCGGCGAGCTGTACAACGACGACCCGCGCCTGGGCGACGCCCGCATGTGCGGCACCACCGCCTCGCTGTGCGGCATACAGACCGCCCTGGAGCGCGGCGATGCCGTCGCCCTGGACGTGGCCATCCGGCTGGACGTGATGCTGCACGCCTATATCTTCACCCTGAGCGGCATACCTGTGCTCTACGCCGGGGACGAGATCGGCCAGCTCAACGACGACGGCTACCGCGCCAACCCCATCAAGGCCGAGGACAGCCGCTACCTGCACCGTGGCGACATGAACTGGCAGAACGCCGAGAAGCGCCGCGACCCCGATGCCGTGGAGGGCCGGATCTTTGAAAGCGTCACCAGGATGGAGGCGCTGCGCCGCGAATACAAGGTCTTTGACGGCGCGGCGGACACCTGGATCATCAACACCGGCGACGACCGGGTGCTCGGCATCGGCCGCTACCTGGACGGCCAGAAGCTGCTGGCCCTGTTCAACTTCGGCGACAAGGAGGTCATACTCCACCTCGGCGAGACCGATCCCTACACCGACCTGTGGACCGGCGAGCCCCGCGGCGCGTCCGCCGTGGCCGTCGCGCCGAAGGACTTCGCGTGGCTGTACTGTGATTTAGGGAGTAGGGAGTAGGGGTTACGATATGACAAAAACCCTTCTGGTGGACGTCCGGGAACTGACGGATTCCCAGCGCGCAACCATCGCCGACGCCGCCCGGGCGCGGGGCTACCGCGCCGCGTTCGCGTCCAACGAAGCGGAGGCGGAGGCCGTCGCGCCGGAGGCGGAGATACTGTTCAGCCTCAACGCGGCGCTGTTGAAGAACGCGCCGAAGCTCAAATGGTGGTGCGTGCCTTACGCGGGGGTGGACGCCTTCCTAAAGCCCGCGCTGGAGGACCGGCGGGACATACTGCTGAGCTCCTCCTCCGGGGCCTACGGCGTCACCATCGCGGAGCATATCGTGATGGTCACGCTGATGCTGATGCGCCGCCAGATGGAGTACACCGAGGTGGTGCGCAACGGGGGCTGGCGGCGGGACCTGCCCATTCGCGCCATTCGAGGCAGCCGGATCGCGGTGCTGGGCGCGGGGGACATCGGCCGGGAGGCGGCCGTGCGGCTTCGGGCCTTCGGACCGGCGTCCGTCGTGGGCGTCAACCGCAGCGGGAAAAATCCCGGGGACATGTTTGACGCCGTGGTGTCGGTGGACGCGCTGGACGACCTGCTGCCGCGGGTCGATGTGCTGATCATGGCCCTGCCCGGCACCCCGGAGACGCGGCACATACTGGACGCCCGGCGGCTTCATCTGCTGCCCGAAGACGCCTTCATCGTCAACGTGGGCCGGGGCAGCGCCATCGACGAGGCCGCGCTGGCCGCCCAGCTTCACGCCGGGCGCTTCGCGGGCGTCGCGCTGGACGTGTTCGCGCGCGAGCCCCTGCCGGCGGACGATCCCCTGCGGACGTGCCCCCGGCTGCTGATCACCCCCCACGTGGCGGGCAATATGACGCTGGACTACACCGTGGCGCGCATCGTCGAGCTGTTCCTGGAGGACTTCGGGAACTACTGCGAGGGCCGGCCCCTCGCGCGCCGCGTCGAGCCGGGAAAGGGGTACTGACATGGCGCGCATCGGCCTTTTCGGGGGCACCTTCAACCCCATCCACGTGGGGCACCTCACCATCGCCGAGGAGGCCCGGCTTTCCGCGGGGCTGGACCGGGTGATCTTCATCCCCTCCGGGGACTCCTACTTCAAGGACCCCCGGCAGATCGCCTCCCGGGAGGACCGGCTGCAAATGACCCGGCTGGCCTGCGGCGACGCCTACGAGGTGTCCGACATCGAGACCCGCCGGGAGGGACCCTCCTACACCGCCGTCACCTGCCGGGCGTTTAGGGAGATGTACCCGGAGGATGCGCTGTTCCTGATCCTCGGCGCGGACAGCCTCATGGAGATCGACCGCTGGCGCGACCCCGGCGCGATATTCGACGCCGTGACCGTGCTGGCCTTCACCCGGGGCGGGGAGGACGCCGCCGCTTCATCGCCGAGGGACATGCGTTCAGACATCTGGTAACGGAGCGTGTTTACGGGTATATACGCGAGCACGGACTGTACAACAATAGATAATTGGGAATGGGGAATTGGGAATGGGGAATTATAGATACCCGCTGCCGCGTTGATATTCTGAAATTCCCAATTCCCCATTAATAACTACCGAGGAACGAGGTAATCACAATGACCAAAACCATCTTCGACAGCCGGAACATCAGCATGATGATGGACCTGTACGAGCTGACCATGGCCAACGGCTACTTCACCCAGGAGCAACAGGCGCGGCGGGTGGCGTTCGACGTGTTCTACCGCCGCAACCCGGACGAGGGCGGCTTCGCCATCTTCGCGGGTCTTGAGCAGATACTGCAATACCTGGCGAGGATTTCCTGGCCTACCTGTCCGAATTCCGCTTCACCGGGGACGTGTACGCCTTCCCGGAGGGCACGGTGATGTACCCGAACGAGCCCATCATCACCGTGGTGGCGGACCTGGTGCAGGCGCAGATCGTCGAGACCGAGCTGCTGGCGCAGGTGAACCACCAGTCGCTGGTGGCCACGAAGGCCAACCGCGTGGTGCGCGCGGCGCAGGGCCGGGCGGTCAGCGACTTCGGCGCGCGCCGCGCCCACAACAACGACGCCGCGGTGCTGGGGGCCCGGGCGTGCTACATCGGCGGCGTGACCGGCACGGCCACGGTGTCCGCCGCCCAGGAGTTCGACATCCCCGTGGGCGGCACCATGGCCCACAGCTGGGTGATGTACTATCAGGACGAGCTCACCGCCTTCCGCAAGTTCGCCGAGGTCTACCCCGACAACTGCATACTGCTGGTGGACACCTACGACGTGCTCAAGACCGGCGTGCCCAACGCCATCAAGGTGTTCGACGAGATGAAGCAGAAGGGCATACAGTCCAAAAACTACGGCATCCGGCTGGATTCCGGCGACCTGGCCTACCTGTCCCGGGAGTCCCGCAGGATGCTGGACGAGGCGGGCTACGAGGCCGCGAAGATCGTGGTCTCCAACAGCCTGGACGAGTACACCATCACCTCGATACTCGACCAGGGCGGCAAGATCGACTCCTTCGGCGTGGGCGAGCGCATGATCACCGCCAAGTCCGACCCGGTGTTCGGCGCGGTGTACAAGCTGTGCGCGGTGACCAACGACCAGGGCGAGTTCGAGCCCCGCATCAAGATCTCCGAGACGGTGGAAAAGATCACCAACCCGGGCCTCAAGCGGGTGTACCGCGTGTTCAACGCCGAGGGCAAGGCCTTCGCCGACCTGATCGCCGGGGCCGACGGCGTGTCCCCGGAGGCGGTCCGGGACGGCATCATCGTCATCGACCCGGAGCGCCCGTGGAAGAAGCGGCTGTTCAGGGACTGCACGCTGCGGGAGCTTCAAAAGAAGGTGATGGACGGCGGCAGGCGCACGGAGAAGAGCCCCTCCGTCCGGGAAATCGCCAAATACGTGCGGCATCAGCTGAACGAGGAGATCTGGGAGGAGGAGCAGCGCTTCCGCAATCCCCACAAGCACTACATCGATATGACGTCCGACTATTATAACATGAAGATGGGTATGTTGGAGGAGAAGGCACATGGCTGAGTATCAATTCAATCCCGTTGAGGCCAGGGACCGCCTGGTCGAGAAGATCCGCGAATATGTGCACGGCGCGGGCGTGAGCCGCGTGGCGCTGGGCATCTCCGGCGGCAAGGATTCCACCGTCGCCTCGGCGCTGTGCGCCCGGGCGCTGGGCAGGGAGAACGTGTACGGCGTGCTGATGCCCGACGGCGTGCAGAAGGACATCGCCGACAGCATGGCGGTGTGCCGCGCCACCGGCATCAACTACCGCATCGTGAACATCAACGAGATGCACAACGCGCTT
>CADASI010000117.1 GCA_902790525.1 uncultured Eubacteriales bacterium
GAACCCGGCGGAGACGTCCGTGCCGTGCACCCGCCCGGAGACCACCTTTTCGATGCTCTTACGGGCCATGACGGCGTCCACCGCCGCGGTGACGTAGGGTTCCCAGCAGATGCGCGAGGCGATGAGCGACGTGCCCGGGGCCACGTCGGACATGCTCTGGTTGTAGCCCACGTGGTACACGGGCCGCTCGCCCTCCGTCTCCTCGCAGGCCACGGCGGGACCGATGGTGTCCGTGTGCTGGGAGATCACCACGCAGCCCTCGTCGATCAGCGCCTGGGCGGCGCTCTTCTCCTGGGCGTAGCTGGACCAGGTGCCGGTGTAGCGCACGCGCATCACGGCCTGCGGCACCACGGAGCGCACCCCCAGCAGGAAGGCGGTGTAGCCGGAGATGACCTCGGAGGTCGGGAACGCCGCGCCACGAAGCCCACCACGGCCTCGTCGCTTTTGATGGCGCCCTCCTCGATCATCTGCGCGATCTTCATGCCCGCCGCGATGCCGCTGACGTAGCGCGCCTGATACGCCTCGCCCTTGAAGGTGTGGTAGTTCGGGGGCACCTGCCGGTCGGTCATGTCCATGTAGGAGGTCTGGCAGAACTCCACCTCCGGGTAATCCGGCGCCAGCTTGACGACCAGCTCGCTGTACCCGTTGAAGAATATCACGTCGCAGCCCTTGGTGACCAGGTCCCGCAGCGGGTCCTCCATCTTGTCGTCCAGCACGTTGCTGCACGTCAGTATGGTCACCCGGTCGCCGTAGCGGCGCTCCAGCGCGTCCTTGGCCAGGGAGAAGTTGTAGGTGTAGGGCGTGCTCTCGTCGTTGTCATAGATGAACCCGACCGTCAGCGTGTCCCGGACGCCGGTGAGATTCAGATATTGCAGCCAGCCCGCGAGTATGGCCAGTATGACCGCGCAGGTCAGCCCCATCGTGATGTAAACCCGCTTCATGGCCTACGCTCCTTTCCCGTCCGCGCCGTCGTCCATCTCGGCTTTCTGGATCTTCCTGTCCTCCTCCACGCGGCGCCTGAGCTCCGCCTGCGCCTTCTGGTCGGCGTGCTCGATCTCCGCGCGCCTGTGGGCGTAGAGCTCGGGGAGGTTGATGATCTTCTTGTCCACCAGCCGCACGAAGGCGTCCAGCGCGTCGGGATCGAACTGCGTGCCCCTGCCGCGCTTCATCTCGTTCATCACGTAGTCGGTGTCCATGTGGTTGCGGTACACGCGGTTGGAGGTCATGGCGTCGAAGGCGTCGGCCACGCCGATGATCCGGCCGAACAGCGGGATCTCGTCCCCCTTCAGCCCGTCGGGATAGCCCCGCCCGTCGTAGCGCTCGTGGTGGTAGCGGGTGCCCTCCACCACGTTCTCCACCAGCGTGAAGTCCTTCAAAATCTCCGCGCCGCGGGTGACGTGGGACTTCATCTCCGCGTACTCCTCGTCGGTCAGCCGCCCCACCTTGTTGAGCACGCTGTCCGGGATGCCGATCTTGCCGATATCGTGCATCTGGGCGGCCTTTCTCAGGTTGGAGAGCATCTTGCGGCGCTGCCACCACTTGAAGCAGTGCATCTCCTGGGCGATCAGCACCGAGTACTCCGCCACGCGCATGGAGTGCTGGCTGGTGCGCACGTCCTTGGCGTCGACGGCGTTGGCGATGGCCATGACCGTCTCGTTGGCCATGTTCAGCTTGATCTGCTGCTGGTTGAGCTGCCGCTGGACCACCAGCCAGGTGACCCATATGATGAACAGCACCAGGAGCGCCAGCATGTAGGTGACGAAGCCCGGCTTCTCGTACATCTCGCCCTCCTTCACCAGCTCAAACTTGCGCTCCCCCAGCACCCGCTCGCCGGCGCTGTCGAATATGGCCAGATGGAAGGTGTAGTCCCCCGCGGGCAGGTTGTTGTAGATGATGGTGTTCAGGCTGCCCTGGGGCACAATGGTCCACTGGGTGTCGTAGCCCTCCAGCCAGTAGCCCGCGTTGGGCTCCTGGATGGTGTAGTTCAGTATCTCCGGGCTCAGCTCCACGCGGTTGACGCCCTGCCCCACCAGTATGGTCCCGGTGCGGGCGGGGGGCTGCAATACGCCGTCCAGCCGCACGGAGGCGAGCTGCATGCGGTAGGAGCGCACCTCGCTGTCGTAGCGCTGGGCGTCGATGGTGTAGACGCCGGTGTCGCAGGGCAAAAACAGCTCGCCGCTTTCATCGTACCAGTTCCAGGAGTTGGCCGTCAGCGAGGTGCCCAGGCCCCGGCGGGCGTCCAGCAGCTCCCAGGCCATGTCGCCGCCCTCCACCAGCTCGTCCCGGCCCACCACGTAGATGCCGGCCGAGGACATCACGAACAGCGTGTCCTCGTCCCGGGCCCAGATGTCGTAGTTGTTGAAATAGGGGAACTTGTCCAGCACGCGGATGGTGCCGTCCGGGTCCAGGTAGCACAGCCCGTTGCTGGTGACGATGAACACGCCCTCGGACTTCGTGTCCTTGATGGTGCGCAGTATGACGCCGCTCGACAGCCCGTCCGCGCGGGTGAGCATGCCGGTCACCGCGCCGTCTTTGAGTATGGCGATGCCGTCGCCGTCGGTGCCGGCGAGTATCGTGCCGTCGCCCCGCTCGGTCAGCGTCAGTATCATGGAGTTGATCAGGCCGTCCCCGTTGCGGATGGTGCGCACGATCTGATGGTCGCGGATATAGCTGATGCCCGTGTCCCCGGCGGCCATGATGGTGCCGTCGGAGAGCTCCTTGACGATGCGCGAGCGGTTGCCGAAGCTGCCGTTCTCGGCGTTGTACAGCCAGCTCTCGCCCTCCGGGGAGAACTCCATCAGGCCCTTGCCGTAGGTGCACACCCACAGGTGGTCGCGGGAATCCACGGTCATGCAGCGGATGCGCTTGCCCTCCAGCGCCGCGGTGAGGGCGTTTTTGAGCTGGTGGCGGCAGGCGTGATCCACCACGTCCAGCCCCTTGTCGGTGCCGATGTAGTAGTTGCCCTGCCACATCACGATGGCGTTGACCACCCGGCGGTCCATGCCGATGGTGCCGTAGATGTCCTTGAAGGCCGACTTCGCCAGCCGCAGCAGGCCCAGGCGCGAGGACGTGAACCACAGGTTGCCCTGGTAGTCGAAGAGCATGTTGTCGATGGAGTTGTTGAAGTCGTTGGTGTTCATCCGGTGGTAGCCGCCGTTTTTGTCCATGTAGGACACGCCGCTGTCAGTGGAGATGAACAGGGTCCCGTCGCTCAAAAAGTTCAGGTTGTTGATGCTGTTGACGTTGTTGCAGGTGCGCACGTCCAGCAGTATGAAGTCGTGCCGGGAGACGTCGTAGCGGTAGATGTGGTTGGTGGAGGTGCCCACCATCAGCTTGCCGTCGGGCGCGAAGGCGCAGCAGTTGAACAGCTCCTGGTCGCCCGTCAGCCGAAGCGAGCACAGGATCTGTCCCCCCTCGAGCAGGAACAGCCGCCCGTCCGAGGTGATGGCCGCCACGTGGCCGTCCTCGTCGGCGGTGATGCTGTCGGCGTAGTTGATCTCGCTCAACGTATTGGCCACCTTCAGGCCGTTGTTCATGATCAGCAGCTGCATGCTGCCGGTGGTGCCCACGTAGTAGTAGCCGTCCGAGGCGTGGGTGATGCAGCGCACCGAGTTGGAGGGCAGTCCCGTGGACTGGTCCAGCACGTTGACCACCTTCTCGCGGATGACGATGGACAGGCCGTTGTCGTTGGTACCGATCCACAGCCGGCCCTCCTCGTCCACGTACAGGCAGTTGACGTTGCGCACGGAGTCGTAGTTGTCCACCCAGCGAAACTCCCGCCCGTTGTAGCGGTACAGCCCGGCGTAGGTGCCGATCCACAGCACGCCGTCGTTGGTCTGGGCGATGTCGTTGGCCTCGCCGCAGGGCAGGCCGTTGCTGCTGCTGTACACGGTCTGGACGTAGTCGTTGTAGTCGACGGCGTCGGAATAGGCCGACTCGTTCTCCGGCTCCAGCACGATCTCCTCCGCCCGGGCGGGCGCGACGCACACGCTGAGCGCCAGGCATACGATCAGCGCCGCGGCCGCCGGGCCGGAGCCGGACATGGCGGTGGCCTCCTCATGGCTGTTGCGCACCCGCCGCGCCAGCAGCACCAGGTACACCGCCAGCATGGTGATCATCTTGTCGGCGAACTCTATGGCGAGCTGGCCGAGTATGCCGCACACGGCGGGCGGCCAGTTCTTATCCAGCAGGTAGCCGATCACGGCGTTGCCCCACACGTTGCCGGTGTAGCCCCCGGCGAACAGGTAGTTCAGCGGCACGGACACGATCAGCGCCGCCAGCACCGCCAGCGTGGTGGCCTTCATGAAGCCGTAGAACTGGTCAAACCAGTTTTTGCGCGCCACGATGCCCACCAGGACACCCAGCACGATGTTGGTGATCGAGTACGCCACCGAGATGCGCACCACCACGCTGTAGGCCAGGTTGGACGTCAGGCCCACCATGGCCCCGCCCAGCGGCCCGGCGATGCAGGCGCACAGCACCGTGCCGAAGGAATCCAGCCACATCGGCAGCTGAAGCCAGCTCGCCAGCTGCCGCCCGCCGATGTTGAGCAGCACGCACAGCGCCGTGAACAGCACGATCTGCCATATCTTCCATTTCTTCATCCGTCACGACCTCCTCCGGCAGGATCAGTTCTGCGCGTCGCCGTACCGGGCGTACTCCTCGAACCAGCGGTCGTACTCTCCGGACGCGACCACCTCGTCGATCACGCCGTTGACGAAATAGGCAAGCTCCAGCTCCCCCTTGGGCGCCGCCACGCGGTCGCCCTCAAACTCGGGTTTCAGGTCGAAGTGCACGCCCTCGACCAGCTTAAGCCCGCAGCCGGGATGGTTTTTGATGTAGGCCCGGGCGTTCTCCACGTCCAGTATCCCCGCGTCGGCCTTGCCCGCCATCACCGCGACGTACACGTCGTTCACGGTGGGGAGCCTGCGGAACTTGCGGTAGAACGGAATGTTCTCCACGGCCATGCTCTCCTGCAGCGAGCCGCTCTGCGCCACGATGTCCCGGGCGGACAGGTCCTCGACGCTCAGGATCTTCCCCGCGTCCGCCTCCCGGATCACCAGGCCGCTGGAGGCCTGCTCGCTGGTGAAGTAATAGCCCTTGGACATCTCCATCACCGCCGCGCGCCCGGCGGTAAAGGACAGCGCCGATATGGCCAGGTCGTATTTGCCCTCGGCCACGCTGGAGAGCACGTCGGTGAACTCCAGCGGCACGATCTGGAGCTCCACCCCCATGCGCTCGGCGATGCGCCGGGCGAGCTCCATGTCCGAGCCGACGTAGCGTTCCTGGCCCGACTTGTTTTCGTCGATGAACTCCTGCGGCGGAAAGTAGGGCTCCGTGGCCACGGTCAGCCGGCCCAGCGCCCGGATGCGCCCCAGCCGCCCGGTGGCGTCCTCGGGGATGCCCCCGGACACGTCCATCGAGCCCTCAACGTAGTTCCATTCGTTGCGTACATACAGCGGCGCCTCCTCGGCCATGCCGAACGGCAAAAGCGCCGCCAGAACCGCGAGCAGACCCGCCAGCGCGGCGCCCGGGAGATTCCATTGCTTCGCCCGTTTCATGATGACGATCACCTTTCGATTATTGCCCTTGCGGTGCGCGGGCGGGAAGAACCTCCCGCCCCCATATTCACCCGACTATATTATGCCTGATTTTACCTTCCATTGCAAGTGGAAAATAACCCTCCGGCGACATTTCCGCACGATTTGTTTTAATCGCGAAGCCGCAGGCTTATTTGTTCACCGCAAGTTTCACAAAAAAGCAATGGACAATGCGGCATTCTGTCTGGTATAATAAAAATAGGGTCATTATTCGGTTTATATAATAAGTGGAAATTTATCAGGCGAACATTGACCGCATAATCCAAAGGAGGCCGCCATGAAAACGGCATCTCACCGCTTGCTGATACTCCTTCTGTTGACGGCGCTCATGCTGTGCGGATGCGCCTCCCGCCCGGAGGGCGCGCCGGACGCCGCCGCGGATTCGGCGCCGGACACCTCCCGCTATCTCGTCGCCGTGGAGGACGAGCCCGACACGGTGGACTTCCAGTGCACGTCGATCCACTACACCATCGCCCAGAACGTGTTCAACCGCCTGGTGGAGATGGACAGCGACGCGGACGGCGCGGTGACGATCCGCCCCGCCCTGGCGAAGTCCTGGGAGGTCACCGACGACGGGCGGCGCTACACCTTCCGCCTGCGCGACGGCGTGCGCTTCAGCAACGGCGCGGCGCTGACCGCCTCGGACGTGGACTACACCTTCCACCGGCTTCTGACCCACCCCGACTCCTGCAACCGCGACATCGCCGAGGAGATCCTGGGGGCGGACAGGCTGGCCAAGGGCGAGGCGGAGCGGCTGGAGGGCTTTGAGATACTCGACGACCTCACGTTCGCCATCACCCTCCGGCAGCCCTTCGAGGCGTTTATGGCGTGCCTGTCCATGCCCGGCGCGTCGATACTGGACGAGGACACCACCCGCGCCGCCGGGGACCGCTTCGGCATCGACCCCGCCTGCACCGTCGGCACGGGCTCCTTCATTCTGCGGGAGTGGGTGCCCGGGCAGGGCATGCTGCTCACCGCCAACCCCGATTGCTGGGAGGGCCCGCCCAAGTGCGCCGGGCTCGACCTTCGGTTCATGACGGAGCCGGAGGAGATCCGCATGCTGTTCGAGGCCGGGGGGCTGGACGTGCTGGACCTGGACGAGGTGGGCAACTCGGTGGAGTACTTCATCCACGGCGACATCTACCAGGACCGGCTGTACATCGTGCCCCGCATCGGCACGACCTACATCGCCCTGAACGAGACCGTCGAGCCGCTCAACGACGCGCGCGTCCGCAAGGCGCTGCAGCTGGCGCTGAACCGGGTGCTGCTGCTGGACGCGGTGTACAGCGGCCGTGGCTCGGTGGAGAACGGCATCTATCCCCACGGGCTGTACGGCTTCAACCCGGACCTGCCGGAGATCCCCTACGACCCCGCCGCGGCCATGGCGCTGCTGGCGGAGGCGGGCTATGCCGACGGCTTCGACCTGACCGTCAGCGTCAACGCGGCCTCCACCCAGTGGGAGATGACCCTCATGCGCATGGTGGTCTCCATGTGGGAAAAGTGCGGCGTGCGCGCCGCCATCGAGGTGCTGGAGGACGACGAGTTCATGCCCCGTCGCAAGAGCGGCGGCCTCGCCTGCTACTCCGCCACCTGGACGGCGGACTACAACGATCCCGACAACTTCATCTACACCTTCTTCGGCAGCCGCGACAACGCGCGCTTCCGCAGCCTGTGCTATCAGGACGAGGAGCTCATGGCCCGCGTGCGGGCGGCGCGGCGCATCGTGGACGCCGACGCCCGTCTCGAGGAATACCGGGCACTGGAGCGCAAGATCGTGCAGGAGGACGCCGCCTGGATACCGCTGTTCTCCCGGCTGCGCTACTACGTGACCTCCGAGCGCGCCTCGGGCATACAGTCCTCCTGGAACGGCTCGGTGAAGAACAGATACCGCGATTTTACCATTCGTGACACGCAGTGAACATTCGGGAGCTGAAATGATGCATTCGATCCGCGTCAAAATCACGGCGATCACCATCGTCGCCATACTCACAAGCCTGCTTTGCGCGTTCACGGCATGCTACTTCCCGCTGAGGGAGTCCAACGACCGCCGGTCCGTGGAGACCATGAACCTGATCGGTCAGGACACGCGCAAGACGCTTGAAAAGTACATCGAGAGCATCGAGCAGTCCGTGGAGATGGCCGGAAACATGGCCAACGACTCCCTGGACAGCGCGGTGCTGGTGGAGTGCGGCGTCGCGGGGGCATACGCCCGCAAGCACGCCCGCACGGCGGAGCAGGCCGCCCGGCTGGACGCCTACCTCTCCGACCACTGCGCCCAGATCCAGGAGGCCTTCGCCAGCGTGGCCAGCCACACCCACGGCGTGGTGACCTACTACTACTGCATCAGTCCCGAAATTTCCGCAAACGAGCACGGCTTCTTCTACTCCCGCGTGGGCAAGACCGGCTTCGACGCCCAGCCGCCGCTGGACGCCCGGGAGCTGGATCCCGAGGACATCGCCCACACCACCTGGTACTACACCCCCATCCGGCGCGGCCGTCCCTCCTGGGTGGGCCCCTACTCCGCCCACTTCCTGAACGAGCTGCGGACCTACTCCTACATCGTCCCCATCTACAAGTCGGGGGCGTTCATCGGCGTGCTGGGCATGGACATCCCCTTTGAGACCCTCGCGGAGCAGATTCGCGCCATACGGGTCTACAAGACCGGCTTCGCCTGCCTGTACGACGCCGACGGCCATGTGCTCTACCATCCCGACCCCGGCGCGGACCACACCGCCGACATCTCCGCCATCCCCGGCCTTTCGGAGAAGCTGCGCCAGCCGGACAACGGCGACGAGCTCATACGCTACACCTTCAACGGCGAAAAGCGGCAGCTCTCCTTCACCACGCTGTCCAACGGCATGAAGCTGATCATCACCGCCCCGGTGGCGGAGATCAACGCCGCCTGGACGCGCCTGGTGCGGGTCATACTGCCCGTGTCCATGGGCATCATCGCGCTGTTCGCGGTGCTTCTGCTGTTCGCCATGCAGTTCATCACCCGGCCCCTCCAGCGGCTCACCGCCGCGTCGCGCCGCCTCGCCGCCGGGGACTTCGACGTGGCGCTGGACTACAGCGGCAACGACGAGGTGGGCACGCTGACCGACGCCTTCATGCGCATGCGCGACCAGCAGAAGGCGTACTTCGACGAGCTCAACCACCAGATCTACACCGACAAGCTCACAGCTCACAGGCCTGCCCAACATGCGCTACTTCTTCAAACTGGCCCAACTGGAGCGGCAGCGCCTGGCGGAGGCGGGCCAGCCGTCGGCGGTGTTGTACTTCAACCTGATCGGCATGAAGCAGTTCAACCGGCAGTACGGCTTTGACGAGGGCGACCGCCTGATCCGGGCCTTCGGCGACATACTCTCCCGCCACTACGGCGACCACACGCTGGGCCACATCAGCCAGGATCACTTCGCGGTGCTGACCGTCGAGGACGGGCTGGAGGACACGGTCCGGGCGGTGTTTGAGGACTGCCAGCGCGCCAACGACGGCCGGACGCTGCCCGTCTGCGCGGGCGTGTACCCGGACCGGCTGGAGGACGTGAGCATCACCGTGGCCTCCGACCGCGCCAAGTTCGCCTGCGACCAGCACCGCGGCGCCTACGTCTCCGCCATCCGCTGGTTTGACGAGGGCATGCTCAAGCGGGCCGAGAAGTTCCGCTACATCATCGGCCACCTGGACCAGGCCCTGTCGGAGGGCTGGATCGTGGTGTACTACCAGGCCATCATCCGCGCCGCCAACGGCCAGGTGTGCGACGAGGAGTGCCTGTCCCGCTGGATCGACCCGGTGATGGGCTTTTTGTCCCCCGCCGACTTCATCCCCGCGCTGGAGGAATCCAAGCTCATCTACAAGCTGGACCTGTACGTGGTGGAGCAGGTGCTTCTGAAGATCAAAAAGCAGGCCGAAGCGGGCCTCTACGTGGTGCCCCAGTCGGTGAACCTGTCCCGGGCGGACTTCGACAGCTGCGACATCGTGGAGGAGATTCGCCGCCGCGTGGACGAGGCCGGCGTCGACCGGTCCATGCTGACCATCGAGATCACCGAGAGCGTCATCGGCAGCGACTTCGCGTTCATGAAGGCCCAGGTGGAGCGCTTCCAGGCGCTGGGCTTCAAGGTGTGGATGGACGACTTCGGCAGCGGCTACTCCTCGCTGGACGTGCTGCAGAGCATCCACTTCGACCTCATCAAGTTCGACATGCGCTTCATGGACCGCTTCGACAGCGGCGACGAGGGCAAGATCATACTCACGGAGCTGACGAAGATGGCCCTCGGCCTGGGGGTCGAGACCGTGTGCGAGGGCGTGGAGCAGGAGGCCCAGGCGGAGTTCCTCCGGGAGATCGGCTGCACGAAAATCCAGGGCTACTACTACGGCAGGCCCCTGTCCTTTGACGACATACTGGCCCGGTTCAGAAGCGGCGGCGACATGGGCTTTGAGAACCCGGAGGAATCGGAATACTACGCCACGCTGGGCCGCATCAACCTCTACGACATGGCCGTCATCGCCGGCGAGGGCGAGGGCGACGACGCCCTGCGCCGCTTCTTCGACACCCTGCCCATGGCCATCATGGAGGTCAGCGGCGACAAGGCGCACTTCACCCGCTGCAACCGGTCCTACCGCGACTTCATGAATCGCGTGTTTGGCATCACGCAGACCGAGCAGCTCGTGCTGGACGACACCGGCCTGCCCGACGGCCGCGGAGCCGCCTTCCTGGGCGCGGTGATGCGCTGCAGCCGCGACGGCAACCGCGCCATCCTGGACGAACCCATCGACGAGAAGACCACCATCCACTCCTTCATCCGCCGCGTGGCCGTCAATCCCGTCACGGGCACCGCCGCCATCGCCATCGCCGTGCTGGCGGTCATGGAGGACAGCGGGGACGCCGGGGCCAGCTTCGCCAGCATCAGCCAGGCGCTGTCCTCGGACTACATCAACCTCTACTACGTGGATGTCGACACAGATCGGTTCATCGAGTACACCTCCGACCCCGGCCGGGAGAACCTGGCCGTGGAGCGCCGCGGCGCGGACTTCTTCGGCGCCAGCGCCAAGGACGCCCAGTTCTTCATCCACAAGGACGACCGGGCGCTGTTCCTGGAATCCTTCACCCGGGACAACGTGCTTCGGACCCTGGACGAGCACGGCAAGTTTACCCTCATCTACCGCCTGCTCATGGGCGGCGTGCCCACCTACGTGAACATGAAGGCGGTGCGCATGCGGGGGGACGAGAACCACATCATCATCGGCGTGAGCAACGTGGACGCCCAGGTGCGCCAAAAAGAGGAAATGGCCCGCATGCTGGCCGAACAGACCACCTACGCGCGCATCAACGCCCTGGCGAAGGGCTACATCTGCATCTACACGGTCGACCCCGCCACCGGCCGCTACACCGAGTACAGCGCCACCGGCGAATACTCCGGGCTGGGCCTGGCCAAGGCGGGCGAGGACTTCTTCGAGCAGTCCTACAGCGAGAGCGTCAAGCACGTCTACCCCGAGGACCTCGGCAAGTTCCGGGCGCTGATGACCCGGGAGAGGGTCATGGAGGAGATCGAAAAGAGCGGGCTGTTCGTGCTGCAATACCGCATGATGTTGAACGGCCGGCCCCAGTACGTCACCGCGCAGATCGCGCTGGTGGAGGAGCAGGACGGCCCGCAGCTCATCGTGGGCATCCGCAACGTGGACGAGCAGGTGCGGCGCGAGCAGGACTACGAGCGCAAGCTGGCCGCCGCCCGCAACCGCGCGAACCTGGACGCCCTCACCGGCGTTCGCAACCGCACGGCCTACGACAGCATGTCGGAATCCCTCGCCCGGCAGATCGAGGGCGGGCAGACCGTCAAGTACGCCATCGTGCTGTGCCGGGTGTGCGGGCTGGCCGAGGTCAACGAGACCCGGGGCCGGGACGCGGGCGACAGGCTCATCCGCGACGCCTGCGCCGTCATCTGCGAGACCTTCAAACACAGCCCGGTGTTCCGGGTGACCGGGGACCAGTTCGCCGCCATCGCCCAGGGGCACGACTATGCCTGCATCGACGCGCTGCTCAAAGATCTGGACGAAATCAACGCCAAAAACCGCGCCGCAGGCGGTCCGGTGATCGCCTGCGGCATGGCCCGCTACGAGGGCGTCGGCAGCGTCGCCGCCGTGTTCGAGCGCGCCGACGCCCTGTGCCGCGGGCAGGATATGTGATCCCGGGGGCTCACCTTCCGCCCCGCGCCTCAAAGTCCGCCTCGATGTCGCGCTTCCAGTCCGCGGTCAGCGGCGCGTGGGCGCGCACCCGGCACACCGCGTCGCCGAGGGCCTGGTAGTTGAGGGCCTGGCCCGCCGCGTCGCTCAAGAAGGTCGCCGCCCGGTCCGCGCCGATGCCGATGCGTCCGGCGGTCTCCACGGCGTCGATGTTCGCACCGAGGAACAGAAACTCCCAGCCGTACTGCTCCTTTTCCTTTTTCACCATGGCCTTTACCTCGTCGCTGGTGTAGCGATGGCTGGCGTTCTCCATGCCGTCGGTGGTGATCACGAACACGGTGCGCTCCGGCCGGTCCTCCTCGCGGGCGTACTTGTGGACGTTCGCGATGTGGTGGATCGCGCCGCCGATGGCGTCGATCAGCGCCGTGCAGCCGCCCACGCAGTACTGGCGGTCCGTCATGGCCGCGATCTCTTGAAGGTCCACCCGGTCGTGCAGGACCGTGCTCTCGTTGGAGAACAGCACCGTGGACACCAGCGCCTCCCCCTCCGCCTTCTTCTGGCGCTCGATCATGCCGTTGAAGCCGCCGATGGTGTCGGCCTCCAGCCCCGCCATCGAGCCGCTTTTGTCCAGTATGAACACCATTTCCGTCAGATTCTTTTTCATGTAAATCCCTCCCTGTTTTGTGTTTGATGTGCTTTCTTTTTCGGGAACAGCTACATCATACACAAAAACGGGAGGGATTTGGTCGCCCGGCAGGCGACAATTATATATCACACCGCCGCCGTGCCGGACCCCAGCAGCGGCATATCGAACCGGAACAGCACCTCGTTGATCTCGAACACATTGTAGTTGCCCGACTTGATGAAGTACTCCAGTATGATGTCGAACTTGCTGCTGTGCGACAGCGCGAACCCCGCCTTGCCCAGCAGGCGCTTCGTCTGGGGCAGCGTGAGCTCCAGCGCGACGGCAAAGGCGAACACGGTGGGCTTGCTGGGCCGGTAGGCGGGATTGGAGCGGATCTTGCTGAACAGCTTCCGGTCCACATTGGCCCGCTTGTAGCACTGGGCGTCGGTCATGCCCCGCTCGTCGATGAGCCGCATGAGCGCCTCGGAGAAGCCCTCGTCGGCCTGCCGGAGCAGGTTGTCCCAGTCGGGCTGGGCGGCGGACGTTGGCGCCTGCGAGGCGTCGGCGTAGGCGTCGGCCCAGGCCTCCCCGAACGCCTGGTCCATCTGAAGCGCGGCCGATTCGTCCCACTCCCACAGCGTCCTCCGGGCATGCTCGACGCCCTTGGGGAGGCAGGTCTCCGCGTAGACGTCGTCGATATACGCCCGCACGTCCCGAAACAGCTTCTTCCCCTCGAGGAACGCCGCGTCCCCGAACACCACCAGGTACACCGTCAGATCGTGTTCCTCCAAAAACCGGGCGATGGCCTCCACCGCCACGTCCATGGCCTCCGCCTTGGGATAGCCGTAGGCCCCGGCGGAGATCAGCGGGAACGCCACGCTCCCGCAGCCGTTCTCGACGGCCAGCGCGAGCGAGTTGCGGTAGCACGCCGTCAGCAGCGCGCGCTCGTTATACCCCCCGCCGTGCCAGATCGGCCCCACCGTGTGGATCACGTACTTCGCGCTCAGCCGGTAGCCCCGGGTGATCTTCGCCTGTCCCGTCTCGCACCCGCCCAGGGTCCGGCACTCCTCAAGCAGACCGGGCCCGGCGGCGCGGTGGATGGCCCCGTCCACGCCCCCGCCGCCCAGCAGCGAGCGGTTCGCGGCGTTGACGATGGCGTCCACCTTCATTCGCGTAATGTCGTTGCGCACAATTTCAAAGGGCATATCGTCTCACCTCGCCGATCATATTCATACCTTCCCCTTCATTCTACCACACATCCTCCCCCGCGTCCACGCCTTTCCAAAATCGGCCCCCATTTCACAATCCCGGCAACATAAACGCAATATTTGCGATTGCCCAACGCAGGGATATGTGATAAAATAATGTTATAACTTTACCTGGGAGGGCTCCGCATGCGCAGCAGCCAATTCTTCATCCCGGACGACGGCATCCGCTTAAACGCCAAGCTCGACGTCCCGGAGGGCAGCGACCGGCTGGTCATCGTCATCCACGGCTTCACGGGCCACATGGAGGAGACCCACATCACCGCCGTGTCGAGGGCCTTCAACGACCTCGGCTGTGCGACCCTGCGGGTGGACATGTACGGCCACGGCCACAGCGACGGCGCCTTCCGCGACCACACGCTGTTCAAGTGGATGACCAATGCCCTGACGGTGATCGACTATGCCCGGGGGCTGGATTTTGCAAAGGAGATCTACCTCTGCGGCCACTCGCAGGGCGGGCTTTTGGTCATGCTGGCCGCGGCCATGCGCCGGGAGCTGATCCGCGGGCTGATCCCCCTCTCCCCCGCCGCCATGATCCCGGAGATCTGCCGCCGCGGGGAGATGCTGGGCATCCCCTTCGATCCCGACAATATCCCGGAGGCGCTCGCTTTCGATGGCAGGACGCTGGGCGGCAACTACCTGCGCGTCGCCCAGACCATCCGCGTGGAGGACGCCATCGACCGCTACGACGGCCCCGTGCTGATCGTCCACGGCGACGCGGACACGTCCGTCCCGGTGCAGGTGGGCATCGACGCCGCCAGGCGCTACAAGAACGGCGCGATCAGGCTGATCCCCGGGGACGACCACTGCTACAACCGCCACCTGGATCAGGTCATAGACGCCGTCAAGGACTGGATGACCGAAAACTTCGGGCAATAATCTGTCGCCATAAGCCGAGGAGACATGATGGATATGGAAAAGAGGGGCTCTTTCCGCGAAATCGTCAGAAGCATCGGGGCCAGGAGCGTCATCGCCACCACCCTGGTGTTCCTGTTCACCGTCGCGGCGACCTGCGTCGGGGGCTATCGCTTCTATCAGGCCACGAAGGAGGGCATCTACCTCCAGGGCCGGGTGAACGCCGTGCAGTCCGCCAAGGCGTTCGACGGCCACCTGCTGGTGTGCAAGAACATCGTGAAGCTTGCCGGGCACGTGGTGGACGAGATGATCCGCGAGGGCAAGCCGAACCGCGAGATACTGGATTACCTCACCGCCGAGTCCCTCAGCATCAAGAAGGCCATCGGCAAGGACTACACCGGCCTCTACGGCTGGATCAACGGCGAATACTGCGACGGCGACGGCTGGGTGCCGGACTAGAGTGTGTTTCTAAAATGCCTGAAGCGCATTTTCGGCGTCTTTGACTGCATTTCTGCGTTGCTTTCCCTTGACTTTTACGCACTGCCGCTACTGCCC
>CADASI010000118.1 GCA_902790525.1 uncultured Eubacteriales bacterium
GGTCCGCAGGCTTGCTGGCGGCAAGTCAAGGGCCGACAACGAAGCCATGGCGGAAAAGCCACCGCAGGATGGTTGATTTTTAGACTGAAATTAGTATCACTTCCCGAACAACTGCACCCAGTGCATCACGCCGTTTACCTTGTAGGCGCAGATGCCCACGGAGCCGTAGCT
This sequence comes from uncultured Eubacteriales bacterium, assembly GCA_902790525.1. Taxonomy (GTDB): domain Bacteria; phylum Bacillota; class Clostridia; order Christensenellales; family Aristaeellaceae; genus UBA2862. The sequence continues at coordinate 172 of CADASI010000118.1, forward strand.
TGCGCGCAGCATGTTCTCCCGGTGGCTGGTGGAGGTCATCCACGCGGCGATCACCTTCTCGGCACTGTTCTGGCCCCGGGCGATGTTCTCGCCGTAGGCCGCGCCGCTGACGGTGGACCAGGCGGAGCCGTCGGGCCGGGTGTGGCTGAAGCTGCGGGCGATCTCCCCCGCCCGCACGCACGCCGCCCGGGTGAGCTCCGGGTCCATCCGCAGCGCGGAGAGCCCACGCGATGCCCGCTCCCCGTTCAGCAGGTTCAGCACCTGCGTGGCCAGGTCCTCGCGGTTGCTGACGCTGACGGGCGCCTGCGTCGCGGCGGGCTTCGCGCCCTCTACGCGGGTGGTGTAGCTGCCCTCCGGGGCCTGCAGCCGCAGGGTGTAGGTGGCCGTAGGGTCGTCGATGGCGATCTCCACGCTGCCGTTGCCGCCCCGCACGTTCCGCGACCATACGGGCCAGCGCCCCTTGCGCACCGTCAGCGCGCACGTCCCAGCGCCCGTCCGCCATGTAACCACGATGCGGTTCCCCACGATGCGCCCGGACACCCCCGACGCCATGGCGGGCAACAGTATGAGCGCCGCCAGCATCACAATCATGACGATCATTCCGATTTTCTTCATGCTTTTCACCTCTCATTGAAACAAATTTGAAATATATTTCACGATTATATTATAATATTATCCCAATTTCGTCAAGCTGTTTTTTGTGCAATTTTCACAAATTACCAGAACTGGAAAGGGGTTACAATTTGGCGCTGTTCAAATGAGAGGACGGGCGTTATAATGGTATCATCGACGATACGGAGGTATGACATGGCGGAGATGACGCGGGCAGACGCCGCCCTTTACGCGCGGGGCCTGGCGGCCAGCCGGGAGAAGGCGCGGGCGCTGATCGAGGCCGGGCTGGCCACGCTCAACGGCGCAGTGATCACGAAGCCCGCCCAGAAGGTGGGCCCGGAGGACGTGCTTACGGTGCTGGGGCAGGCGCACCCCTATGTGGGCCGGGGCGGCCTCAAGCTGGAAAAGGCGCTGCATGTGTTCGGCGTCGACCCCGCGGGGCTGGTGTGCATGGACATCGGCGCGTCCACCGGCGGGTTTACGGACGTGCTGTTGCAAAACGGGGCGAAGCGGGTCTACGCCATCGACGTGGGCTACGGACAGCTCGACCCGCTGCTGGCTGCGGACCCCAGGGTCGTCAGCATGGAGCGCGTCAACGCCCGGAGCCTGACGCCGGACATGTTCCCCGAGAAACCGACGCTCGGGGTGATGGACGTGTCCTTCATCTCCATAACGCTGATACTGCCCGCCGCCTTCCATGTGCTGGGCGGCGCCGGGCGGCTGATCTGCCTGGTAAAGCCCCAGTTCGAGGCGGGGCGCGCGCAGGTCGGCAAGCACGGCGTGGTCTCCAGGCCCTCGGCCCACATCGAGGTGCTGCACCGGGTGGCGGACTTCGCGCCGACGCTGGGCTGGCGGGTCCGGGCGCTGGACTACTCCCCCATCGCCGGCGGCAGCGGCAACCTGGAGTTCCTCGCGGACTTCGTGCCAGAGGCGCGGTGCGACCGCTTCGTCGCGCCGGAGGACATCGCCGCGCTGGTCAAGCGCGCGCACGGGGCGGTGCCGCTGAAATAAAAGGGAGGACATGCCGCTATGACATGTCCTCCTGCGTTTTGGCGAAATCCCTCAATGCGTCCATGACCTCCCCGGCGCTCTGCATCGCGTTGATGCTATCCCGGAACCGGGAGGCGCCCTTCATGCCGTGCACGTACCACGCGATGTGCTTGCGCATCTCCAGCATGCCGCGCTTCTCGCCGTACAACATGACCTCGAGCTCGAAGTGCCGAAGCGCCATGTCCGCGCGCGCCTGCGGGGAGGGTGGCGGCACCGTGTCGCCCGCCATGGCCGCGGCGATCTCGCGGAATATCCAGGGGTTGCCCTGCGCCCCGCGGCCCACGATCACGCCGTCGCAGCCGGTCTCCGCCAGCATCCTCAGAGCGTCCGCGCCGCCGCGCACGTCGCCGTTGCCCAATACGGGGATGTTCACGGCCTCCTTCACCCGCCGGATGACCGACCAGTCCGCCCGGCCCGAATACTGCTGCATCCGGGTGCGGGCGTGCACCGCCACGGCCCGCGCGCCGCTGTCCTCGCAGATCCTGGCGATCTCCGGGGCGTTGACGGATTGCTCGTCCCAGCCGGAGCGTATCTTCACCGTCACCGGCAGGCGCGTGGCGTTCACCGTGGCCCGCACCACCGCGGCGACGGCCCCGGGGTCGCGCATCATGGCGCTGCCCTCGCCGTTGCCGGTGATCTTGGGGGCGGGGCAGCCGAAGTTGATGTCGATGAAGTCAAAGCCCATGTCCTCGAGCATCCGCGCGGCCTCGGCCATGTACTCCGGCGCGCTGCCGAAGAGCTGGAGCCCCGCCACGCCCTCCCCCGGCAGGCGCTTCAGCAGGTCGCAGGCGTTGCGGTTCTTGCCCTTCGAGAACACCCAGCCCTTGGCCGACAGCATCTCGCTCACGGCCCACGCGGCCCCCTGCTCGTGGCACAGAAGCCGCATGGCGGCGTCCGTCACGCCGGCCATCGGCGCAAGGCCCGCGCCCCGCTTTTCCGTCAGCATCTTCACGTCAAACAAATTCCATCCCTCCACAGGCTTCCATTTTACCATCCTTTCGGCGTGAAATCCAGCGAAATTGGGTAATTATTCCGGCTTTAAAGGCGGATATATTGCATTTTTGTTCTGTAATCGTGTATAATAAGATTGGATTGTTGTCGACCCGCCCCGCCGGATGAAACCCGGCCCCGCCGCATATGGTATGACAAAAACCATATCGCGGAGGACACGCCATGAGAGACAAGCGCGCCGCAGGGGGCTTTCCCAGGCGCACACCGATTCATAAAGTCCGTCCCGACGCGCTGTTGTGGAGCCGGGACATGCTGGGGCTGTGCGCGCGCGTCACCGTCGTGGGCAGCGCACGGCTGCTGGTGGAAAACCACACCGGCCTTCTGGAACTGACGGACACGCGCATCCGCCTGAACACCGGGTGCGGGCCCATCGCCATCGCGGGCGAGGGGCTCAGGCTGTGCGACGCCCGGCCCCGCGCGGCCATCGTCAGCGGCGCGATTCACCGCATCGACCTCCCCCGCGAGGGAGGTGACTGCGCCCCATGAGACACGAGGTGCGCATGCGCATACGGGGCCTGATGCCGGAAAAGCTGATCGAGCGCGCCCGGGAGATGAACGTTCGGTTTTTGTCCATCGAGCCGGGGGACGACCACGTCATAACGGTGGAGGTCAGCGCCCCGGACGCCGGGAAGCTGTCCGCGCTGTGCGCGCGCTTCTCCATCCCCTGCGAGGTGCTCTCCCGCCGGGGCAGAAGCGCCCTCTCGGCGACCGTGAGGCGGCGCTGGACGCTGCTCATCGGCATGCTCGTGATGCTCGTCGCCTGCCATGCGCTGCTGGGGCGCGTGTGGCGCGTGGACGTGCGCTTCATCGGCGATTCCGCCGCGCTGGGCGACCCCGCCGCCGTCTCTGCGGCGCTTCGGGAGATGGGCGTTCATCCCGGCATGGCCCGGGACATCGACCCGAAACTCATCTCCGAGGAGCTTCTGTCCCGCTGCGAGGGCTTGAGCTACGCCGGGGCGCGGCTTCAGGGCGTGCGGCTGTCGATCGAGGCCGCGCCGGAGGCCGCCTCCCCGGAGGTCTATGACGTGAGCGTCCCCCGGGACCTGTACGCCGACTTAAGCGGCATCGTGGTGTCCGTGAACGTGGAATCCGGCCAGCCCTGCGTGAAGCCCGGCGACACCGTGCGCCGGGGGCAGCTGCTGATCCGCGGCGAGGAAAAGCGCACCAAGGAGGAGAACCGCGGCATCGCGGCGCTGGGCGAGGTGATCGTGCGCGCCTGGTTCGAGGGCAGCGCCACGGGGTGCGCCGCCGTCGAGCGCTGGGAGGATACCGGCAACGCTTCGACCGCCGCCACGCTCAGGACGCCGTGGCTGGACGTGCCCATCACCGAGGGCACGCACTATGAACACCAGGCCGAGCAGGTCGACAACCTGCCCATCGGCGGGCTGTACGTGCCCGTCCACATCGAGCGCGTGACCCGGCGGGAGCGGCGCGTTAGGCGGGAGGCCGCCGACCGGGACGCGCTGATCCGCGATCTCACGGCGATGGCCGTGGCCGACGCCAGGGCCCGGCTGTCCTCGGAGGGCATCACAGGCTACGAAATCGCGCGCTGCTGGACGCGCGTCAATGAAACATCGCAGGACGCGCTCAAGGTCAGCGCGGTCCTTGAAATCACGACGAATACGGCCGCGACGGCAGAGGCGCTGCGGCAGGGAGGATGACACTTTTGGACAACATGGAGCAGGGACGCGCCGAACGCATCACGATGGAGACGCCGGAGCAGTTCATCAACATCTTCGGCATCCGGGAGGAAAACATACCCATCTTCAGGGAGGAGCTGGGGGTGGAGATATTCGCCCACGGCGACGAGGTGCAGATCACCGGCGACCCGGACAAGGTGGCGCTGGCGAAGCTCACCCTTGAAAAGCTCAGCGAGATCGTGCTGCGCGGGGAGACCGTGGACCGCACCCGCATACGCTACGCCATCGAGCTGGCGGCGGAGGGCAAGGCGGACCGCATCGGCGAGATCATGCGGGACGTGATCGCCATCACCTACCGCGGCCGCCAGGTGAAGTGCAAGACCCTGGGCCAGAAGCAGTACGTGGACGCCATCAAGCAGAACACCTGCACCTTCGCGGTGGGTCCCGCCGGCACCGGCAAGACCTACCTGGCCATCGCCATGGCGGTGGTGGCGCTGAAAAACAAGGAGATCGAGAAGATCATACTCACCCGCCCCGCCGTGGAGGCCGGTGAAAAGCTGGGCTTTCTGCCCGGGGACCTGGCCCAGAAGGTGGACCCCTACCTGCGCCCCCTGTACGACGCGCTGCACGAGATGATGGGCGTGGACGCCTATCAGCGGCTGGTGGAGCGCGGCGCGGTGGAGGTGGCCCCGCTGGCCTACATGCGCGGCAGAACGCTCAACGACGCCTTCATCATACTCGACGAGGCGCAGAACACCACCAGCGAGCAGATGAAGATGTTTTTGACCCGCATGGGCATGGGGTCGAAGATGGTCATCACCGGCGACGTCACCCAGATCGACCTGCCCACCGGCAAGCGCTCCGGTCTGGTGGAGGCGCTGGAGGTCTTAAAGGATGTGGGCGACATCGGCATCGTTCGGCTGACCCACCGGGACGTGGTGCGCCACGAGCTGGTGCAGGCCATCGTGCGCGCCTACGAAAAGCACGCCCAGAAGAGCGAAAGGGAACGCAAGCCGCGGGTGTTCCGCCCGTAAAGGAGCCAAGCCATGAAAAAGAGGAAAGTCCGCGCGAAGTCGCTGTTCGCGCCGGTGCTGCAATCCGTTTTGATCAGCATCGTCACCTATGTACTGCTGCTGGTGCTGCTCTTGCTGGGCATCACCCCGGAGCAGCACGACATCCGGGTGGGCCTGCCTGCCGGCATGGACATCATGGCCACCAAGGACGTCAAGGACACCGTGACCACCGAGATGAACCGCGAGCTGGCCGCCGCCGCGGTGGAGCCCAGCTACAAGAGCGCCGACAGCGCCGTGGACGCCGAGGTCATGAGCGACATCGAGGCGCGCTTTGCCGCGCTGTCCGCCGTGCTGCAGGGCGCCAAGGAGGCGGGGCGCAACGTGTCCGAGGCGTCCGTCGAGAGCATGAACGCCACACTGGGCATGGAGTTCTCCCCGGAGCACTACGCGGCGCTGCTGGATTCCGACCCAAAGCTGCTCAAGCAGCTCTTCGAGGACACCAACAAGCTGGTGCGCGACCTGATGAACAACGCTCTGCTGGAGGGACAGGAGGCCTCCGCCGTGGCCTCCATGGCCCGCACGCTGTCCTCCTCCGGCTACCCGCAGCCGCTGGTGGCCGTGGCGGCGGAGATCATGCGCCAGAGCATACAGCCCAACATGCTCATCGACGAGGAGGCCACCGAGGCCAACCGCGAAAAGGCGCGGGAGGCGGTGGAGACCGTCACCTGCGTCAAGGGCGAGGTGATCGTGCGCCGGGGCGAGATCGTCACCAACGCGCAGTATCAGATGCTGTCCTCCCTGGGACTTCTCAAGGAGGATCACCTCGATATGCAGCTCATCGCGGGCATCGCGCTGATCGTGTTTCTGATCATGGGCAGCGTGGCGCTGTACCTGCTGCGCTTCCGGCCCAATCTGCTCAAGCCCAAGCCGCTGTGCGTGCTGTGCGTGGTGTTCGTGCTGGTGGTGCTGCTGTCGCTGGCCATCAGCCAGTGGACGGCTTACCTGATGCCCGTGTCGCTGGGCGTGCTCTTGCTGTCGCTTTTGATCGACCACCGGGCGGCGCTGTACATCAACCTCGCGCTGGGGCTGACGGTGTCGCTGCTGGCGGGGGCGTCGAACGGCCTGTTCACCGTGGCGATGTTCTCCGTGGCGATGATGAGCCTGATCTCCGGCCCCGTGGCGATGATGGTGTTCTCCCGCAGCATGCAGCGCACCACCGCGCTGGTGGCGGGCGTGCTGATCGGCCTGTCCAATTTCCTGGTGACGCTGGGCGTGGGGCTGATCAACTCCGCGGAGCTCTTCCTGGTGCTCACCAACGCCTGCTGGGCGCTGGCCAGCGGCCTGCTGAGCGCCGTACTGTGCCTGGGCTTCCAGCCGCTGTTTGAGTGGACCTTCAACCTCGCCACCACCGCCAAGCTGATCGAGCTTAGCAACCCCAACCAGCCCATACTGCGCCGGCTGCTGCTGGAAGCGCCGGGCACGTACCACCACTCCATCATCGTGGCGAACCTGGCCGAGGCCGCCGCCACCGCCGTGGGCGGCAACGGCCTGCTGGCCCGCGTGGGCGCGTACTACCACGACATCGGCAAGCTCAAGCGCCCCATGTACTTCAAGGAAAACCAGATGGGCGACAACCCCCACGACCGCACCGATCCCCGGGTGTCCGCCGCCATACTGACCGCGCACCCCCGCGACGGCGAGGCCATGGCCCAGAAGGCCCGGCTGCCGGAGCCGGTATTGGAGATCATCCGCCAGCATCACGGCGACGGCGTGGTGCTGTGGTTCTACGACAAGGCCGTGAAGCTGTACGGCGCGGACCAGGTGGACATCGCCGCCTTCCGCTACGACGGCCCCCGCCCCCACAGCCGCGAAGCCGCCGTGGTGATGCTGGCCGACAGCATCGAGGCCGCCGTGCGCTCCATCCCCGACCCGAACCCGGAGAAGGTAGACGCGCTGATCCGCAAGCTGGTGCGCGCCAAGCTGGACGACGGCCAGTTGGACCGCTCCGAGCTGACCTTCTCCGACCTCGAAAAGATCTGCAGCGCCTTCTCCACCGTGCTCACCGGCGTGTTCCACGAGCGCATCGAGTATCCCGACGTGAGCATCCCGCCGCGCAACGAGGCAAAGGAGACCGCCGAGGCCCCGAAGGCCGCCGCCCATGCCGCGCCGCAGGCCGCACCCGCGGCCCCGGCAAAGGAGGTGCCGAAGCCCGCGGCGACTGCGCCCGCAGCATCCGCCCCGGCGACCGCGCCTGAGAAGGAGACGCCGAAGCCCGCGGCGACTGCGCCCGCGACACCGGCGGCAACGGCGACCGCGCCCGCGGAGGCGGTCAGGGAGGCTTCGGACGATGGGCATTGAGCTGCAATGGGACATCCCCGTGCCGGAGGACCTGGCCGGCCTGGAGGCGCTTCTGGACCGCGTGGCGGCGGCCTGCTTTGAGGCCGAGGGCGTTGAGGGCGTCGGCTTTGCCGTGCGCGTCACCGACGACGACGCCATCCGCCGCTTAAACCGCGAGACGCGCGGCATCGACCGGGCGACGGACGTGCTCTCCTTCCCCACCGTGCAGTATCCCCGCGGGAAGACGGCTAAACAGTGCCCGAAGCGCGTGAAGCGGGAGTACGACCCCTACCTCGGCTGCTGCAACCTGGGCGACTGCGTGATCAATTTAAACCGCGCACGACAGCAGGCGGCGGAGTACGGCCACTCGCTCCGGCGGGAATTGTCCTATCTCACCGCCCACTCGGCCTTTCATCTGATGGGCTACGACCACATGACGGAGGAGGAGAAGAGCAACATGCGCGAAATGGAGGAGAAAGCCCTCGGGAAGCTGGGCATCACGAGGGCGGAGATCGACTTCGACGGGCTGTTTAAAATGGCCTGCGAGGCCATGGAGCTGGCTTACTGCCCCTATTCAAAGTTCCAGGTGGGCGCGTGCCTGCTTACTGCCCCTATTCAAAGTTCCAGGTGGGCGCGTGCCTGCTTGCGGAGGACGGCCGCACGTTCAAGGGCTGCAATTTTGAAAACGCCTCGTACAGCGCGGGCATCTGCGCCGAGCGCTGCGCGGTGGCCAACGCCGTCGTCAACGGCGCGCGGCGCTTTAAGGCCATCGCCGTGGTGGGCTCCACCGCCGTGGCCTGGCCCTGCGGCATCTGCCTGCAGGTGCTTCGGGAGTTCTGCGGGCCGGACATGCCCGTCATCGCCGGGGCCTTCGGCAAGGGCTACCGGGTCAGGACCCTGGGCGAGCTGCTGCCCGAGGGCCTGACCCCGGAGGACCTGGGGGTAAACGTTTGATCACACGGCGGGCGATGAGGGCATCGCCCCTACGCCAACACGGATTCCGTAGGGGCGATCCCCTGATCGCCCGTCGGACTGAACAGAAGCCATGTTGGGGTGATTTTTAGCGCTTCTTATAGAACGGGCCGTAATTGGCGCAGGCGCGGTAGTCGGCGCCCTCCTTGTCCATGCCGAAGGCGTTCCAGGCCGCGGGGCGGTAGATCTTCTCCA
>CADASI010000119.1 GCA_902790525.1 uncultured Eubacteriales bacterium
GGCTTATTTACTATGCCTTCCTTCTTCCCCGGGCCGGTCTCTATTCCCTCTGCACTCGGTTGGCTGTTTTCGCTTGCATTGTACGGAAACTCAAGCTTCGGCCAGACCGTGTTCTCCTTTCACCGCTTCAAGGCGTCCATCGACGATTACCGCGATTTCTGCATGCACTACACCCGGATGATGCGTTCGTCCATGGTGGGCTACACCGTGCTGATCAACAGCGCATACGCCTTCATACTGGGACTCACGCTGTTTCTGATCCGCGGGAGTAATTACCAGATGGACATCCTGTTGAACTTCCTGTTCTACGTCATATTCACCCCGGCGATCGCCACGACCATGACCAAGGTGATGTTCATGAGCGAGAACGACATGAAGGTGAAGGACGCTGTAGCCCGGATGGACGCGATACTCGGCATCCAGCCCCTGCCGGAGCCGGAGAAAGCACAGGAACCCCGCGGCGCGACGGTGGAGCTTGCGGACGTGACCTATCGCTACGCGCCCGACGCCCCGGCGGCGGTCTCCCATCTGTCCATGAAGGCGGAGCGCAATGAAATCACGGCCATCGTCGGCCCGTCCGGCAGCGGAAAGACCACCGTCGCCGGGCTGATCTCGCGCTTCTTCGACCCGCAGGAGGGGCAGGTGCGCATCGGCGGCGTGGACGCGCGCCGGATTTCCAAGGAAACGCTGATGCGGCACGTGGCGTATGTCTTCCAGGACAGCCGCCTGCTCAAGCGCTCCGTCGCGGACAACCTGCGCGTCGCCAAGCCGGACGCCACCGAGGGCGAAATGCTGGAGGCCTTGAGAAAAGCCCAGTGCATGGACATCATTGAGCGCCTGCCGGAGGGGATCAATACGGTGCTTGGCAGCAAGGGCACTTATCTGTCTGGTGGCGAGCAGCAGCGCATCGCCATCGCCCGCGCCATGCTGAAAAACGCCGACATCGTGATCCTCGACGAGGCCAGCGCCTTTGCCGACCCGGAGTGCGAGGCGCAGGTGCAGCGGGCCTTCCAGGAGATGGCGAAGGGGCGGACGGTCATCATGATCGCGCACCGCCTCTCCACGATTCGCAATGCCGACCACATCTATGTGCTGAAGGACGGCCATGTGGAGGAACAGGGCAGGCACGACGATCTTCTTGCAAAGAACGGGCTCTACGCGGCCATGTGGACGGAATACCGAAAGTCGGTCAACTGGAAGGTGGGTGATGCGGTATGAAGCGCACCATGATGAGGCGATTTGCCCTGACGGAAAAGGGCGCCGCGGACATGCTCAAGGCCATCGCGGTGACGACGCTTTCAAACATCGCCCTGATGACGCCCGTGTGGCTGCTGTTCGCGTTCACCGGGGATTATCTCAATGGCTCCGCCGCCGGGCGCTGGGCGACGTATCTGCTCTTCGCGGCAGCCTGCCTCATACTGATCTTCGTTCCCAACTACTGGCAGTACAACGCCACGTTCTTCGCCACCTACGTCGAATCCGGCAAGCGGCGCGTGGCGCTGGCGGAGAAGCTGCGCAAGCTGCCGCTGTCGTTCTTCGGAAAGAAGGACCTGGCGGACCTGACTAACACCATCATGGCGGACGCGGAGACGCTGGAGCACGCCTCGTCCCACCAGATCCCGCAGTTCTACGGGAGCCTCCTCTCCACGGTACTGATCTGCGTCGGCCTGTGCTTCTACAAGTGGGAGATGGCGCTGGCGGCGCTGTGGCCGATCCCCGTCGCGATCTTCATCGTGGCGGCGTCCAAAAAGGTGCAGGCGCACTTCATCCGCAGGCAGTCCGAATCCAAGGTGCGGCTGAACGACGCGGTGCAGGAGTTCATCGAGACCTCCCGCGATCTGAAAAGCTGCAACGCGGAGGACGCCTACCTCAAGGAGCTGGACGGCAAAATCGACGACGTGGAGCAGAAGGCCATCGGCGCGGAGCTGGGGCAGGCGGCGTTCATCGTCTCCGCGCAGCTGATATTGAAAATCGGCATCGGCACGGTGGCGGTCGCCGGCAGCGCGCTGCTCATGCGGGGAAGACTGAACGTAATGGAGTTCTTCTCGTTTTTGCTGGTGGCGTCCCGGCTGTACGAGCCGATGAGCGGCAACCTCATCAACCTCGGCATGCTGAACCTGCTCACCGTGCCCGTGGAGCGGATGAACGAGATCGCGGACTATCCGGCGCAGACGGGGTCGACGGACTTCCGTCCCGCAGGGAATGACATCCGCTTTGAAAACGTCGGCTTCTCCTATGACGACGACAAGGCGGTGCTGAAGGACGTCACCTTCACCGCGAAGCAGGGCCAGGTCACGGCGCTCGTCGGGCCGTCAGGCGGGGGAAAGACCACCGTCTCCCGCCTTGCCGCGCGGTTCTGGGATGTGAGCCGTGGCCGGATCACGGTCGGCGGGCAGGACATCTCCCAAATCGACCCGGAGACCCTGCTGGGCGTCTATTCCATCGTGTTCCAGGACGTGACGCTGTTTAACAACAGCATCATGGAGAACATCCGCGTCGGCAAAAAGGACGCCACGGACGCGGAGGTCCTTGCCGCGGCCAAACTGGCCAACTGCGACGAATTCGCCTTGAAGCTGCCGCAGGGATACGCCACAATGATCGGCGAAAACGGCAGCGAGCTGTCCGGCGGCGAGCGCCAGCGCATCTCCATCGCCCGGGCCTTTTTGAAGGACGCGCCGATCATACTGCTGGACGAGGCCAGCGCCAGTCTGGACGTGGAAAACGAGACGGTCATCCAGGAGGCGCTCTCCCGGCTGATCCGCGACAAGACCGTGATCGTCATCGCCCATCGCATGCGCACCGTCAGCGGCGCGGACAGGATCGTGGTGCTCTCCGGCGGAACCGTCGCCGAGGAAGGCAGCCCGAAGGATCTGCTCGCCCGGGAGGACAGCGCGTTCCGACGCATGGCGCAGCTGCAAACCGCCAGCGCGGAATGGAGCATATGACAGGGATATGAAATACTTTGAATTCGGCCGTGCATCGGACCCGGTTGCCGTCATCCTTCACGGCGGCGGTGCCTCATACAGGGGCGCGGAGCCCGCCGCCCGGCTACTCGGAGAGCGGTTTCATGTCGTGCTTGTCGCCTATGACGGCTTCAATCCCTCGGAACCCGATACGCAGTTCAAGTCGGTCATGGACGAAGCTCAAAGGCTCGGAGACTATGTCGTCGAACGCTGTCACGGGCAGATCGCGGTACTGTACGCGCTCTCCTTTGGCTGCAGGGTCCTCATGGAAGTGCTGAAGGACGAGCGCCTGACGATCCAGGCGGCGATCGCCGACGGGATGTCCCTGCGGGACTATCCGAACATCCAAAGCAAGCTCGGCAAAGATGTCTACTGCTTCTTCTTTACCGGCCTGTTCTACGTGGTCATGGCGCATCCCGGTCCGCTTCGCAAGCGGTTCCTCGCCTGGGTGACCGGCAGGAAGCTGACTGAGGTGGACAGGGTGCTGTACACGAAGGCCACATGGAAGAGCTGGAAAAACCAGGACTACTGGCTGATCGGAAAAAAGACGGATTATTCCCTGTTTGAAAGGACCCACATGTTTCTGTGGTATGGGATCAGGGGAACGGTTGACAGGAAGCTCTCGGCCAATCTGGACAGGCTGAAGGCGACGGGCTATCTCTTTGAGCTCAAGGTATTTACCAGCCTCGGACACGGCGGGCTTGCCGGGGAGCATCCCGCCCAGTTCGTGGAAGAGGTCATGGCGGCATATCAGAAGAGCCTGAACGAACTTACGCCTGCGCGGTCACGCGGATCAGCTCGCGCTCCAGCGCGGAGGCGCTGCCGCGGCGCAGCCTGACCAGCTGCGCGCCGTGCTTGCGCGCCTCCTTCTGCGCGCTGATAACGAGGGGATGGGAGACCGTGTCCATACAGACAAAGATGTAATCCGGCTTCCCCAGCTGGTTGGCGAAGCTGCCCTTCTTCAACGGAATCGTGCGGGCAGTGATGTTGTACTTCGCGCACAGGTCGCAGTAGGTACGCCCCATGCACTCGTTGCCTCCGATGATGATCGCGCTCATATGGCCCTCCTGAACAGATGAATTAGTTATATCTAACTATCATATTAGCATACTCTAACCCAATCTGTCAAGTATTATTTCAGAATTGGTCAATTCAGGAAAAGCGTGCCATATATCAATGTGAAATTCCTGAAAACCCATTGACAACGCTATAGAGTTAGTATAATATAACATCATGATTAGCTATAACTAACACTGTGGAGGGACCGCCATGCTGGATCGTGCGATCATCGACCATGCCTCGCCGACGCTGGCGCGGTTGAAGCTCGGGAACCTGTTCAACTATACGATCAGAGGAGATTTTGACGCCGAATTTGCCGGTCTCCGGGCGATGCTGAGTGGAAAGGGCGTCGCGCTGTCCGTTCTGAGGCAGACGCGGGAGAAGGCGCTCGTCTACGTCTATCGGGCGGATGGATTGGCAAGGGCGCTGCGAAATGACGGCGTCCGGCGCCTGCTTCAATCCTGCGGCTATGTGCGTTTCGATATAGACGGCGCGCTTGAAACGCTGAAATCGCGCCTGAACGACGCCGACGCCTTCCCCCATGAGATCGGCGTGTTTCTCGGCTACCCGCTGGAGGATGTGCTGGGTTTCATCAAAAACGGCGGCCGGAACTGCCTGGCCTGCGGTTGCTGGAAGGTGTATGCCAACGAATGCGAGGCATTGGCGGCCTTCAAACGCTATGAAAAGTGCAAATCGGTCTATCAAAGGCTGTTTGCGTCGGGCTGTCCGCTGTCGAGACTGACAGTGGCGGCGAGACCCGCATAATCAATTATCTGAGGAGGACTATCAAAATGAGTAAGGTTGCAGTGGTGTACTACAGCGGTTCCGGCAACACGGAGGCCATGGCGGATGTGATCGTGAACGCTATCGGCGCGGACAAGATCGAGTGCGGCGACTTTAGTGCGGCGAAGCTTGCCGACTATGACGCTATCGCATTTGGTTGCCCCGCAATGGGCGACGAGGTGCTGGAGGAGACGGTTTTCCAGCCCATGTGGGACGAGGTCAAGGACAATCTGGCAGGCAAGAAGGTGGCGCTGTTCGGCTCCTACGGCTGGGGCGACGGCCAGTGGATGCGCGACTGGGAGGCGGACGCGAGCGCCGCGGGCGTCGTGCTGGCCTGCGACAGCGTGATCTGCAACGAAGCGTCGGACGACGAGGCCACCGCCGCGCTGGAAGCGCTGGCAAAGGCCATCGGCTGACAGCCATCGGCTGATTGGCTGGCGGCTGCAATCAGAATCTGACCTCGGTATAACCGAATACCAACAAAGTTGAGGAAACTCACGATCACCTGATGGCAATCGTGAGTTTCCGTTTTTTAATCAAATTAGGTATTGACTTAATTACTCATGGGTAGTATAATCTATCTCGAAGATTGATTAAATGAATACTTAATTGAATTGGAGAAGCTGAACATGGAGTTATCCGTTTGCCTGAAAGCCCTCGGCGATCCTACCCGTCTGACGATATTCCAACAGCTTTTGATTCGCAAGCACTGTACGCGCTCGCTTTCAAAGAAGCTGGGGTTCAGTGAGCCTGCAATCTCGCAGCACCTGAAGATTCTGTATGAGGCGGGCATGGTGTATAAGGAGAAGTATGGCTATCACATGCACTACCTGCCCACGCAGGAGGCGATGGATTTCCTGGCGACGTCCTTCGAGCAGATGCGCCAGGCGTCACTGGCGGTGGATCGAAATCCACTGATCTGTCAGTGTGAGTTCCGCAAGCAGCAGGAAAACGAGGTAAACGAACACATCGAGGGAACAAAGGCGGATGAGTAATCTCTTTGGCTAACAAAATGCGGCCTTTTCGAGTGCGAACGGTACCACTCTGAAATGGCCGCTTCATTAGGGATGGAGGTTAGAATGGTCTAATTCAATGCGAGGTGACGGGTTATGAAAGAACGCAGAGCATCCATCAGGAAGTGGATACCGGCACTGTTGTCGGCGCTGCTGGTTCTCGGCGTATTGACGGTATTCAGCGCCTGCGGCATGAAGGACGACGGCACGTGGATGAAATGCCACGGCGCGCAAACAGCAGTGGCGAAACTCGGAGGGAGTATGACCGCTTTATTCCTTCTGGCAGCAGTGCTGAGAAACAAGGCTTTGAAGACAACTCTGTTTGGACTGGGAATCGTCGGGAGTGTTGTGGTATTCCTGATTCCCGAAACGATCCTGCCCATGTGTATGATGCGAACGATGCGCTGCTACACGGTCATGCAGCCCTTTGTAAGGATCATGGGCGTCCTGATCGCGGTTTCCGGCGTGATCGGTGGGATACAGGCATTGCGCCGGAAATCACAGGGGTGAACATCATAAAGAAAAGAATGGCCATCATTGCTGTCGTCGTGTTGATATGTGTCACAGCGGGCGTGTTGATTCGCTCGGAAGCGCAAAAGCGGGCCAGATATGAGCAGGCGCTTAGCCTGGCTGACGCGGGCGACGCAGCAGGCGCATACGCGCTTTTCACGCAGCTGGGCAATTACCGGGACGCAGCAACACAGGCGGAGCGGCTGATCAAACAGGACGTCCTGCTGCCCTGCCGTGCGGCGGAGAAGGGAGATACCGTCGCATTCGGGCGCTATGAACAGGACGACAATCCGGGCAACGGCCCTGAACCGATGGACTGGATCGTGCTGGATAAGGTGGACGGCAAGCTCCTCCTGCTGTCCTCCACCTGCCTCGCGGGAAAGGCATATAACGCTGAATCCTTCGTCCCTGTGACCTGGGAGACCTGCTCCCTCCGGGCGTGGCTGGGCGGCGAGTTCTTTGATAGCGCGTTTTTGGTGCGTGAGCGGGAAGCCGTTGTTTCAGTCGTCAATCGCAACGACGATCATTCCACGGTCGGTACGCCGGGTGGGAAGGATACGGAAGACCGCGTGTTTCTTCTGAGCGAATCGGACGCCGTGATTTACCTGAACAATGATTACAGTCAGGACACGATCGGCAGGGCGATGGCCTCGGATGATGCTGTGGCTAACGGTCTGCAAACCGATGAGGACGGGCTCTGCGCCTGGTGGTTGCGCTCGCCCGGCATGTATGAATACATCGCGCAGTTTGTCGACCGGCAGGGCAAGCCCTATCCCAACGGCGGCAGTACGGACATCGACTACCTGTTCGGCGTCCGTCCCGCCCTGTGGGTCGATCTCGACACTGCAGACGAAGGAGCGGCGGCACAATGAAGGCGTTTTCAATGAACGCGATCCCGTTCAGGAATATGCGCGCTCACCCTGTGCGCACCGTCATACTGCTGCTGCTCGTGCTGGCGCAGGCCGCCTGCGCCTATAGCGGGCTGACGCTCATGCGCAATATGCGGCAGGCGCTTTCACTGGCGGACGCGCGGCTGGGCGCGGACATACCGGTTTACCCGGGCGCGGCCATGAGCAGGATCTCCGCCGATTCGCTGCTGATGCAGGGCACGCCGGTGGAGGTGTGGAAGCCCCCACGGCTCACGCATGAATGAAGAGATCATTTCAAAAAGGTGACATTCGTTCGTAGGGACGCGCCACGGCGCGTCCGCGGACGCCCCATGGGGCGTCCGTGAGCCGTGTGGAAGCCCCGATCCACGCTTGACAGGATGGCGGACTGCGACGGCATCGAGGCGGTTTCACTTCAGCTCTACATCAGGGACGATACCGGGGAAGCGCCCGTTTGGATCGTCGGCTTCGACCCAGAGACGGATTTTGTGATCAGGCCCTGGATCGTCGGCAATCGGGAAGCCAGCCTCCCGGACGGCGCGGTCTGGGCGGGCTGCAAGGTCAATGCAAACGCAGATGGCTGCGTCACGTTGTTTGGGCAGTCATGGCCGACAGCCGCCCGGCTGGATGAAACAGGCTCCGGGATGGATCAGGCCGTGTTTGTGAATCTGTCCACCCTGAGCGACATGATCGAAGCCTCCGGCGTGGCGAAGTACGCGGGCATCCATCCCGATACCGACTATTCCGCCGCGCTGATTCGCATCAAAAGCAACGCCGACATCGACAGCGTGACCCACTGGTTGAACACCTACCGAATGCAATGTCGTCGGTCAATTCGCGCCCACCGGTTCCACGCTGGACAGCGCGGTCTACATGAACTTCGACACCTGCAAGGCGCTGATACAGGCGTGCCGGGAGAAGGGCATGTTCAAGTATGAAAACCTGGACGCAGACGCCGTCGTTTCCTCGGTGATGATCCGCGTCGCGCCGGGGTACGACAGTGAAGCGGTAGCGGATGCTATCCGCGACAAGGTGGACGGTGTGAGCGTCGCCACCGCCACCAACATGGTCTCCGGCATCGCGGACAGTCTGAACCGCATCTCCGGCACCGTATCGGCACTGATCGTCGCCTTCTGGCTGCTGGGCATGCTGATGACGGTATTGCTGTTTACGCTGATGATGAACGCCCGCAAACGGGAGTTCGCCTCGCTTCGGGCGATGGGCGCGAGCCGGGGCATACTGTCCGGTATTGTTGTCAGGGAAGCCTTGACGGTCAACCTGCTGGGCGGCGCAATCGGCATACTGCTGACGGGGGTCATACTGTTCTCATTCAGCGGGCTGATCGGAGAGAGCCTCGGCGCAGGCTTCGTGCTGACGCCTACCTCCGGCAAAGTGCTGCTGGACGATACCGATCTCTACGCGCAGGATGAAAAATCGCTGGCCCGGCTGCGCAATGAAAAGATCGGTCTGATCCCGCAGGGGCACACGGCGCTTTTGAGTCTGACGGTGTTGGAGAACGTGCTGCTTCCCGCCATCTTGTACAACAAGGAAAACCCGCCCGTGGACAGGGCGAAGGCGCTGCTTGTGGACGTAGGTCTCGAAGCGCTGATGACCGCGAAGCCCAACGAGCTGTCCGGCGGCGAGCTGCGGCGCATGGCCATCGCCCGCGCCATGCTGATGCGGCCGGGCATCCTGCTGGCCGACGAACCCACGGCAGGCCTCGACAACGAAAACACCCTCGCCGTGCTCGGCCTTCTGCGCAAGGCGGCGGACGACGGTGCGGGTGTGCTGCTGGTGACCCACGAAAATGAAGCGGCACAATTCGCCGATGAAGTATACGTCATGGACGGCGGGAAGCTGTCTGCCCAGTGAAAAGAAAAGGAGGGCTTCAATTGCCAATGGTCATGTTGCGTCTTCTCTGAACCGTATCTTCACAATGATCATCTTCACGAGGCTGTCGCAGAAGCGGATCATCAGCTTGTGCAGGAGGCTCACATCGCAGTAGATGTCGCGGTATCCGCGCATATAGCTCTTGGAGGAGACCTCCGAGAAATCCGCGCTCCAGCCCTCCAGCTCCGACGCGCTCTCCAGCGAGAAGAAAGTCCCGACATCCGTGATGCCTGCTTCCTTGAGCCACGTCTTGGTCATCATCCTCGCGCCGCGCCGGTTGCATGCGTCGAACGCGAGTACCGCTCCCGGAAAGCGCCTCGCCATCTTGCAAAACAGCGCCTTAACGTCTTCGAGCTTGAAGTAGTAGAACACGCCCGTCGCGTAGAATATCGCCCCGTCGCCGGCGTCGATCCGGTCCATCCACTTGTCGTCGTTCAGGTCGAGGGCGAGGTTTGTCTCCCGCTGGGCAGGCGGCAGGAGCGCGTTGCGGATTTCAATGACATCCGGCATGTCGATGTTGTAGCCCCTGCAGACGCCGTTGTCGCACTTGCGGAACGTGTCGTCCAGCCCGCAGCCGAGGTTGACGACGGCGGCGCGTGGATGTGTCTTTAAATAATCCCTGACCTCGCAGGCAATGTCGTATTGCCGCTGGGCGACCTCCAGCGCGCCGAACAGCCCCGCGCCGGATTCCATCTTCTTGCCCTTTTCCGAGAAATTATAGTCCAGCCCGTCACAGATGCGCTCCGCCTCCGGATCCTTGAACAGGTGCGGAAACTTCTCCGAACACACCTTGCGCCCGTACAGGGGAATGATGAGTGTCTCCTGCACGGTGTTCTTCTCGATATGGTACTTGGTCATGTGTTCTCACATCTTTCCTTCTGAACAGTTCAATTGTCTTTTGATTAGTTTATACTAACAATTATAACGCACATGTGATGGAATATCAAGTGCAAAAGAAATGAAGGCTTGTTTTTAGACCTTGGGAAGAGAATTCTATCGGCAACATTGATTGGCTTAACACTCGCCCCCGTTTTCACGCTTCTGTCTAAA
Source organism: uncultured Eubacteriales bacterium (assembly GCA_902790525.1). Classification (GTDB taxonomy): domain Bacteria; phylum Bacillota; class Clostridia; order Christensenellales; family Aristaeellaceae; genus UBA2862. The sequence goes on from CADASI010000119.1 coordinate 10,156, forward strand.
GAAAACGGAACAAAAAAGCTGCAAATTAACTCGATTTTAAAATTCACCACTCTGGTGTATTTGCCCCTATTCATCTATTGTATTACAATTGACCGATAAAGCTACTACAACCGATGGAATTCGTTTTCGGAAAAAGAAACTGTTAACAGAGCTTTGCTATGGCTCTTTGGAGAGTTTCATTCTTGCAGTATTAGCAACTATCATTGCGTGATCTAACGCAGATATGTGGCTGCTATATGATCAGCCATTGTTTGAGCTTCAGAGGCCTTCTCTCTGAGAAGTGATAGTATATTACACTCGCCCATTTCAGCATAGCGAATAAGCTGATGGATTGAGTTCATGTGCAGTGAAGCCAATCCTGCTTGAATCTCAAGGTCAGCTTTTGATCCATCTCCCTACGCTGGGGATGCGCCATGAAAATGAAGCTATGCTGTGCGCCATCGCGCCCACGACCTTGCCGTCTTTGACGATCAGGTCGCGGGCCTCGGTCTCCGGCATGTCAGATATCGGAACGGGTTATAGCTTGTTTCTATAATCCGGAACAGACAAATGAAATAGCGACCCGCGGAGGATTATGCTTGAAGCTTAACGGGCGATGGCCTATAATAGCATCAGCCCATTTGCGTTCTTCGACGGCGGAAGGATGCTGAGACAGGAGAGAAAACCATGCACAGAGAAGAAATCACCCACCGCAGCGCGGCGCTTAATCGGGACATGCACGTCATGATCCACGGTCATGGGGGCGTGCCGTTCCTGTCCTTCCCCACGCAGGATTCCATGTGCCACAACTACGAGGAATTCGGCATGATCGACCGGCTGGCCGACTTCATCGAGGGCGGGCGCATCCAGCTGTTCGTGGTGGACACCGTGGACGTGGAGAGCTGGTCGGCGCGGGGGAGCGACAACGCATGGCGCGCGGCGCGGCAGGAGCAGTACTTTCATTACATCGTGGACGAGGCCGTGCCCTTGATCCGTTCCCGCAACCCTGCAACGCCCGCCGTGACCGGGTTCAGCATGGGCGCGGACCACGCGGTGATCACCTTCCTGCGCCGCCCGGACCTGTTCCGCGGCGTGATCGCGCTGTCGGGCGTGTACGACGCCGACTACTTCTTCGACGGCTGGATGAACCCCACGCTCTATGACAACTCCCCGGAGCGCTTCCTGCCCAATATGCCCGCCGACCACCCGTATATCGCGCTGTACAACGCCCGTAAGATGATCCTCTGCTGCGGGCAGGGCGCGTGGGAGGAGGACGGCGTGCGCACCCTCAAATTCCTCGAAAGCGTGTTCCGCGAGAAGGGCATCCACGCCTGGTGCGACTTCTGGGGCTACGACGTCAACCACGACTGGCCCTGGTGGTTTAAACAGATGCGCTACTTCCTGCCCTTTATACTGGATGAAAAGGAATGATGATATGAACTTCGTGTTTATCTCCCCGAACTTCCCCCACACCTACTGGCAGTTCTGCGACAGGCTGAAGGGCAACGGCGTCAACGTGCTGGGCATCGGCGATTCTCCCTACGACGGCCTCGAAGGGCCGCTGAAGGCCGCGCTTACGGAGTATTACAAGGTGGACAGCCTGGAGGACTACGACCAGGTCTACCGCGCCGTGGCGTTTTTCGCGTTCAAATATGGGAAGATCGACTGGATCGAGTCGATGAACGAGTACTGGCTGACGCAGGACGCCCGCCTGCGCACCGACTTCAACGTGAAAACGGGCATACAGTCCGACCGGATCGACTTCATCAAGGAGAAGTCGCTGATGAAGCGGCTGTACCTCGACGCCGGCATCCCCACTGCCCGGCAGCACGTCGTTTCGACAAGGGACGCCGCGCTTGCGTTCATCGGCGAAGTGGGCTATCCCGTGATCGTCAAGCCGGACGTGGGCGTGGGCGCGACGAACACCTGGAAGCTGGTAAGCGACGCCGATCTCGACGCCTTCTATGACCACCTGCCCGCCGTGCCCTATGTGATGGAGGAGTTCATCGAGGGCATCATCTGCTCCTATGACGCCATCGTCGATTCAAAGTGCGAGCCGCTGTTTGAGAGCATGACGGTCTGGCCGCCGGTGATGGACATCGTCGTGAAGGACCTCGACCTGATGTACTACACCTGCCCGGACGTGCCGGAGGGCCTGCGCGCGCTGGGCCGCAGGACGGTCAAGGCCTTCGGCGTGGACCGGCGCTTCGTGCACCTGGAGTTCTTCCGGCTGACCAAGGCCCGCAAGGGTCTGGGCGAGGTGGGCGACTTCGTGGCGCTGGAGGTCAACATGCGCCCGGCGGGCGGCTACACCCCGGACATGATGGACTTCGCGCACTCCACCGACGTATATAAAATCTACGCCGACATGGTGGCCTTCGACGAGCGGCGGCTGCCTGAGCCCGCAGAGCACTTCTACTGCGTCTACGCCAGCCGCAAGGACGGCCACACCTACGCCCGCACGCACGATGAGATCATGGCCCGCTACGGCGCGGACATGGTGATGCAGGAGGAGATGCCCCCGATGAACTGGCCGCAGATGGGCCGGTATATGTACACGGCGAAGCTGCGCACCTTCGGGGAGGTCGAGGCGTTCATCGAGTGGGTGCAGGGCTGACCTGATGATGAAGAGCGCTGCGCGCCCCTTGGCACAGCCGTAATCGGGAAGCCGGTCCTCCCTGCCGATTTTGCGCTCAGCGCCTGTATTCATACGTCAGTATATCCCGGAAAACCTCATGGTTCCGCCCGCCGCCCTTGATGGCGAAGACGACGCGCCGGAAGCAATCCCGGTAGCCCCTGTCCACCAGGAGATCGCGGAAGCACCCCGCGACAAGCTCCGGAGGATTGTTGAAGGCCCCGCAGCCAAAGGCGCCGAGGACGAGACTGTCCGCGCCGTTGGCGGCCGCCACCTCCAGGATGTTGCGGATCCTGTGGTTGAAGGTATCCTCCAGCTTTTCGTGGGGGATCGGCTTTCTGCGGTCCGGATCGACATACGGCGCGGCGCAGGTCAGCACATCCACGCAAAACGGCTCTGAGAGCGGGACCGGAAGCGCATCGTCGGATTTGAACACGGTCACGCCGGGAGAATAGATGACCGCGTCCGTGCCCAGGTCTCCCGTCGTTTTTGTATTGTGCTTGTAGTAGTTCCGAATCAGGTAGGGGAGCGTCAGGGCGCTGTACAGGTTGCTGCTCCGGCAGAGACATTCCTCCTGCGCCATCGCGCCGCGCGTGACCCCGCCGCCCGGAGAGTAGGCGTTGGCGAAGTTCAGTACGGCGACGCGCCCTTCCCCGGCCAGCGCCCCGGCGCAGTGAAACGTGGTGTCCTCCACGACGGCCAGCGGGCGGTCTGCGCTCTTATGCTGTGGCGCAATCGCGGCATAGCCGGGGAGGTAGAGCATCGTTCCGGCCTGCATGCGCCGCGTGGCGCGGGCCAGCCCGGCGTCCTCCCGCACCATGCGCTGGGTGTCGGCGAAACACTGTATCAATGCGGCTCTGTCGATCATGGTCCAGCCTCCTCGGGTCAAATATCCATGATGATTATACCAAAAAGCCGACGCTCTATCAACCGTGTCCCCGGCCCCGTTATCCCCGGCCCATGGGATCGTGCTTCGGCGATCGACTTTGAGCCCGGCGGTTCGGCAATGGGGGAAATGTCGGCAGGTTCAACCGTTTTTATTTCTTTTTGACGCGGTTATTGGTTGCCGTCGTCCTTTTTTTATGGTAAAATACCATCACAGGTTTTGATAATGGGGAAGCAGCGTCATGGCATACTTTGGATTTCTTCGGCAGCACCGGCCGACTCTTGACTGAAAGGAGCTCCCCACATGAATGCGTCCGGTATACATGCAAATCGCGGGGATCGGAGGATCATCGCCGTTTGCGCGTCCTGGGAGGATGAGGAAAACCTGAACCTCATGCTGAATCAGCTGATTCACGCCACGGAGGGCAGGGGCTATCTTCCGCTGTGCTTCACCTTTGACCGCAGCAGCATCGAGGCGCGCGGGGAGGCGAGTATCGGGGAGTTTATCTCCGCCTTTGACGTCCCGAACCTCGCGGGGCTTTTGCTGTTCGGCGAAATGATCCGATCGGACGACATCAACGGACAGCTGATTCGATTCGCCCATGCGCGGGGCCTCCCCGTGTTCATGCTGGAACGGCAATACGAGGGCTGCTTCAACATGGCCTTCGACTATGGGAACGGCTTCGAGCGGGTGGTCCGACACATCGTGGAGGACCACGGCTGCCGGGAGCTCGTCATGGTCGCGGGCATCCGGGGAAACCCGTTCTCGGAGGAGCGCATCGACCGATGCCGAAGGGTTCTGGAGGCGCACGGGGGCAGCCTGCCGCCGGAGCGGGTCATCTACGGGGATTTCTGGGATGAACCCACGATCCGCGCGCTGGACGCCTATTTCGCCTCGGGCAACCCGATGCCGGAGGCGTTCGTCTGCGCCAACGACGCCATGGCTATCACGGTCTCCATCTATCTGTCGGAGAGAAATATCCAAGTGCCGTCCCAGGTGCGGGTGGCCGGCTTTGACGGCATCCGGCAGGGCGTGTTCCACGAGCCCACCATCACCACGATGCGGCCGGACTTCCCGGGGATGTTTGACAGGATGCTGGAGAGGATCTCGGCGTGGCGGCCTGGGGAAACCGGGAAGACCGAGGTCTGGTCGATCCCCTTCGAGCTGGTCCGGCGGGGGTCCTGCGGGTGTGAGCGGGCCAATCCGGTCGAGACCACGCGAAAGATCGGCAAGCTGCGGCTGCTCAACCTGACCTATACCCGCGACATCCGCGCCCTTGGCAATTCCATACGGCGCACGCTCAGCATGAACTCCCTCGAGGAGCTGACCGCCTGCCTCTCCCCGATCTTCTCCTTCTGGTCGGACCCGTATTACTGCGCCGCCGTGCTGGACGAGCGGGACCCGGGCCTCGCCCACCCCGTTCTCCACGGCGTCCACAACCGCTTTACCGCCGAGGAGGCCTTTCGCTGGCAGGGCAGGCTCGCGCCGGATTTCGACGCGCTGCGCGCCGATATGTCCGTCCGCATCGTGATGGCCCAGCTTCTGCAGGGCGAGGAGAAGACCATGGGGTATATCGTCGCCGGCATGGAGGAATGGAGCCTGCGGGAGCAGCAGCGCTTTGAGGAGCTGGCGCTGTTCCTCTCCGCCGCGCTCAATGCCGTCATCACCAACCGCCATCTGGAGGAGGCGAACAACGCCATCCTTCAAATGGCGGAGCACGACTACCTCACCGGGCTTTACAACCGCCGGGGGTTCCTGGGGGCGCTGGAGCGCTGCTTGCGGCTCCCCGAGGCGCAGGACATGACGCTTACGCTGTTCGCCATGGACATGGACCGGCTCAAGGCCATCAACGATTCCTACGGCCATCACGAGGGGGATATCGCCATACAGTGCCTCGCCCGGGCGATCCGGGCTCAGACGGAGGGCAAGGGCATCTGCGCCCGCTACGGCGGGGATGAGTTCGCCTTCGCAATGCTCGCGGAGACCTCCTTCCTCCCGGCACTGGAGGATATCCGCGAGCGCATCGAGGCGACCGCCCGGGAAAACGCCGCCTCAAATGAATACCGCATCAGCGCCAGCCTCGGCGCCTGCGCCTGCCGC
>CADASI010000120.1 GCA_902790525.1 uncultured Eubacteriales bacterium
GTCCGCAGGCTTGCTGGCGGCAAGTCAAGGGCCGACAACGAAGCCATGGCGGAAAAGCCACCGCAGGATGGTTGATTTTTAGACTGAAATTAGTATCAGCGCGGACAGATCATGGATCACTGCAAGCCCTTGAGCCGCTTATACGCATCCGTCGCGCGTATCAAGTCCATCTCAAAGTCCTGCCGGTTTTTCTGGTTGATCGTCTTCAGGATCTGCCCGGCGAAGAACGACAGCAGCGACGCGATCATGACAAAGCCGCACACGATGAGCGTCGGGAACCGCTCCACCAGACCCGTCCTGCCGTATTCGATCAGCACGGGGATCAAAAACGCCAGCGAGACGAGCATCAGCGCCAGGGCGATCAGCCCGAAGTACGCGCTGGGATGGTAGTACCGAAACAGCCGCAATATGGTGCGAAGCACTTTAAAGCCGTCGGAATAGGTGTCCAGCTTGGACACGGAGCCCTCGGGCCTGTCGCGGTAGTCGATCACCACGTTTTCGATGAGCAGGTTCTTGTCCACCGCGTGGATGCTCATCTCCGTCTCGATTTCAAAGCCCTTCGACATGACCGGGAACGTCTTGACAAAGCGATAGCTGAACGCGCGATAGCCCGTCATGATATCCTTGATGTCGTTTTTGAACAGGAAGTTGATGCTGCTGCGCACCACGCTGTTGCCGAGGTTGTGGAACGGCCGCTTGTTTTCCTCGAAATACGTCGAGGAAAGCCTGTCGCCGACGACCATATCCGCGCGGCCGATCAGGACCCTGTCGACCAATTCGCGGGCGGCCTCGGCGGGATAGGTGTCGTCCCCGTCGACGATCAGGTAGCATTCCGCGTCGATGTCGGCAAACATCCGCCGGATGACGTTGCCCTTGCCCTGCTGGCGTTCGCGGCGCACCACCGCGCCGGCCCGGGCGGCGATCGCCGCCGTGTCGTCGCTGGAATTGTTGTCATAGACGTACACCGTCGCCTCGGGGCAGGCGCTCTGGAAATCCCGCACCACCTTTTCGACGGTCGCCGCCTCGTTATAGCAGGGCACCAATACTGCGATCCTGTCCATGATCCGGTTCAGCCTCCCACCTCGCGACCCCCGCGGGTCGTCTCGCACAGCAAAATCGGCGCGATCATCACAAACGGCAGGGCATACCGCCTGAACGCGCAGGGGCTCACGACCAGCGTCAGTATCGAGACATACACCGGCATCAGGCTCCCGAGCGCGCGCCATCCCCGCTTTTTGAGCAGCATGGCCGTGCCGAACAGCGGTATCCACCAGGTATAGACCACCATATAGAGCAGCAGGTTCAGCCCCGGCGCGTCCATGAGGAAATCATACAGCGCGTTGATCCCCCCGCGCAGCGCCAGCGGCAGCGGCGCCTGCGTCAGCTCCTGGTAGTGATTCTTCCGGTACACGTCCAGCCGGGTCGTGGGCGAGAAGTAGCCCCCGCACGTTCCCGCCGTGGCCTTCAGATAGGTGATCGGATGCTTCAGGCCTGTCCTGAACCACAGCTTGTAGTACGCCCACAGATCCTCGCCCTTCACGCTCTGGAGCTTGTAGGTGTTCTTGATGGGGTCGGTGATGTGGTCGTCATACAGCTCCGCCGCCGCGCTATACCGGAATACCCTGTTGAGCACCTCGACGTCCGCCTCCGAATAGGCGTCCGGGTGGTCTATGCCCACCCGCGCGGACTGTTGAAGCAGCGTCGCGATGACCTCCTGCTTGCCGCCGGGGAAGATGTTGAATACCGGATAGACGATCATCGGGAACACCATGACGTGCACCACCAGCGGCACCAGCGCCGCCGCGACGACGCCCAACAGCCGCCCGCGCTTCTGCCGCGCCAGCCGCAACAGGAGTATCGCATTGGACGGCACGATGATGTACACGCCCGTCTTCTTGGTCAGCGGGATCGCGATCGACAGCAGCACCAGCGCCAGCGTCCCGCGCGCATCCGCGCTTCCGTCCCCGCGGTAGGCCTCGAGGAAGTGCAGGAAATAGATCAGAAACAGCGCGGAATACAGGGAGTCCTTGAGCATCATGATGGCGTAATACGGCAAAAAGGGATGAAACAGGTAAAATGCCGCGGCCAGCCGACCCGACCGTACGCTCCGCTTCTGGCAGAAGCGGAGGGCCTGCGTATAGGCGTAGGAAAACAGGGCGACCTGCAGCAGCGAATACAGGAACAGGCCGAGGCGCTCGTCGTGGAGCCACTTGCCGATCTGGACGAACGATGAAAAGATCAGGGTGGTGACGACGGGGTGATGATCGTTCAGGAAGGCGGTGATGATCGCGTTTCCGCCCTCGGCGTACCGCGCCCGCGAGGTGCCGTCGAAGAAATCCCTGATCTGGAACAGGGTGTCCCAGTTCCCCGTGCCCGGGTAGTACGCGACCAGCATCAGCAGGTTCACCAGCAGCACCGCCAGGAAGAAGCGCCCCGGGCGGATGTGGCTCAAGTGATCCGACGGGCGAAGGCTCACGCTGTCCAGCGCCCAACCGCCGACGCACACCACGCCCGCCGTCAGCACGCCGATGATCGCAAGCGTGTAGACCAGCGCCATCCCCACGGATTCATGGGGCACGAGAAAGCCCCTGTACCTGGATATGTTGATGCCGAAAACCGCGGTGGAAACGGCCAGGAGGACCCATAGCGCCCCGAGGCTTCCCTTCCGCTTCACATTGACATTGAGACCCGGCACTGCAATTCCTCCATTTTTACCTTTGTATTCGCGTCACAGGGGACGGTCTACGCCTTATCGTCACTTCCCGTCCGCTTTGCCGCCGTTGAGCACGCCCTCGAGCGCCTCCCCGACCCGCGATGCGTCCTCAAACATCCCGATCTGGAAGAAGGCGGCGTTGCCCTGGCGATCCACGATCACCGTGGTGGGGATGCCGTCGCTGCCGGTGTATTCGATCAGCGCCATCCCCTCGTCCCGTCCCATGGGGAAGGTGACGCCGTGGGACCGGCGGTATTCCGCGATGACCTCCAGCGTGTCCTCCGGCTCGCAGGACAGGGCGATGAAGGCGACGCGATCCTTGTACGCCTCATAGGCCTCGTTCAGATCCGGAAATTCCGCCTCGCACGGCGGGCACCAGGAGGCCCAGATGTTGAGGAGCACGGCGTCGTGGTCCTTCAATGCCTCGGACAGCGTAAACTCGTTGCCCTCGGTATCGGTCGCGGTGAAGTCCGGGAAGGGCTTGCCCAGTATATCTTCCGCGTGAGACGCGCAGAACAGGGCGAGGGAGAGGGTCAGCGTGAGCAGAGCGATGAACAGTTTCTTCATAGTGATTCGCCTCCGTTGGTATGGTTTTCACAGACAGGCACGGCGTTGGCGCGCTTCCATTCTTCGCGGAGCCGTTTCCTCTCCTCGGGGATCTCGCAGGTGATGATCTTGCCGCCCTTGCGCATCTTGTAGATGATCGAGGCGAGCGATTCCGGCTTGTAGTAGTAGAATCCCTGCGCAAATTCACAGCCGATCTCGCGGAGGAACTTCAGGTGCTCCTCCGTCTCCATGCCCTCCGCCAGGGTCCGTATGCCGAGCTTTGCGGCCAGCTCGACGAAGGATTTCATGATGTGGCGGTTGGCGCCGTTGTGGTCGTCCAGATGCCGGAGGAACTCCAGGTCGAACTTTATCACGTCCACATCAAACTGGCTGAGCACATTGAGCGAAGAATAGCCGCTTCCGAAGTCGTCCAGCCACAGGCGGTAGCCGTTGGCGCGCAAATCGAGGAGCTGCTGCTTGAAATGGTCGGTCGCCGTCGCGACGTCCTGCTCCGTGATCTCGACGATGATGTTGTCCTTTTCCACGCCGTAGCGCTCAAACAGCGCGTTGAGCGTGCCGACCACGTCGGCATGGTCGAAATCCTGGGCCGAGAAGTTGACGGAGATCGGTATGATCGGCAGGCCGACCTCGGCGCGCTTCGGTATCTCCTTGAGGAACTGCTCCACCATGTAGAGATCCAGCTTGTACAGCAGATGATACTTTTCCAGAACGGGGATGAACTCCCCGGGGCTGATGATGCCCCGGATGGGATCGACCCAGCGCGCCAGCGCCTCCAGGGCGGCGGCCCGCCCCGTCTTCGTCCGCATGATGGCCTGGTAGTAGATCTTGATCCACTCCTGTTCCAGGGCGGTGTCGAACGTCTCCAGCACGTACTGCTGTTCCCAGAACTTTTCATCCGTTTTGCGGGTGTAGATGGCGTAAACCCTGTTCAGGTCGGTGCCGATCTGCTTGTGCGCGTGGCTGGCGTGCTCCAGCGCCGAGATGGTATCCATGTCCTCGTTGCACAGGCAGATGCCGGCCTGTATGCCCATGGTGTTGCCGTAGGCCCCGGCCTTTATCTTGCCGTTTGCCGATTCCACCCTGGCGATGAGGGCATCCACATCGGAATAGTCCGTGATGACGATGAAGTGATCCTGCGAGCCGCGGGAGACGATCGCGCCGGGGAATTCCCCCTTCAGCACGTCCGCGACCAACCGAAGGAGCGCGTCGCCCTGCTCGTAGCCATACTGGCCGTTGTAGGCGCGAAGTCCCCGCACGTCAAAGTACAGCACGGCGGCCTCCCGGCCGTTCTTCTGTATCCGCTCTACCCTGTCTTCCGCATACTCATGGACGTAATTGGTATTTGGCAGGCCGGTGAGCGAGTCCATGTAGAAATGGTCCTTCCGGAGTATCTCGTAGCTCTCCACGAGCATCTTGCTCTCGCTCTGGCTCTCGGAGATATCGGCATAGACGAACACGGCGAGGTCGCTGCCGTCCGGCGTCGGCTGGAACCGGCCGATGGAATGGATATAGTGGTAGTCGTCATCCGGATTGTATTTCCCGCGATAGATGACGTCATATCCGCAAAGGCGCGCGACGAACTCCCTGGCGGTGCGCATGAGCCGGTCCACATCGTCCGGATGGACCCGGTCAAACAGGCTGCCGTTCAGAAGTGCGGTGAGCTTCTCCCGGTCGGCGTCCATCATCTGGCAGAGGCCGTCGGAAACGAGCACGACCTCGATATGGTCCTTATCGTCGCGCGCGTAGTAGGCCAGCGGAACCGGCATGGCCTCCAATGCTTTTCTGGCCTCGGGTGAGAAAGAATACATTGCTGTGACCTCCTTAAAAGGCAGTGCGGTTCACCGTCTTTGCGGCTTCGGATCCAAGCGGCGGCACGCTTCCCGAACGCGCTCAATCATAGGTCTTGTGCCGCAGCCTCTGCTCAAAATCCCGCTTCGGAAGCGGCTTGTCGAACAGGAAGCCCTGCACGATGTCGATATTGACGCTTTTCAGGAATTCCACCTGATCCCAGCTCTCGACGCCTTCCGTGATCACGCTCATGTTCAGCTCGTCCGCCATCCTGGCCACGTTCGACACAACCACGTTGTCCCGCTCGGTATCCGTGTGCCCCTCGATGAACGACTTGTCGAGCTTGAGCACATCCGCCGAGAAATTCCTCAGAAGATTCAGCGAGGAATAGCCCGTTCCGAAGTCGTCGATGGCCATGGCGATGCCGGATTCGTGCAGGTTGCCGATAAACCGGCTGAGCCGGTCGTTTTCTTCCTCGCTGATGGTCTCGGTGACCTCGATCTCGATGTACTCCTTCGGAATGTCGTAGGCCGTCAGGAGCTTCTTGATGTTGTCGGGGAAATCGGGATTCGCCAGGTTCCTGCGGGAGAAATTCGTCGAAATGCGCACGGGCTCGACGCCTTCGTCCAGCCACTTGCGGATGTCCTTGCAGACCTGTTCGAAGATGTAGAAATCCAGCATGCAGATGCTGTTGCCGGTCTCGAGGATGGGGATGAATTCGCCCGGGGTGATCGTCCGCCCGTCCCTGATCCAGCGCACCAGCGCTTCCGCGCCGGCGAGCGTTCTGGTTTTCGTGTTGACCTTGGGCTGGTAGTAGGGCCTGAACTCCCCCTTTTCCAGGGCCTCGGCGAATACGGAGAGTATCTGCTTTTGATGGATCGCCTTGCCGTGCATCTCCGGGGTCGAGAACAGGTAGGGCACATGCCGGTCGTAGCGCGCGGCGTTCAGGGCCGTCGAGCACCTTCCGATGATGCTCTCGCTGTCCATCTCGCCGTCGTCGATGTCCAGGCAGCCCGCGACGGCCTGCAGCGTCGTCATTTCCCCCTGACCGTTGAGGGTCGCGCGGATGTTCACCCCCGCGGTCAGCTTGAGCACGTCGTCGGTCTTTTCCTTGTGGACCAGGAGTATGAAGGCGTCCCCGGACAGGCGTCCGACGCACTCGTCATTGTCGATGCAGGACAGAAGCCGCTCCGCAAAGCGGACGATGATGAGGTCCGCCTCCTGCTTGCCGTACTTCTTGTTGATCAGCCCGAAGCTCTTCAGATTGATGTAGAATGCGTTGTACGCCGTCAGCGTTCCCGTCGCCCGGATCCTGTTGACGAACGTCCGGAACCCGGCGGCGTTCGGCAGGCCGGTCATGATGTCCGTCTCGGCGGCCTTCTGCACGTACATGTCCTTCAGGTAGTGTATGCAGTTGTCCTTGTGGTTGAAGCCGTTGTGGATCGCCGTCGCCATCTCCAGGCAGGTGTCGTAGCCGCAGCAGGAGCAGTTGATGTGCCGGGAGGCCTCGTCGAGCTTGTTCATCTCGAGGAATATGATCTCCAGCTCCTCGGGGTCGGGGATCTGCAGCGAGCACTGCGCCGACCGGTCCGTATAGGCGCGCAGGTAGTCCTCGAGCTTCAAATGCGCAAACTGCCGGTTGAGGCAGGCCAGCCTCTCCTCCGGCGTGGCGTACTTCGACCACGCGCTGCCGGCGGCGTCCTTTTCGACGGATTCCTTGATGCCGTGAAGATTGTACAGCGAATAATCGGTGGCGGACAGGGACATGTCCGTCCCGGTACCGCAGATGCAGCCGTTTTCGCAGTTGAGCGCGTCGACGAAGAGGAACGGCGTCTTGCCGTCGCGCAGCAGCTCCCCGTTCTTTTTGAGGTAGTGAAACAGCCGCTTCTCGCCCTCGACCTGGCGGATGAATGCGTCGCGCCCGAGCAGCCACAGCACGTTTTCCTTCAATCCGCCCGGCATCGGGTAGATCGAGCCCAGGCCGTACTCGATCTCGTCGTCGCAGGGCGCCCCGTACAGATCGTGTTCCTCGACGTATTTCATCAGGTGCGCGAAGGTCACGTTGTAGTTGACGATCCCGTGATTGTTCGGGTCGTCGATCTCCTGCTTCTTGGCGATGCAGGGGCTGATGAACGCGAATTTGTCCGTGATACCGAGCTCCTGCCGCGCGTAGATGGCCGCGCACATCAGCGGGCTCTGTACCGGGAACAGCCTCGGGAGCAGCTCCGGCATGTACCGCTCGATGTATCCGACGACCGCCGGGCAGGGCTGGGAAATGCCCCCGAGAAAATCGTGCTGCCGGATGTAATTGATATAGCCCCAGGTGGTGATGTCCGCGCCGAAGGAGACATTGATGATGCGGTTCACGCCGAGTTCCTTCAAACGGCCGAACACCCGCTTGTAGGTGTCCGGATAATTCGCGGGGAAGGAGGGCGCGACCAGAAGGGAGATCTTCTCGCCCCTGTTGAGGTCCTCGAAGAACCGCTCGGTATCGTCGGTGAAGTCGCGGGCGTTGTGTTCGCAGATGTCAAAGCACGCGCCGCAGGATATGCAGCGGTCCCCGTCGACGAGGATCCTGGAATTGCCCGCTTCGTCCGGCTCCGTCGATATGCAGGCGCCTATGCAGCTGCAGGCGCGGATGCACTTGTTGCAGCCCACGCAGTTCTCATTCGTGTAGACGAGTCCCTTCTGTAAGTCTCTCATTTGCTCTCTCCTTGGGGTTCAGGGCTCACGCATGAGCGAAAAAACATAGCAAAAAAGTGGCCTTCGCTCGTAGGGACGCGCCATGGCGCGTCCGCCCCTTGCATGTCTGGACGTCCGG
>CADASI010000121.1 GCA_902790525.1 uncultured Eubacteriales bacterium
GCTGTGCCGGCTTCGGACCGCCGGTCCGGGCTGGTACTCCCGGGCGCGGCACAACCGGGAAAGCGGCGTCGCTTCCCCGGCCATGGGCTGTGTCAGGCCGCTCAGCATCCCAGCAGGCTGCATGCCGCCGGGATCAGTATGGCCACCAGCACCGCGATCACCACGGAGGCGGGCACGCCGGTCTTGACCATGTCGCTGAACTTGTAGTATTTGAACTTGTAGGTAAACATCGGCACCGCGTCGGTGGGCAGCACGAAGGTCACCGCCGACCAGAAGGACACCAGTATCGCCGCGCCCGCGGGATTGATGCCCGCCAGCACCGCCAGCTCCACGATCGGCACCACCGCCAGGCCCGCCACTGCGGGGCCGGAGGGGATGAGGATGTGGATGATGCAAACCAGGAAGGAGATCAGCAGGAACACCGCGAAGGGGCTCCAGTTGGCCGCGCCGCCCAGCGTGACGGTGATCAGCCACTTGGCCGCCCCGGTGACCAGCGTGGCGTCCGCCAGCGCGCCCACCGAGCCCACCATGAAGGTGGCGTCCCAGCCGCCCTTCTGGGAGTATTCCTCCCACGTCAGCACCTCGATGCCGGGGAACATGAACAGGCAGGTTCCCATCAGGGCCACGCAGGTGGTGTTGAGCACCGGGATCCAGGAGGAGGCGATCCACGCCACGAACATGGCCGCGATGACCGCCAGGGCCTTCTTCTCACGGTTGTCCAGCGGGCCCGCGCCGTGCACCATCTTCTCGGCGATCTTCATGGCGTCGTCAGAGATGTTCTCCGGCTTGTGCACGAACGTGATCCACAGCGCCACCAGCACCGTCACCAGCAGTCCGATGGGGTAGCCCTGGATCATCCACTTGAGGAAGGTCACGGGCCGGTCCATGGCCGCCAGCGTGTTCATGGCGATGATGTTGGTCGGGCCGCCGGCGGGGGTCATGTAGCCGCCCACCACCGAGGCCGCCGGTATGGCGATCATCAGGCACTTGCCCAGGTTGGAGGTGCCCGGCTTCGGGTCGCCGTTGGCCTTCAACACCGCCAGCCCCAGCGACGCGAACAGCGCGCAGGTGGGGATGTTGGACATGATGGAGGACAACAGCGCCGTGCCCACCGCGAAGCCCACCACCAGCTTGCGGGGGGACTTCTTCGCCCAGGTCATGATCAGGCCGGCGATGCGGGTGGGGATCGTGGTGGACGCCATCGCCGTGGTGATGGACATGGTGCCGACCATGAAGAAGAACACCGATCCGCCGAAGCCCTTGAACATGTCGCCCGGCGTCAAAATCTTCATGAACACCAGAAGCGTCGCCATGAAGATGCCGGTGACCGCCATGTTCATGGTCTCCGTCACCCACAGCACGATGGAGGCCAGTATGATGCCGAAGGACTGCATGCCCGCCCGGGTGAGTCCCTCCGGACAGGGCAGCAGGCTCGAGAGTATGATCAGCGCCGCGGCGATGATCAGAAAACGCCCTTTTCCTTGCTTTTGCATGCGAAACATTCCCTTTTTATTGATAACTCCATGTTAATAGTTTAGCTTTTTTTGAGGCGTTGTCAATGCGCACTATGCAGTTATTTTACATTGACAATACTGCAAAATGTAGTATAATGAATTAGGAGTTGGGAATTAGGAATTAGGAATTAGGAATTGAGTTACCGGCATTCCATAATTCCTCATTCCTAATTCCTCATTCCTAATTAACCGCGTGTAAGGGGGGGATGACCGTGCGCTACACGGCGCCGATCGTGGTGGAGAAAGCGCTGGAGCTGCTGGGGGTGGAGCCGCTTTTCCAGAAATACGCCGCGGAGGCCCGGATCAACGGCTTTTCATCGGCCACGCGGGACCGGCGACGGCAGGACATCCTCTGGCTCAACGACAATTCCGGCGGCCTGCGGCCGTATTCGTCCTGCGGCGCGAAGCACTGCGTGTACATCGCCTCGCGGACGGAGGAGGTCTCGGGCCTGCCGGAGTGCGAGGGGGAGCGCACGCTGGTGGCGCTGCCGCACACGGTGTCGCTTAGGCGGCTGGTGTCGGCCATGGAGCAGTGCTTCGCCTTCTACAACGCCTGGGACGAGGCGCTGTTGGGCGTGATCCGCCGCGGCGGGGACTGGTACGAGATGCTCTCGGTGGGGCACCGGGTGATCGGCAACCCCATGATCATCTACAACCGCAGCATGCGGGTGCTGGCCTACACCGACGACGACAGCGCCCGGGACCCACTGTGGACGGACACCGTGCGCGACGGCGTGGCGCGGACGGATTCCGAGAGCCTTTCGGCAGACCTCATGCGCTTTTTGTATGAGGTGGAGGAGCACGACGCCCCCTTCCGCTTCAAGGGCGAGGGCATGAGCGAGCCCTTCTGGTCCGCGCCGGTCCGGGTGGGCGGGCGGCCCCGGGGCATGGTGAACGCGGTGGAATACCACCGGCCCCTCAGCGAGGGCGGCCGGGACCTGCTGGGCTTCTTCGCGGAGTTCGTCGCCATCGGCATGCAGTGCTCGGACGTGGGCGGGCCCGTGCCCGACGCGGTGCCCCGGCAGTTCATACTGGACCTGCTGGAGGGCGGGATCGCCTCCCGGGAGCTTCTGAACACCCGCCTGATCGCCGTGGACTGGCAGGCGATGAGCAGCTTACGGTTCGTGGTGCTGCGGGCTGGGCTGCCCTTCCTGACCGGCGAACAGTGGCGCAGCTACTACGACCGCCTGACCGCCCTGGAGCTCAACGGCCTGGCGTGCATCATCGACCAGCCGGAGCCCCACATCGGGCTCTTGCTCACCGCCGCCGACCCGGACCGCTTCGCCCGGGTGCTGGAGACCGTGGACCGCTTCTGCGCCATCAATCCCCTGCGGGCGGGGGTCAGCGACACCTACGAGGACCTGCTGGACACCCCGCGCTTCTACCGGCAGGCCCAGGTGGCGCTGGAGCTTATGGACGCGGGCGTCTGCTTCTACGAAAACGCCCGCTATCCCCGGATGCTCCGCCACCTGCGCAGCCACGCCCACCGGGAGGACCTGATGCACCCCGCCGTGATCCGTCTGGCGGCGCTGGACCGGGAGGAGGGCACCGAGTACATCCGCAGCCTCCAGGCCCTGATCCGGCACACCTTCAACCAGCTGGAGACCGCCGAGGCGCTGGGCATCCACCGCACCACCCTCGCCTACCGCCTGCGGCGGCTGCAGGAAATCACCGGGCTCGACCTGAGCGACGCGCGGGAGATGTTCCACATCGCTGTGTCGCTGAAATTGATGTGAGACACGAGCTTATTACAACGGAGGTCAGCATGTACGAAACGATGAATCAACCGATACCGGACGTGGGGGCATATCTGAACAGAATCGGCATGGCGGCGGCGCCGGAGGTGAGTCCGGCGGGGCTGAACGCGCTGATCTGGGCGCATCAGACCCACGTGCCCTTCGAGGACCTGGACGTCTATTTTACGCGGCGGCCCGTGTCGCTGGAGCTCCCCGACCTGTTCGACAAGGTGGTCCTCCGGCGCAGGGGCGGCTACTGCTACGAGCTGAACGCGCTGTTCGCCCGGCTCTTGCAGGACCTGGGCTTCGACGTGCGCAGGGTGTTCTGCCGGGTGGTGCGGGGGCGCGACTTCCTGCCGCCCTGCGCCCATCAGGCCATCGTGGCGACGTTCGGGGAGGCGCACTACTTCTGCGACGTGGGCTTCGGCGGCCCCATGCCCGCGGGGGCGCTGCGCATCGGCGACGGCGTCGGCGGGGACGTGCGCGGCGAATACTTCCGCATCGACCGCTTCGACGACTACTGGTGGACCGTGTCCCGGGACGCCTCCGACGGCCGCCGGGAGGCCGTGCTCCAGTTCAACACCTTTCCCCAGACCCCCCAGGAGTTCCTGGCCGCCAACATGAAGTGCGCCCTGGACCCGACCTCGCTGTTCGTCAACAGGCTGCTGGTCAACCTGCGCACGGAGGACGGCGCGCTGTCCGTCACCGACGACGCGCTGACCGTAAGAAGGGGCGGCGAGGTCCGGACCGCGCGGCTCGGGGACGACGCGGCGCTCCGCCGGGCGCTCGTCCGCCACTTCGGCATCGACATGACGGCGTGATTTCCATATTTGGACGGGGGTGCCGCGGGCATCCCCGCCATTAATTCTGTGCGTCGAACAGGATAAACTTTGACGAAGGGCGTCGGTTTATCCGAACGTTCGGCTTTTTTTATGGTTAAATATTCGGTTTTTGATTGACGATATAATATGCCGCCGATATACTGAAACTATCATTCGGGCTTGGATTTCGGCCAAACGGAGGGTATATATGAAGAAGGTTGCCATCATCATGGGCAGCGACAGCGACCTCAAGGCCATGCAGGGCGCGATGGACGCGCTCAAGGCGCTGGAGGTCCCCTTTGCGGTGCGCATACTGTCGGCGCACAGGACCCCGGAGGCGGCCTCGGCGTTCGCGAAGGGCGCGCGGGACGACGGCTACGGCGTGATCATCGCCGCGGCGGGCAAGGCGGCGCACCTGGCGGGGGCCATGGCGGCCAACACGCTGCTGCCGGTGATCGGCGTGCCGATGAAGTCCTCCACGCTGGACGGGCTCGACGCGCTGCTGTCCACGGTGCAGATGCCCTCGGGCATGCCGGTGGCCACGGTGGCCATCGACGGCGCGACCAACGCGGCGCTGCTCGCCGCCCAGATCCTCGCCCTCTCCGACAACGCCCTCTATGAGCGCTTCGCCGCCTGGCGCGCGACGCAGACCGCGAAGGTTGTGGAGAAGGATAAACGCATTGCGGAGGAGTACAGTTGTCTTTAAATGAGGAATTAGGAATGAGGAATTAGGAATTGTGAATTGCAGCTGCCGTTTCAGCATCAGTGGTATTCAAATTCCTAACTCCTAACTCCTAATTCCTAATTCAATCACATAAACAATCCGACAACGCTACTACAAATCGGGAGGAAACCACCATGGAAAAGCTCAGGCAGCTCTACGAGGGAAAGGCCAAGAAGGTCTACGCGACCGCCGACGAGAACCTGTACATCGTGTCCTACAAGGACGACGCCACCGCCTTCAACGGCTTAAAGAAGGGCACCATCGCGGGCAAGGGCGTCATCAACAACCGCATGAGCAACATGCTGATGCAGATGCTCGAGCAGCAGGGCGTGCCGACCCACTTCGTCAAGGAGCTGTCCGACCGCGACACGCTGGTCAAGAAGGTCTCCATCGTGCCGCTGGAGGTCATCATCCGCAACATCTCCGCGGGCTCCTTCGCCAAGCGCTACGGCGTGAAGGAGGGCATCGTGTTCGATCAGCCCACCATCGAGTTTTCCTATAAGAATGACGACCTGGGCGACCCGCTTCTGAACCGCTACCACGCGCTGGCCCTCAAGCTGGCCACCGAGGACGAGATCAATACCATCGAGCGCATGGCCTTCAAGGTCAACGAGGTTTTGAAGGCGTACTTCCTCGGGCTCAACATCACCCTCGTGGACTTCAAGCTGGAGTTCGGCCGCCTCTTTGACGGCACCATCGTGCTGGCCGACGAGATCTCCCCCGACACCTGCCGCTTCTGGGACAAGGACACCGGCGAAAAGCTCGATAAGGACCGCTTCCGCCGCGACCTCGGCGGCGTGGAGGAAGCGTACAACGAAGTGATGCGCCGCCTTATGGGGAAATAGTTCGTTTGAATTAGGAGTTAGGAGTTAGGATTTAGGAATTAAAGGATGCCAGGCAGATCAATGACAGCACAATAATCAAAAGAAATCCGTAGGATTTCCACCTGAATTCCTAATTCCTAATTCCTAATTCCCAATTATAATTGACTTGTGAGGTTTATACCATGGATTACAACGTTTCGCGTTCCGCAAGCTACGCCGCGGCGGGGGTGGACATCACGGCGGGGTATCGGGCGGTGGAGCTGATGAAGGCCCACATCGCCCGCACGAACATCCCCGGCGTGGTGTCCGGCATCGGCGGTTTCGGCGGCCTGTTTGAGCTGGACATGACCGGACTTCAGCGGCCCGTGCTGGTGTCCGGCACCGACGGCGTGGGCACCAAGCTGAAGCTGGCGTTTCTGATGGATAAGCACGACACCGTGGGCATCGACTGCGTGGCCATGTGCGTCAACGACATCGTGTGCTGCGGCGCGAAGCCGCTGACCTTCCTGGACTACATCGCCTGCGGCAGGAACGTGCCGGAGAAGATCGCGCAGATCGTGTCCGGCGTGGCCGAGGGCTGCGTGCAGGCGGGCTGCGCGCTCATCGGCGGCGAGACCGCCGAGATGCCCGGCTTCTATCCCGAGGACGAGTACGACCTGGCGGGCTTCTCCGTGGGCGTGGTGGACAAATCCAGGATATTCGCGCCGGATTCCGTCATCGCCGGGGACGCGCTGATCGGCCTGCCCTCCTCCGGCGTGCACTCCAACGGCTTTTCGCTGGTGCGCAAGGTGTTCGACGTGGAGAAGGGCGGCCTGGACCGCTACTGCGACGACCTGGGCACGACCCTCGGCGAGGCGCTGCTGACGCCCACCCGCATCTACGTCAAGCCCGTATTGAAGCTGGCGGAGACGGTGAACGTCAAGGCCGCCGCCCACATCACCGGCGGCGGGTTCTACGAGAACATACCGCGCAGCCTGCCCGCGGGCCTCACCGCCCGCATCGAGCGCGCGACGCTGAGCGCCTCCCCGCTGTTTCACCGCATCGCGAAGGCCGGGAACATCCCCGAGCGGGACATGTACAACACCTTCAACATGGGCGTCGGCATGTGCCTGACCGTGCCCGCCGAACAGGCTGACGAGGCGGTCAGGGTGTTGAACGCCTGCGGCGAGGACGCCCGGATCATCGGCACGGTGGTGAAGGGCGAAGCGAGGGTCGAGCTGGTATGAGGACGCGCATCGCGGTGCTGGTGTCCGGCGGCGGCACGAATCTACAGGCGTTGATCGACGCCCAGGGCCGGGGGGAGATTCCCGACGGCGAGATCGTCCTGGTGATCTCCAACAACCCCAAGGCCTACGCCCTCGAACGGGCGAAGAACGCGGGCATAAAAACCGCCGTGTGCGCAAAGCCCGACATGGAAGAGAAGATACTCGAAACGCTGGCTTCCTGCAATATTGACTTGATCGTGCTGGCGGGCTTCATGGCGATACTGTCAAAGGACTTCGTCAGCCGTTGGCCGGAGCGCATCATCAACATCCACCCGTCGCTGATACCGTCCTTCTGCGGCGAGGGCTTCTACGGGCTGCGGGTCCACGAGGCCGCGCTCAACTACGGCGTGAAGGTCACCGGCGCGACGGTGCACTACGTCAACGAGATCCCCGACGGCGGCAGGATCATCTGCCAGAAGGCCGTCGAGATCCGCGACGGCGACACCCCGGAGACCCTGCAGCGCCGGGTGATGGAGGAAGCCGAATGGAAATTGCTTCCCATGGCCACGCAGATCGTGGCAAAACGCATCAGACAGGAGATGTCTATATGATTACCATGGCACAAGCTGCCGGGTCCACCACCTATCCGGGCCGCGGCATCATCGTCGGCAAGTCGGCAAACGGCAAAAAGGCCGTGCTGGCGTACTTCATCATGGGCCGCAGCGTCAACAGCCGCAACCGCGTGTTCGTGACCGATCAGGGCGGCATCCGCACCGAGGCGTTCGATCCCTCGAAGATGGAG
>CADASI010000122.1 GCA_902790525.1 uncultured Eubacteriales bacterium
GTGGCGTTTTTTGTTTTGCAACTCAATTATACCACTTACTGCTGGGATTTGTCTCTCTCTTTTGCGTCCTGATCCCTTCCTCATACGGAAACTCAAGCACCCCAATGTTGACAAAACCACCCTCGTGCGCTATAATAAAAGCGAAGAGCGAACCACGCACGCGGTCGCTCCTCAAGTTTCTACTATTTTACTTGTAGTCTTGCGACTACGAAAACAGCCGTCACTTGGCAGAGTGGCGGTTGTTTTTTATCTTCCTCACGTAAATCGTGATTGAATAACTCCCAAGATGGAATGTAATTCTCATCTCTTTCCACCTCCTTTCGGAGATGCAGGAGCAACCGCCTGCGCGTATGTGTCCGCTCTTCGACCCTTTCGGGCGTTTTTATTGTACCGTATCCTGTCTATACTGTCAACTTCTAATCCTGTTTCCGCCGGTAAAACCGGCCGGTCAGCGAATCGGTCCGCTGGGTATTGATGAAGGCGTTCGGGTCGACCTTTCTGACGTCGTACACGACCTTCCTCACGTCGTCGCCGGAGACCACGGTGTAGATCATGGACCGCTCCTCCTTCTTGTACAGTCCCGTCCCCTGGAACAGCGTCGCGGCGTGATGGGTATCGGTGCGGATGACGTCATAGACCGCGTCCGGCTGGCTGGTGACGATCCACATGGTGCGGTGCTGGTAGCGGTGGAAGAGCGTGTGCAGCGCCTGGGTGGTGCAGTACTGGTAGATCATGGAGTAGAGGGACCGCTCCCAGCCGAAGAGCAGCCCGGCGACGCAGAGCATCACCACGTTCCCCGCGAGTATGATGTTGAAGGCGTCGCGCCCGTTCTTCTCGGCCAGGTAGATGCTGATGAAGTCCGTGCCGCCGGTGCAGGCGTCCGCGCGCAGGCACAGCGTGATCGCCGCGCCGTTGATGATCCCGCCGAACACGCTGTTGAGCAGCGGATCGTTGGCGACGGCGACGGTGGGGATGATGTCCACGAGCACGCTGGTGAGGGCCACGGAGAGCATGGAGAACAGGGCGAAGCGGCGCCCGATGTACTTGAAGCAGATCGCGGCGGCGACGAAGTTCAGCGCGAGGCTGAGCACGGAGTAGGGCGGGGTGAAGGACAGATACCGCGCGCACACCTCCTGGATGAGCAGGGCCAGGCCCGTGAAGCCCCCGGGAAACAGGCCCGCCGTGCGCACGAAGGAGCACAGGTTGAAGGCGTAGAGCACGGCGCCGATGGTGATCAGCAGCAGGCGCTTTGCGGTTTGTTGTTTCATATCGTCATCCTCTCCGACCCTTCCGGGCATGGCCTACGCGGCGTCGTCAAGGGCGATATCGAGGCTTCCAAGGTACGCCTCCGCCCGCGCCGATACGTTGTTCTGCAAATTGCGGAAGAAGAAAAAGAAATCGTACAGGTGATAGCACCCGTCGGGGAAGATCTCGCCGGGGTAATCCTTCGGGCTGACGTCGGGCACCTTCAGCGTGCCGCGGGTCGCGTCGATATAAGCGCCGGTCAATTCCGGGATCTCCTTGGTGATGTCCCCGTGATGGTCCGTGAAGCAAGCCCCCCTGTTCAGGCGCCTGTCGGCGACCGTGCCGTCGGTTTGCCAGTTCAGCGGGTTGATGGCGAGGCTGTGAACGCCCTTCGGCACGATGATCGAATCCTCCGTCTCCGGCGATTCCGCCTCAAAGCATATGATGCAGCCGGTGTCGTCCTCCGCCTGCGCCATGCGCATCCAGGGCCTGAGATCCTCCTCGGTGACCCGCCAGCCGATGAGATAGGCCGCCACGAGGCGGTCGTTGAGGGCGGGGTCCTCGAACAGGTCCTGCAACAGGCGCAGGGACATCTGCCCGCCCTGGGAGAAGCCGGCGAGTATGAAGGGGCGGTCCGAGAGCGTCAGGTAGTGCTCAAACGCCGCGCGGATGTCCGCATAGGCAAAGTCAAAGGCGGCCTCCGCGTTGTCCGCGCCCTCGTAGGCCGGGAAGGTCGCCTGTCGGTAGTAGGGCGCGTACAGCGTGCAGGTCTGATCATACAGGCCCTTCTCCTGCATCAGGGCGGACATGAAGTGTTCCCGCAGCTTCTCGTCGGTGACGTCCATGTTGGCGTTGCCGTCTTCGCCTATGTCCACGGTCGGGCAGATCAGGAACAGGTCGATGGGATGATCGCCCTCGCCCTGCCAGGCCCAGAGCGTCGGATCGTCGTAGGAGAGGGGCTCGGCGAACGCGGCGGAAACGAGGACGAACAGGAGGATGAATGCCAGTTTCTTCATATATGAACGCTCCTTTTTGCAAATGATTAGCGGACCGGCGAGAAGAATCATTCAGAATACGTTCCTGTCCGACACGATCAGCTCGCCCCGGTCGATGCGCTCGTACAGGGCGTCCCTGGGCATCGGCTTGCCGAACAGGTAGCCCTGGAGGCGATTGCAGCCGATGTTCTTCAAAAACTCCGCCTGCGCCCGCGTCTCGACGCCCTCGGTCAGCGTGAGCATGTTGATCCTGTCCGCCATCTGTATGATGCAGTCGATGAGCGTCCGCGCCTTCTCGCTGTTTTCGAGGTTGGACAGGAAGCGCATGTCGATCTTGACGACGTCAAACTGATAATCCTTTAAGACGTTGAGCGAGGAATACCCGCTGCCGAAGTCGTCCAGCCACAGCGAATAGCCCAGCGCCTTGATGCGGTCCAGCGCCTCGTTGAGCCTTGAGAAGTTGTCCATGAGGGCGCTTTCGGTGACCTCGACGTGGATCAGTTCCTTTGAGATGCGATACTTGGCGGCCAGCCCGTCCAGCTCCGTGACCGCGTCCATCAGCTCAAAGTCCAGCCTCGAGAAGTTCAGCGAAACCGGCATGACCGGCCTGCCGGCGTCCATGGCCGCCCGCAGGTCCCGGAACGCGGATTCGTAGATGGCCCTGTCGAGCTTGTGGATCAGGCGGTACTCCTCCAGCACAGGTATGAACTCGTTGGGGAAGAGCTGGCCGTACACCGGGTCCATCCAGCGGGCCAGCACCTCGCAGCCGCACATCTCCTCCGTATCCGACCACACCACCGGCTGGTAGTAGGGCACGATCCAGCCGTTTTTGACGGCGTTGTCGATATTGTTGATGATGTACAGCCGCTTGTGATACGCCTCGCTCATCGTCTTGTCGTATTCACAGTAGATCGTCTGGAAGCGGCTCTTGATCAGCTGCGCGGCATAGCGCGCCCGGTCGATCGAAATGCGCGGGTCCTCGCTGGCGCTGTTCGGGTGGCACGCGCCGCAGTTGATGCCCAGCAGGATCTCGTCGTCGTAGTCGTGCACCAGGTCGTTGAGGGCGTTCAGCTTCTCCGCCAGGCCCTCCGTGCCGGTCAGCAGCACGAAGTGATCGTCCGCCTGCCTGCCGCAGAGCGCGTCCGGAAACACCTCGGAGACGAACTCCCCGATCGCCAGCAGGAACCGGTCGCCCGCCTCGAAGCCCCTCTGGTCGTTGAAGGACTTGAAGTTGTTGACGTCGATGAACAGGAACACGTATTTGCCGGCGTCTTCGGCGTGGTTCTGTATGCGCTCCTTCGCCAGCTCGGAAAAATAGCTGTAATTGTACAGGCCGGTGCGGTCGTCCTCCTTGGCGCTCTTCTCAAGCGCCTTGGACTTGCGCGCCTCCGTCAGTCGGCCGTGGTAGATGGCAAAACAGATTGTCGCGAGGGAGATGAAGAAGGTGACGTAGTTCACCGCGTCGCCGGAGATGATCTTATGCGTCACGCCGCTGATGACGACCTCCGTCTGCTGAAAGGACAGCCCGCCCTGGTAGGTCAGCAGTATGAAGTAGAACCCCAGGAAGCTGACGCCGAGGATCATGATGGTCACGTAGGGCCGATAGATGAGCAGGCAGCCCACGTACAGCACCATCGTCAGAAAGCAGATGATCTCCTTGCCGCCCCAGAAGTCGCTGTAGGAGACGAAGATGCCGAAGGCGAGGCAGATGAGCGTGAAGGCGATGATGGCCAGGTGCTCCAGCACGACGATGTTTTTGTTTTTCAGGTACTTGAACAGCGCGTAGGTCACGATGGCCGCGCCGATGACGAACAGGAACACGTAGACCGAGACCAGCATGACGTTCATGATGGTCGCCATCACCGGCGTAATCGCCTCGCCGGGCTGCGTGAACGTCTCCAGGCGCAGCATCGCGGTGTAGGCCATGCAGGCCACGCCCATCGCGAGCAGCGCCGCGAACTGTCCCTTCGACAGCCGCCGGTTCCGCTTGTAGAACAGGCAAAACAGCATCAGGCCCAGGCCGATCAGCATAAACAGCCAGTATTTGGAGGTGTATTTGATGAACAGTTCGTAAAGGTCCCCGCCCGCCTGATACTTCGGGATGATCTTGGAATACGTCTGCCGGATCAGCATCCACAGCTCGATCAGCACGACGATGAAGCCCATGTAGCTGCAACTGCGGATGTTCGCGTCGTGCAGGTAGTCGCGCTCGTACTTGCTCAGCCTTTCAAAGCCGAAAATATGTGTAAAAAAACTCGTGACCCTCTTCATATTGAACCTCACCCCGGAACCCCTCTGCCTGTCCAACGGCCCTGTCGCGCGGCGCCTGCCGGTCCGAATGCCGCTCTATGAAGCTATTTTACCACATCTCCATCCCGTCGGCAACCCAAAACCATGCAGGATATGGAAATCCTCCCTTGTCCGGGCCCGCGAAGTGTATTATAATGGAAGGCAACTGAGCAGACCCGCCCTGCGCGGCTGCATGAAAGCGACGGAAAATGCGTGACGATGAATGAAGATCAACTGCTGCGGGACATACTCGCCGAGCTTGACGCCGGGGGCAAGCTCTCGCGGCTCAAGGGCTTTACCCAGCACGGCCGGTACAGCATCTATGCGCACAGCGTCAGCGTTGCGGCGCTGGCCCTGCGCATCGCCCGGCGCATGCCGGGAAAGACGGATTTAAGGTCCCTGGTCCGCGGCGCGCTGCTCCACGACTATTTTCTCTACGACTGGCACGTGAAGGACAGGGGCAGGCCGAACCACGCCCTCCACCACGCGCGCATGGCGCTTGAAAACGCCCGGCGGGACTACGACATCAATGAGATCGAGGCGGACATCATCGGCAACCACATGTTCCCCGTCGTGCCGGTCCCGCCGAGGACCCGGGAGGGATGGATCGTGTGCATGGCCGACAAGATCAGCGCGGCGCGGGAGACAGTGCGGCGGCGGTGACAAAGACAGGAGGGGTTCTTATGAAACACTTTCGCTGGCTAGCGATGATCGTCGCCATGCTCCTCGCGACCGGCTGCTGCGCGTGCGCGGCCGAGGGAGATCGTATTGACGAAAACGCGCTTGCCGGGCTGAAGTCGGCGGTCACCGCGGCAAACCGCGACGACTATGATTTCACCGATAAAGCCCTGGAATATTTGGACTATATCGGCGAAAACCACCGCGACCGAAGCGGTGCGGACGGCGGGCACGACGCCTTCGGGGACTGGCTGACGGCGGAGCTAAAATCCTTCGGCTACGATGCCGCGCAGATCGAGGCGCAGCCCTTCTCGGGGGAGAGCCTGCTCGGCGACCCGGTGCAGGGGCGGAACATCGTGCTGACGATCCCCGGGCGGCGCGACGATAAGCAGATCATCGTGGGCGCGCACTACGACGGCACGGGCATCGGCGACAACGGCTTCGGCGTGGCGCTGCTGCTCGTGGAGCGTGCCGACGCCGCAGACTGATTTTTCTGTGGACAACCTGCCTTTTTTATGTTATAATTGTCGAAAGAATGTGTTTTTTTCGATATGAATCCCGGACGGCGGGCGACGATCATCGGGGGACGGGGATTATGATCAAACAGGACGCGGCCAGAAGAAACCGGGTACTCATGGGCATATACAACTCATCCTGGCAGACGTCGATGGTGGCGCTGTCCATCGTGTGCGCCCTGGAGCTGTTCATGCTGGTCTATACGCTCATCAACCCGCCGCTGTTCGGACAGTATATCCAGACGTACCGCATGTTCTACGTCGCCCTGCTCACGGCCTCCGCCGTCTACATCGTGCTGAACCTGAACGTGAAAAAGGACATCGAGCACAAATTCAGGTGGCTGAACATCGCCAATCCGATCTACGCGGCGTTCTTCTTCGCCTGGTCCCTCGGCATCACGTATTTTGACGCGGCGAAGTACGGCACGGTCGACCCCATCGTGTTCATGACGTTCTCCCTGACGGTGCCGCTGAGCTTCTACCTGTTTCCGTCGGTCTATATGATCATCGTGATCGTCGTGGACAGCCTGATGCTCTATCTCTCCGTGGCGGTCTCCGGCTCCCTCGGGCCCATGATCAACCTCTCCATATTCTTTATATTCCAGATCGTCCTCGGCGTCAATTTCCTGAGGCTGAAGATGCGGCTGGCCGAGCGCATCGTGCAGGAGCGGGAGAACGCGGAGCTCGATGTGCTGACGGGATTCCCCAACCGCCGGGCCTACGAGGCGGAGATCAGGAAGCTGTCGGGCGGCCCCCTGCGGGCGGACCTGTTTTACATCGCCATTGACTTAAACGAGCTGAAGGAGATCAACGACAGCCTGGGGCACGACGCCGGCGACCGGCTGATCATCGGCGCGGCCCAGTGCATACGGGAATGCTTTGAGGACCGGGGGAAGATGTACAGGATCGGCGGCGACGAATTTGCGGCGCTGGTTCACGCGCAAAAGGGCGAGATGGCGGCGCTTCTCGATGCGTATGAGAGGTGCATGGCGCAGTGGTCCGAGCACAACGGCATGGCGCTGAGCGCGGCGTGCGGATGCGTGTGCTGCGGCGACTACCAGGGCGACATCACGGAGATCCGGCGCATGGCCGACAGGAAGATGTATGAGGCAAAGTCGCTCTACTACCAGGAGAAGGGCAGGGATCGGCGGCGGCCGAAATAGATTAATTGAGAATTGAATAGTTGTGATTATGGTTTGGCTTCGGTGATTGCACCGGAGCCGCTTTCTCGTCATCAAATCGTCTATCTTTTGTCACAGTTCTGTGATTCACTTTTCCTTCCCTTGTGCTACAATCCAGTTGGTTTGATATGTGTTTGAATTGTGGCGAAGTCTGGACAAAAGAGGAAGGATCGTGATTCCGCATGGTTTTAGTGCTCGCGTTCATGCACCTTATGCTTCTCGTGGTGTTCATAGCGGTGGCTGTCATGGGAATGACCGCGCTCGCCGTGGTGGACGGGCTGGTCTTCCTGATCATGTTCGGCCTGTGGGCGCTCATATTGGAGTGGAAGAAACGTCCTGCAACGGTATTGGGCAGGCAGGCCGGTCGCCTGGGCGGCGCGCGCCGCGTGGCCGAGGCCGTCCCGCCCCGGGCGTAATACGAATCGCATACAAAACATCCCGGACCGCGCGGTCCGGGATGTTTTTGTGTCCAGTTTTCTACCGAAACCCTCATACTAATTTCAGTCTAAAAATCAACCATCCTGCGGTGGCTTTTCCGCCATGGCTTCGTTGTCGGCCCTTGACTTGCCGCCAGCAAGCCTGCGGA
>CADASI010000123.1 GCA_902790525.1 uncultured Eubacteriales bacterium
GATCAGCAGGGGCAGAAGCGCCGCCAGCTCGTCGATCGATCGTTGTTCCATGTCATTTCATCCTCGCACTCGCAGGTCCGTTTCGGGCGATCATACGTCGTTTTGATCCTCATGGCAAACAGGTAATCCGTGATACTTCAGCGCCAGCATGGTGATGTCGTCGAATTGCGGCGCTTCCTGTGCGAAATCGCGCACCGCCTGCCGGACGCCGCCGATCAGCACATCCGGTGGCACGTCGCCATAATCGTTCAGCGCCGTCTCGAGCCGCCTGCTGCCGAACATCTCGCCCGCGGCGTTCTTCGCCTCCGGCACGCCGTCCGTATAGACGAACAGGCTGTCACCGGGTTTCATCTCAAAGGGGCGGTCGGCATAGTGCGCCTTCCTTGAAACGCCGATGAAGATGTTGTGCTTGTAGGCAATCAGCTCGAAGCTCCCGCCCGTCCGCCGGAGGCCGGGGTTCTCATGCCCCGCATTGCAGGCCAGGCCCTTGCCGGTGGAGATCTCCAATACCGCCGCCCAGACCGTGACGAACATCTTCGCCGTGTTGCGCTCGCAAAGCTGCAAATTGACGTTGGCGAGCGCCTCCGCCGGGGACAGGCCGGTCATCAGCTGGTTCTTGATCAGCGTCTTCGACACCATCATAAACAGCGCGGCGGGGACGCCCTTGCCGGAGACGTCCGCAATCACCAGCGCGAGATGATCCTGATCCACCAGGAAGAAGTCGTAGAAGTCGCCCCCGACCTCCTTGGCCGCGTTCATGGAGGCATAGAGGTCGAACTCATGCCGGTCCGGGAAGGGCGGGAAAACCATCGGCAGCATATTGTTTTGTATATTCGCTGCCAGCGAGAGCTCGTCGTCCAGCCGGTCCAGCTCCTCGATCATCGAGGTTAGCCCCTTGAAGTAGCTGCCGGTCTCCCTGTCCTCCACCGTGGAGTTGATAAAGGAGAACACGTCCTCCGACGCTTCGCGCAGGCGTCCGCGGGCCCGTATGGCGACCGTCTCTCCGGGATGGGCGGCGCTGTACTTCTCCGCCGCGTCGGTGACCACGGAAGACCACATCCGGATCATCGCCAGGGATTCCTGTTCCGTGAACACCAGAAAACGGTTGCTGTCGACCCGTATGATGTCGCCGTACCGCTGCGTCTCGTTGCGAAGGATGTCAAAGGCCGCCCTGAGATTCCCCGTGGTCTCGAAGATCAGCACGCTTTTGAATACGCGCCGGCCGGAGATCGTCAGGTTCATGACGGTGTACAGATACGCCCGGTTGTACAGCCCGGATTCCTCGTCGATGAAGCGCAGCTCGTTGATCGTGGAGAAATACAGCAGGATCACGCCCACGGCAAAGCCGAGGATGCCGATGTCGTAATCGGCGAAGAACTGCGGCACCGAGCCGATGATCACGAATACGACCATCGGCATGATCCCGAACATGCGCGTCCTGGCGGCCTTTCTGTCGTAGAGCCTGACGATGACGATGGACGATATAAAGTAGAGAAAGTCCACCGCGAAGAGCGCAGTGTAAAGCGGCATCGGGACCATGCGGTTGTCCGGCGACAGGGTAAATATGATCCCGGTGAACAGGTTGACGAACAGCAGCGCCGCAAACACCGCGGCGGGCAGGAGGAACGCCCCGCGCACGACCGGGCGGAGCGTCGCCTCGCCGTAGAGCTTTCGGTACACATACGCCGACCACTGCAGCACCACCAGCATTACGGCATACTCGCGCACCGTTCTCGATACGAGCGCGACCCGGCGGCACCACGGCGCAGGCTGCATGTACATGGCGTTATACACCAGGCAGATCACACAGGTCGCCAGTACCGTCCAGGCAAAACGATAGAACCGCTCATAGGACGGGGTCTTCCTCTGGCGCAGACGCTCCGACAGAACCAGCAGCAGAAGCATCGCCAGTATCGCCGCGGCATCCAGATAACAGGATATAATGGCGCCCTCTTTGATAAAACTCATGCTCGCTCCTCATACAGTGGTTTGTTCATCACAGAGATATGGATGCACGCGAGAAACAGCGCGTTGACAAACGACGTGGAGGAAATGCCCTGGAACCAGATCTCCCAGGTCACCCGCGCGGCGAGTATCACGACGCCGAGCAGCACCATGCGATAATTGATCTTATACGCCTTCACCGCCGAATGCAGCAGGTAGAGCGCCATCGGCACGAATACGATCTGATCGATGGTTCCGGAGCGGAAGGTATTGTCCTCCCCGATTTTGAAGATCCAGCCGGTTTTCAGGTTGATCACAAGGACGATCAGGAGCAGAAAACACGGTATCCCAAACAGCAGCTTCTTTCGCCTGAGCCGTGCTTTATCCTGATACACGCGATAGTCGAGATACAGCAGCAGCAGATAGGGGAACAGCGCGAACGCGGCGTAGAAAACCGTGTTTGCCGCAATCATCAGCACCCGTATATAGGGCAGCGCGCTTCCCTCCGCCAGATAGGAGGTCATCTCCGAGACGGTCAGGACCATATTGGACACGAGCATGGCGAAATACAGCGCGTCGTCCAGCCTGCCGCGCTGCCGGTACAGGGCGGTGTAGATCAGTATGCCAATCATGAAGACCAGGGAGATCGCGTCGATGATGACGGTGCCCACCATGCCGTAGTATACGGTCGTTTCCTTGACGATGTCGAACGAGGCCGACACATCGTCTCCGCCGTTGGGATCGTTCGCCCGTATGACGAAGCGGTACGCGCCCTCGCGCAGGTTCGTATAGCTCACAGGTGTGAGCGCGCTCCGGCTAAAGGCGGTATCCTCCGTGTCAAAACCCTCCAGGCGGTAGGATACCCGGGGATCCATCAGCGAAAAGCCGATCACATACGGATAGAGCGTCAGCTTTTTCGCGTAATACGGCACGGTGAAATTGCCCGAGGCGTTCGGATAGACGCGCTTTCCGTCGATCTCGATATAAGGCATGGCGATTCTCAGTTCGCCCGTGCTCTCGAAAGGCTTTTCGATATTGACCCTGACCGCGCCCTTCCTGCCCGCTATATACAGATCTCCGTCCGGGGTCAGCGCGCTGAAGGCATTTGAGGTAGGGATATAGGGCAGGCCGCCCGGGATTCCGTAGAAGGTTGCGTCGATCTGCGCATTGGCCAGCAACGCCTCGGCGGAGGCCACGTAAATGCCGTTGCTGGAGAGCACCCAGACATCACCCCTGGTGTTCTCGTACAGATCGTAGTTGTTGGAATAGGGGAAGTGCTCGATGGTCGTCACCTGATAGTCCGGCGTCATGGTCGCCAGCGAATTTCCGGTGACGATCCAGTATATGTCCCGATAGCGGCTGCGCACGACGCGCATTATTACCTCGGATCTCAGCCCGTCGCCCAAGCCGATGTGTCTGACGCCCTCTGATGTAATGACATAGATCCCACCGCCGTCGGAGCCGAGGATGATATCATGCCGAAAGCCCTCCGTCACGGTCAGTATCTCCGTGACGGCAATGCCGTCCTTTTCACCGTAGCCCTCCGTCACATGACCGTCCCGGATGACGCTCACCCCGCCGGTATAGGCAACGAGGATGGAGCCGTCCTCCTGTTCGGCAACGGTGCGTACCCGGTCTGAACAGAGCCCGTCTTCCGCGGTGAATACCGTCGCTTCCCCGCGATCATAGCAGATCAGGCCAGGGCTGCGCCAAGTGCAGATCCACAGCCGTCCGGCGCTGTCCCGGAGGATAGAGCGAATCCGCACACCGTCAAGGTATTGCAGCAGATCGTCGGCATCGACTGCCCTGCCGGAGGCCGTTGCAGCCCTTGTCAGCGGTATAGCGTCGACCCTCTTTCCTTTTTCTACGACGATCAGGCCCTCATCAGTTCCGATGAAGAGCCTGTTGTCGTCAATGCAGGTGCTATTGACGACGGTTTCAGTCAGATCATATTGATTGAATAGATCGGTAAAGCGGTTGGGCACGATCTTCATGACGCCCTGCTTGCTGGACGTGAACCACAGGTTGCCCTCATGATCGGTCAGAACATGCTCCATCGAATTGTTCATCGGGACGTTTTTGAGGCGGCGGAAGCCCTCGGCATCCAGCCTTCCGACGCCGTTTCCGGCACAGACCCATATCTCCCCGTCGATGCACTCGAAGCGCTCCACTGAAGCCAGCGGCGTGATGTCCTTGACCCCCTTGGC
Organism: uncultured Eubacteriales bacterium; assembly: GCA_902790525.1. GTDB lineage: Bacteria > Bacillota > Clostridia > Christensenellales > Aristaeellaceae > UBA2862. The sequence goes on from CADASI010000123.1 coordinate 4,152, forward strand.
GGCAAAGTTGCGCGTTATATCCCCATAGCAGATCCGGGAGTCCTCCGTACCGAGGTAGAGGAAGCCGGGCTTTTCGGGGTCCGGCAGCAGGGTGCGGATCCCTTTTACCCGGCATTCGTCATGGCCGATGAAGCGCTCCACCCCTCCGTCCCGCACGGTGAACAGATCCCCGTCCAACGTGAGCGCGTAGATCAGTCCGTCGCAGCCGGTACGGATATCCCGGATCGTCTTCCCGGCAATCCGCTCGTCCTGCAACACCGTGAAGTTCAGCGCGTCGTCATAGAAGCCGATGCCGGACGCCATGGCGATACAAATCGTGCCGGACGCGCTTTCCGTAATGGCCCGGACGCTGGCAAAGCCCGTGTCGGCGACCTGGTTCAGGCTCTGGATTTCCTCCCCGGAAATGAGGAACACGCCGGAATCGTTGGTGCCGATCCACAGCCGATCCCGGCTGTCCACATACAGGCAGCGCACATTGGCGATGCCCGTGGCGGTGTCTATGCGCGTAAAGGCGTTCCCGTCATAACGGATCAGCCCGGCGTAGCTCCCGATCCAGATAAAGCCGTCGCCGGTCTGCGCGATGGCATTGGCATCGGAGGTCGGCAGGCCGTTGAGGTTGTCGTAGAGTATTGCGGAATAGCCCTCATCCTTCCGGATCGGATCGACGGCAGGTCGGATATTCCGGTTGCCGGAGGCATTGATCGCCGGACCCGCAGCCTCGCCGCGTGCCAGGCAGGTCCATCCGGTCATCGCCAGCGCGACGAACAGCAGACAGAACAGACGCTTGCCGGGAATGAAAAATATCCGCCTGTCGTGCTTCATGGTCATCCTCCCGTATCGTGTCCCTGATAAACCATACAACCCCCCAGTTTATACACGGGTATTGTATCAGGCGCTGTCCAACAGATGTCCAACAAAAAGCGGCCATTTTTCATGGCTGAACAGGATTTTACCAACAATTAACGATTTTTCCAGGTCGGCAGGCTCTCCATCATGCTCGCCCAGGGGTATCTTTTATTTCATCCGATCAGAACGTCAGCGATTCCACCCGGGGCAACAGTCCCACCAGTTCGGCGCGGCAGGCCTCGATCAGCTTGCGCCCGTCCTCCCGGTTCAGGCCGTCGCGCCGAATCTCCCGGCGCATCAGCCGCGTCAGGCCGATGATCTTCGCCTTTTCCTCCACGGCATCGACGATCGCGGCGTCCCGCGTGCCGAGATAATACTCCAGGCTCCTGCAGTGGACATTGTGATACGTGCAACTGTTCGCTTGACCTGCGCCTATTCGACCGTGACGACATCCAGGAAACCGACCAGATCGAAGATCTCCATGATGTGTTCGCTGACATGGATGAGCTTCATTTCCGCGTTCCTGTCCTTCAGGGACTGTTCCATCGCCAGAAAAACCCTCAATCCCGCCGAAGAGATGTAGTTGAGCTTTTCAAAATCAACGATGATGCTGGCGACGCCAGTCAGGTGCTGGCGCAATTCCGCCTCAAAGGCGGGGGAGGTCATGCTGTCCAGCTCCCCGACAGGCTTCACGGTCAGGGTCGTGTCGTTCAATTCAAAAGTCGTATTCAACATACCTGTCAGCTCCTTTTCTGTTCCCGTCAAATGATAATGGCGTTCAAATCTTCTTGCGTATGGACAGTATATTATGCCCGTCCCGGTAGGCGTAGGAAACGTCATCCATGGTTCTCTTCACCAAAAACAGGCCAAGGCCGCCGATCGGTCGCTCTGATGCCGGCAGTTTGGTCGTATCAGGCCGATCCTCGGCCAGCGGATCGTAGGGGACGCCATGATCGATGAATGTAATGATCACGCTCAGAGGGCTTTCCTCCACCTCGACCCGCACGGTCGCCGGACCGGTTTCCGGGTTGTAAGCATAGTGGGCGATGTTGCTGAGGATTTCGTCGACCGCCACATCCACCTGCATCTTGATGCGCGTGGAGCATCCCAGCATCTCGAGACGCTCGTTGACAAAGTCTGTGACCGCGCTCACCTGATCCACAGACGCACTCACGGTAATCTGATCCATTCCCCTCCTCCTCCTTGAACGAACTGAATTTCCTTTTATCAAACGGCGTCCTCGATTCCCATCGGGGAGATGCCCAAATGCCTACATAACATAAAGATATTAACACATAATCCACCGTTTGACAATAGCGTTGCTTCGGCTCATCGACAGTCGTTTCGGCTCATCGACAGTCGACATGCGCTCTTTCCGTCCTGCAGCGAGGCAAACAGGTTTTCAAAGACGGATTCGTCCATCAGCATCATCGCGTACGGCGCATAGTTCCCGATCCTTCAACCTCGCTGCACGCAACCGAAGCAAAGCCATTCTATGTTGTTCTGTAATCGACTGAGTCAACCGAGTAATGTCCGGCGAAGTCAGCAGTTTCTCATAAGGTGTCTTTGTAATCTTCTGCCACCCAGCCATCTGGTTATACGTCCCTCGAGAGCAAAGCGGGTAAATGGCCATGGTCATAACAGCATCGACCATTTCCATGTTGCCCTCAAATACTTTTATGAGGTCTTGCCTTATACCAGTGACATTTGCGATCTGCTCCAGAAGCCATATATCACCATAGAGTCTGTTCTCATCCTGTCCTTCCTTCGGGGGACGGCCCTGTTTGCGTCGTCCGGAAAGCTTGTCAATCTCACTGAGATCCCAACATCTCATCCCGCAAGTGGAAATACACATTCGCTGTCGTCTGGTATTCGTTATGTCTGCTGATCTCCATCACAATCAACGGATCCACTCCGGGCACGTGCCCCTACCACTCGCTCCCGTCTTTCAAAACAAACTTCATTTTCTCCCCCACAATTACCTTATCGACCAGGGCCAAAAATAGTTCCTCCGCCTTCTCCGCGGTCTCCGGCTCTGCCGGCTCCACGGTCTTCACGGTCTTCACGGTCTCTACTGTCTCCGCCTTCTCCGCTTCCAGCTGTCCAAGTGTGGAAATGAACAGCTTTATCTGTCTCCCCTTAAACTCCCTCTCTTTCCGGTCCCACTCCACAGCGTCCAGCTTTCCAGTCACCCGATTCATCTCCGCTTCCAACGCCGCGTATGCCTCTGCGAAGCCTTCAACCGTTTCACGAGAGGCCTTGGTCATCAATCTCTCCACTTTCTCAGTGATCCTACCAGCTTCCGTCTTCAGCCGGTCTTCACGAGCGGCCAGGTCATCTGTGGAGAGCAATTCTTCCAAGATCTGCTCGCAGGCCAATTACCTCAGGCCGCTGGGCGAGCAGCCTATCCACGACCTCCTGAAAGGCTCCGTAAACCTGCTCCTCCGTGACGTGTCCCGTGGTACATTTTTCCTTGCCGCTTAACCGGTTAGCAGTGGCTTTATACTTATCATTACACCGCCAGATTATCGTTTTGTACCGATCGTTGCTGTGCCACACCTTACTCCCGAAGAAGCTTCCACAATCAGCGCAGACCAATCTTGATGCCAGCGGCCCCTTGGCGCTGAACCTGCTACCCATCCTCCTTCTCCGCTCCATCTCCAGCTGTACCAGCTCCCAGGTCTCCTCGGGGATGATGGGCTCGTGACTGTTTTCGATGATGTATTGGGGGAGTTCTCCCTCATTCTTCTTCATTTTATGCGTCAGGAAGTCCGTGGTATAAGTCTTCTGCCGGATGGTGAGGCCTTTGTAACAGGAGTTGGTTAAGATACTGTTTATCGTACTGGAGTGCCATTTAGCCTTTCCTGTCGGACTCGGAATCCCCGCGCTCTCCAGAGCCTTCGCAATTGCTCCGGGAGTGTGGCCATCGAGATATCTCCGGTAGATCGTTTGAACGACTTTTGCCTCGTCGGGGACAATTTCCGGCCCGTCCTCCCCCTTCTCATAGCCCAAAAAACTGCGATACGGGAGAGAGATTTTACCCTGTGCGAAGCCCTGGCGCATGCCCCATGTCACATTCTCGGATATGGACATACTCTCATTTTCGGCCATGGCGGACATGATAGTCAGGATGAAGGAACTTTTAGGGTCAAAAGTTCGGATGTTCTCCTTGTCGAACACGCATTCGACGCCTGCTTCCTTTAGCTTGCGGATTGTGGAGATTGAGTCAACAACATTCCGGCCGAAGCGGCTGATGCTCTTCGTCAGGATAGCCTTTCTCATAGACATTTTTCTTCTCTGTGCTCTTTGAGCCGTCCCGGACAATTCCCAGCGATTCGAACTTGTATCCTTCTGGCTTCACAACAT
>CADASI010000124.1 GCA_902790525.1 uncultured Eubacteriales bacterium
GAGGGTTTCAACAACAAGATCAAGGTTGCCAAGCGTATCGGTTATGGCTACAGGGATGACGAGTACTTCTTCACCCTCATCCGCTATCTCGCTCTGCCTTTCGCTTGGCTCGAATCCCACAACTTTCCGTGAAGAGCCACATATTAGCAACACTTTATTTGAGATTCGGTTAATAATTACCGCAGTTTTCTCAAAATCAGTGCCGCTATCCCCGATAGTAACGGACGCCCATTGTAGTACAATAGGCGTCCAAGGGTGGCCTTGGTGAGTCATTTGAATACAATGGACGATTGGTGGGAAATGAATCCGGCGGATTCATTTTTAAGGTTGAGTTAAGCAGCCAATCCCTCGTATCGTCTCTGCCCCCTGACTTTGATACAATCGCAGTCAGGGTTCAAATTGTACTGTTTTTTCATTGATTGCAGAAGAGGTATTCATTACGAGTATTCATGTTTTTTCTTATTCTTCGACCCTGTTCATCTCGAAGCTTGCGGTGAATGTGTTCCCGTTCTCATCCTCGCGCTGGGCGGTCCAGCGCATCACGTCGCCGTCGATGGTGATCTCCCAGCACTCACTTTTCTCCTCACCGTCTTCAATCCAGCGCATGCAGAGCTGGTTGCCATCCTCGAATTACTCGCTCAGCGCGTCGTCGGCAGGTACCCATTTGTCGCTCTCTTTGATATAGTAGACATAGGTGCCGTCGGCCTTGTATTCCCAGTGGTGATCCTCACCGTCGTCGTTCACCGTCATCTCACTCGTACTGTGACCCTCCCAGATGCCGAGAATGGCCTCACTGTTCTCCTCTGCCATAACCAAGCGGACCATCAGGCAGATGCACAACAAAAGCACAAACAGATTCTTCTCATCGTTATAGTCCTCCCTGAATATCAAATAATGCCTTCCCGCCAACAGGTCAGCGGCAGGGTGAAGCGCTGTACGGGCATGCGCTTCACGGGCAGGTCGTGGCCCTTTATCACCTGTTCCAGGGCGTCAGCAATGGCGGAAATGTCGCTGCAGGCCAGGCAGGTGATACGGAATTCCCCGTTGTGCTCGATGATGTTCAGGTGCAGCGATCTCCCTCCGGCGGGCGTGCAGAGGAACCGCACGTCCGTGATCTGATCGGAATAGCCGGTCTTGTGCATGGAGCCGATGTAGTCGATGTAGAAAGTATCGTGGGATATCGACATGAAGCCTGCGGGCTTTTTCAGCTCCTCCATGTAATCCGTGGCATGCTCCATGCGCCCGCGGTACATCTGGCCCAGCATATTATATGTGGCACGGAATTTGTCCGCGTTCATCTGCTGCTTCAGCATGGCCCGAAGCTGGACGGCCCGCTCATTGAAGGGCAGCGCGTCCATAGGAGTGCCGCCAACGGGAAGTATGATGCGGCTGGAGCAGTTCTTGAAGGTTTCCTCGCAGCCCAGCTGCCGTCGGACGGACACGGGAATGTTGACGAAGATCGGCGCGTCGGCATCCGGATGCACCCTCTGGATGGCCTCGCCCACCAGCATGGACAGCATCACGGAGGGCGACGTGCCGTTGGCCTTCACGAATTGCATCAATGCCTCCGAAGGCAGGCGGAAGCCGTATTCCAGCACTTCCCCACCGGGATTGGGCACGATTTCCGGCAGGTGATAGGCCGTGGGCATTTCTCTTCTCTCCGGCATGGCGAAGTCTGTAGAGACCTCATACTGCCTGGAGAAGGGTTCAAAAGTCTCCGCTTCCGTCGCCTGGGTATTGTCGGAACGGATGCCGTTGGGGTCGTATTCCACGCCGTCCTTCATGCAATAATAGTGATACAGCGCGGACTCGAGGAAGGCGTTGATGCCCTGGCCGTCGCAAAAGCCGTGGAACATGGTGAACCAGGTCACGTTGCCGTCCCAGGTGAGGTCCAGCATGTGATAGTTGGTCTCGCTGCCGCCCACATGGCGAATACCCGCCACGTGGGCCGCCTCCATCGGCAGCGGGTTCTTCGCGTAATAAACCGCGCCGCCTTCGATGACGAGCGTGTCGGAAAGATAGGGCATGCGCTGGAGCGTGCGACCCAGGGCGCGCTGGAGCAGTTCGCCGTCGATGGGGTCCCTGTGGGTAAGCTCCACGGTGTAGGCGGGGATGTCCACCGGCAGATAAACGTAGGGACTGCTGGAAAGGGCCATATCCTTTTTCTCAAAGCTGGGGCGTTGGGTATTCATGCGTTGTTTTCCTCCTGTCATTCTTGGTTAATGTTGTTCATGGTTTAACGTTGCTCCCGGGGCAGCTCCACCACCGGGTTCAGATAGGATTCATAGGGCAGCTTTTCATAGGGGATGCCCAGTTCATCCAGTATGGCGGCGAAGGCCAGATAGTAGCGATCGAACGCGATGGTCTGGGTAAAGTTGATGTGGAAATAGCCGGCGGTTTCGCTCATCAGCACGAAGGATGCGCCGTTGGCCGGAGGCGCGTTCAGATAGCGCACCTCGGTGATCTGGTCGGCGTAGTCGTTGCATCGCAGCCCGCCCACATAGTCCACGAAGAAGGTATCCTGGGGATTGTTGTCGCTCATGGCCAGCACTTTAGTCTTCAAATAATAGCCGGGCATCTTCGCGCCCAGGTGGATCAGCGTGTTCATGCCGGCGCATATCAGCTTCGGAAACTCGCCGCTCATTTGCGCGCGCATGTCCGAGCGAAGCTTCGCGGCCAATTCCCCCGTGGACAGGCTGCGGGCATCCTCCGGCGCAGTAGGGAGAAAGATGGCGGCATAGCAGTTTTTGAAGGTTTTTTCAACCTGCAGGACTTTGCGCAGGGAGATGGGCACCACACTCATGATCACGCTGTCGCGGACATCATTCTCCCGTGCGATGGCCTGGGTCATGATGGCGGCCGCCCCGGCAGCCGGAGAAGCGCCGTTGGACTTGCACCATCCCAGGAAGTCCTCAGTCTTTACCTTCATGGGCAGGGAATACATCTTCTCAACCTTGTTCTCCATAAGCTCCGGCAGGCGGAAGCGTTTCTCCTTCCCCATCATCTCCTTTACCTTCTTGACGCTGGCTTTGCGCCGCTCGGCGTGAATGTCCGCCCGTTCGGCGGGATCATAGGGAATCCTGTCGGTATAGATGCCTTCGTCGCTGTATTGCCTGCCGTCCTTGAGACAGACATAGTGATAGAGCACCGCTTCAATAAAGCGATTGAACCCCAGCCCGTCGCACAGGCCGTGGAACATGGCGAAGGAAATCTTGTTCTTCCAATAAGTCACGTCCAGCATATGGTAATTGGTGATTGCGCCGCCGATGACGCGCGGTGCTTCGGATTCGGCCACCAGGAGGGGCAGATCGTCGTCCGCGTAGTAATAGAGGCCCCTTTTCCGCACAAAGGTGGAGCCGTAATAGGGCAGGCGCTGGAGCGCCTTGTCCACGGCCTGTTGAAGCAGATCCCCCTGAACATTCTCCGACAGGCTGACCTCGACGATGTAGCTGTGTTTCCTGTCCTTCCCGTAAAACTGGGTTGCGCCGCTGGCATTCCATTCCCTGGCAGTAAAGCGGGGCGAGGCGTTCGTCTGCGTCATGCGTCCGTCTCCTCCTTGCTCTTCATCAAAAACTCCTGGATGCTGAATTCGTTCTCATACAGGAAGTCCATGCAGTAGACGGGCTTGCCGTCGGGATAATCGGTGTGGAAGTCGCTGACGGCCTTCAAAATGATCTTTGCGCTCATGGAGGTGTCCCGGCGCTTGTCGATGAAGTACTCCGCGCCGCTGTCGCTGAAGGATATGCGCAGCCATTCGGGCATCAGCGTGATCCGCACCCGGATGTTGCCGGCGGCGGAGTAGGCGTCCATGATGCGCTCGGTGAGCATCTCCTCCACCGCCAGGCGGATGGACATCAGGCGGCGGCGGCTGAAGCCCACGGCCTGGGCCAGCTCGCTGGCCATGCTGGTGACGGGCACGATGGCGTAGTTGCTGTTTCTGACGACCACATCGAACACGGTCACGCCGCCGGCCAGCTCCTCGTCCACCGACAGCCGCAGCAGGCGGTTGAGCATGTCCGCGTGGAGCGTGCGCTGATCCAGCTTGCCGTTGACATTCAACGGGAAGCTGTCGTACAGGAAGATGTGGGAGGGCACCTTGAAGCGGGCGATCACCTTGCGCAAAGCGGTTTTCAGCGCCTCCTGATCGAAGCTCTTGCCGCCGTCGGTCATGGTGACGCAGGCCTCCACGCTCTCGCCGTAGATGGGATGGGGCGCGCCCATGACCTTGGCCTCCCGGATGTTCTCCATCTGGTTCAGGGCGCTCTCGATCTCCGAGGGCGATATGTTTTCGCCGCCCCGGATGATGACATCCTTGATGCGCCCGGCCAGATACAGATAGCCGTCCTCGTCGAAGTAGCCCAAATCGCCGGTGTGCAGCCAGCCATTCTCGTCGATGGGCTGCTTTTCCGTGGGCAGCTTGTCGTAGCCGTTCATCAGGTTGTCACCCTTGGCCACCACCTCGCCGATCTCGCCCCGGGGCAGGAAGCCGCCCTTGCCGTCGGAAATGCGTATGTCCATGCCCTCGATGGCCTGGCCCACCGTCTGGGCCCGCTTTTCCACCATGTCGGAGGGGCGCACCATGGTCAGCGGCGCAGCCTCGCTCTGGCCATACATGTTGATGAAGGTGGCGTTGGCGTATTGCAGCTCCAGCCGCATCATCTGCACCGGCGTGGACATGCCGCCCGCGATCATGCACAGGTGCAGGTTGGGCACCACGTTCTTCTCAAAGCCCTCCGCGTCGGCCAGGCTCAGGTAGATTGCGCCCACCGTTGGGCACCACGTTCTTCTCAAAGCCCTCCGCGTCGGCCAGGCTCAGGTAGATTGCGCCCACCGCCGCCATGTCGGAGATGCGATAGGCGTCGATCTCCCGCATCAGTGTCTCCGGCTTGTAATTTGCGGGCAGGCACACCGTCGCACCACGGCACAGATAGGCGTAGCTCATCAAAAGACCCAGTATGTGGAACAGCGGCACCGCGACGCACACGCTGCGGCCCGCGTATTCGCCGATGTTGGCGTTGAAGGCGTCGGCGTCGAAGGACAGCGCCTTCTGGGAGATCTGCACCGCCTTGGGCTGGGAAGTGGTGCCGGAGGTGAATATGATGAACGCGGTGGCGTCCTCATCGGAGGCATCGGGCGCATCGTCTTCCGGCTCATCGCGGTACACGTACCCCAGGTCCACCGAAGCGGGGCGGATGTCCAGGCAATGGTCCTCCGGGATGCCCGCCAGGGACGCCAGTGTGCGCATGGCGTCGGGGTCCTTCTTCGTCTCCCCGTTGTCGCCGCAGAGCAGAAAGCCCGTCTCCGTCATGGCCAGCAGCTCGGCCGCGTCGGCGCTGCCCATGCTGTAATTCACCAGCACGGCGGTGCCGCCCGCGCGGACGATGGCGAAAAACGCGATCAGCCAGTTGGCGGAGTTGTAGCTCCACAGCGCCACCCGGCTCCCCTGCTTCACGCCCATTCCCCGAAGCCGCTTCTCAAGCCCACAGATGCCCTTGCGCATATCCTCGTAGGTACAGCTTCCACCGTTGCCCACGATGGCCAGACGGCCCGGATAGTCCCGGCACAGCCGCATTGATAGCAAACTCCTCTTCGTTTCATTATCCATATCCCTGTTCTCCTCAGCAATCCAATTACGGTACTTCTAAATAAACTGTTGGGACCCGACCCTTTTGATCGAGTCCCTAAAGCCTACTAGTCCGCTATCAAACACATAAGAATATTACACCAAACCTCTTTACATCGCAAGGCTTTTTTGTAAATTTTCCTGTTCATCACATGATATACAATTAGCTCTACAGTACAGCGCAAGTGCCGCGCCCGGAATGCCTTGTCGATGTCCTTTGCAGTCTCCGAATCAAACTCCCTTTTTTTCGTGTCCTTCTCGTACTGTTCCATTGTACTTAAAGCACAGCATGGTGATATCGTCAAACTGCTCTGCGCCTGCCACGAAGGCATCGATGCCATCCATGACGTTGGACAGTATCATCTTCGGTTCAGCGCCCGGATCACGGTTTAGGGCGGCCAGCGTGCGCTCCGGTCCAAACAACACATTCTGCGCGTTGGTCGCCTCCGCTACGCCATCCGTGTAGACGAACAGGGTGTCGCCGGGATTCATCTGGAATTCGTGTTCGCGGAATCGCATGCCCTCCATAGTCGCCACGGCGGGAGAATGGCGATAGACGACCAGCTCGTAATCGCCTCCGGCCCGGCGCAGCGCCGGATGCTCGTGGCCCGCGTTTGCGGCGACGCCCCTGCCGGTGCTCAGCTCGATCACCGCCGCCCAGACGGTGACGAAGAGCTCCGCCTCGTTGCCCTCGCAGAGCTGCTCGTTCGCGTTCTCAAGTGCTTTGGCAGGACTCTCTCCGTTTTGCAGGTGAGCCCTGATCAGGGCACGCGAGACCATCATAAACAGAGCGGCAGGCACGCCCTTGCCGGACACATCCGCCATGACAAGGCCGAGATGATCGTCGTCTATCAGGAAGAAATCGTAGAAATCGCCACCAACTTCTTTAGCAGGCGTCATGCTGGCATAGATGTCAAATTCGCCGCGATCCGGGAAGGCCGGGAAGACGTGGGGCAGCACGGAAGCCTGGATGTTCGTCGCCAGCTGCAGCTCGTTCTCGATCCGCTCCCGTTTGGCCTCCTCGCGATGCTTTGCCTCCAGCACAGCCATCTGCCTGCGGATATACCAGCGCACCAGCAGGGCGATCACGCCAGCCGCCGCGAGCGCCAAAAGTATGTAGAACCACACCTGTTCGTAGAACGCCTTTTCCTTGACGATCCTGACGGACACTTCCCTGTCGCCCCGGCCCATGCTATCCTTCAGCTGCATCACATAATGATAGGTGCCGCCGCGCAGGTTGGTGTAGTCCACGGGCACCATTTCGCTGCGATTGATCGTCGTGGAGCCGCGCTCAAAGCCCTCCAGCTGATAGCTCACCTGGGGATCGCTCAGCGAATAGTTGAACACAAAGCTGGGCACCGTCAGCTTCTGCGTGTCCGAGGGAATCGTGAACGCCCCGTCTCCGTCGGGGTAAAGCGTCCGTCCGTCCACCTCGACAAACGGGACCGTCGCCTTCAGGTCTTCGACGTTCTCAAATGGCTGCTCGACGTTGACCTTGCAGATGCCGGTGGTCCCTGCGATGTACAGGTCCCCCTCGCCGGTCAGCTCGCTGTAGGAATTGGCCGTGGTGATGCAGGGCAGGCCGTTGGCGATGCTGTAATACACGGGGTTGATCTCCCCGTTGGCGATCAGTTCCTCGGCCGGCGTCACGTAGATGCCGTTGCTCGAGAGCACCCACATGTCGCCCTTGCTGTTCTCAAAGAGATCGAAATTGTTGCTGTAGGGGAACTTCTGAACCGTCGTCACCTGGTAGTCCGGCGTCATGTAGGCGATGGCGCTGCTGGTGACGATCCAGATCAGGTCCCGCTTCGGGTCGCGCTTGAGGCGCATCACGATATCCGAGGGCAGCCCGTCCTCGACGTTGATGTTCTTAACGCCGGACTCGTTGATGATGTAGAGACCGCCGCCGTTTGAGCCGAGCACAATGTCGCCGTCCGTCCCCTCGCAGACGGTGAGGCTCTCGGTGTTTGTGATGCCGTCCGCCTCGCCGTAGGAAGCGACGATGCGCTCGCCGTCGATGACGTTCACGCCGCCTGTGAGCGCTACCAGAATGGTGCCGTCTTTGCGTTCGCAGACGGTGCGCATGCTGTTGGACAGCGGGCCGTCGCCCTGGGCAAACACGGTCAATTCGCCCTCTTTATAGCGCAGCAGCCCGTACTTGCGCCACGTGGAGATCCAAAGCCGATCCTGGCTGTCGCGGATGAGGGAGCGAATACGGACGCCGTCCAGCAGCTTGATCAGGTCGTCCGCTGCCACGTCCGCTTCAAAGTCCGCGCCGGTGTTGGTCACGGCCTTCGTCAGCGGAAGGCTGGAAAGCGGACCGTTTTCGTCGATGACGATCAATCCGGTGTCTGTCGCGACGAACAGCTTGTCCTCGCACATGCAGGTGGAATTCACCACCCGCGTGGACAGCCCATAGCGCTCAAACAGGTTGGTAAACTGGTTGGGCACCACCTTCATCACGCCCTGGCGCGTGGAGGTGAACCAGAGATTGCCCAGGTAGTCCCGCATCACATGGCCTACGGAGTTGTTCATGGGCAGATCTTCCAGAACATGGATGCCGTCGTCCGTCAGCACACCGATGCCATAGGAGGAGCAGATCCACACCTTACCGTCGATGTACTCCATCGACTGCACGGAGCTCAGCGGCTGGATGTCGATCGGCTCCAGGTCGGTGAGGTCTTCCCCGTAGGCGGCGTGATAGAAACCGTAATCGGCGCCCTCAAACCAGAGCTTGCCGGGTTCCGCCGGGTCGGGGAGCATGGAAGCCACGCCCTTTACGGGGCTTTCCTCCGCGCTGAGGAAGCTGATCAGCCCGCCATCTTTGATCTTCATCAGGTCGCCGAAATTGGTCAGGCCGTAGATGATCCCGTCGCTGCCCATCCGCAGGTCGCGCATGTTCGCTTCGGCGATGGATTCGTCCTCCATCATCCGCAGGTTGCCGTCCGAATCGATCGTCGCAATGCCGCAGGTCGTCGCCACGTAGATCGTGCCGTTCTGATCTCCCGTGATGGCGCGGGTGTGGGCCGACTTCAGGCCGTCCAGCTTGCCCCACTTTTTCAGCTCGCCCCGTTCCATCACCGCGATGCCATTGTCGTTGGTGCCGATCCACAGGCGGTCCTGGCCGTCCACATACAGGCACTTGATGCTGGTGAGGCCGCCGGTAGAGTCCATGCGCACGAAGGTGTTGCCGTCGTAGCGGATCAGCCCGGCATAGCTGCCGATCCAGATGAAGCCTTCCGAGGTCTGCACAATCGCGTTGGCCTCGGAGGTGGGCAGTCCGTTGGTGTTGTCGTACAGCACCGCGGAAAAACCATCGGACTGGTTGACGGGGTCCACGGTTTTCATCGCTTCCGGGCTTTCGTCGGCGCACGCCGCGCCCACATTCAGCAGAATGACAAGCGCCAGTAACAGATACAAATGATGTATCCATCTCCTCCTATGCTGTGCTTTCTTTACCACTCTGAATCATTCCTCCTTAACCATCAATTTTCGTGCGTCGCAAATTCGATGATGACGGTCTCGAATGGGCGCAGGCTTGTAGGTCAGCATATGGCTGTATCCGTCGCAGTCGTGCCACTTGGCCGTCAACGACCTTCGACGATATTCAGAATCGAATCGAAGCCCGTCTGGCTCAGGATCTCGGTCACGACCTCGTTCGCGCCGCGCAGCGTCACGCCGCCCGCGCAGGCCTTGTGCATGATCAGCAGCACGCGCAGCCCCGCGGAGGAGATGTAGTCCAGGCGGCTGCAATCCACCGTCACGGCGTCCGCCGGGCGCTCCGCCTGCGCCTTCTCAAAGAACGACAGCAGGTTCGGCGCGGTGATGGTGTCGAGCCGTCCTGAAAGCGTGAGAGACAGCGTACTGCCCAACATGGAAGCGCGAATGCCAAAGCCTTCTGACTCAGACGCGGGAAGCTCCACCGCAGGGGTGGACGCGCCGAGGGTGATCTTCCAGAAGGCGCAGTGCTTCATGCCCTCCCGAACCGCGGCGGCCTGCCGGGAACTGATTTCGGAGAGGGAATGCAGCTCGGGCATATGCTCCGCCACGGTGACGCGCTCCGCCTTCAAGCCGTGCTTCGCCAGAAACGCCATCGCGCTCCGGATGCTGCCCGACATGTCGGCAGGCTTCGTAATCAGCGCGTTCTTTCCAACCTCCACGTCCGACTTGTCCATCGTCTGCCGCTTGGCGTTTTGCATGATCTCCATGAAGCGATCTCCCACCAGTGCGCGCATGGTGATGACGTACTGCAGCGGCGATTCCACATCCGCCGTGTACCAGCAGCCGCCCTTCTCTTCCAGAATGCGCCGGATGTTGTCGCACAGCGCGCCCGCCTCGGAGTCGGTGAAATACATCAGCAGGCCTTCGGTCGTGATGCACACGCTGCCATCGACGTCCTCCAGCGCCTTCTCAAGGGATGCATAGTTCGTGGCGTCCACCTCGCGGAAGCGCGCGAGCTCGCGCCGCTCCGGCGGGACCAGCGGGGGAATCTGCTCCGACGCCTCCCGGATGACCACCGGAAGGTCCAGTCCGTAATAGGGCAGCCCCTTCTTCGCAAATGTGATGGCCCGCGGGGTGTAGCCGCAGGGCATATCCACCAGCGTATAGCCGGATTCCTCCGCCAGCCGCTCCATCGTGCGGTAGCGGGTCTCCAGCATGATCGTACCGCCCAGCACCTGCTCCGGCGAGGCCGTCGTCGTGGCGCTGTTCTGCGTCGCCTCCAGCGTAAGCCCCATACTCTTCGCCAGCACGATCGCGTCTTCATCCCCGTTCGCCGCTAACTGAAACAGGGTCATCTTCGCGGTTTGGAACACCGGGTTCACCCTTTCGAGCAGCGCGAAGTCCATATTTGCTTCATTCCAGTCCATCGGATTATTCATCTCTTGCTCCTCCTCGTCTCAACAAGATAATGGGCGGTATTTTTACATGGTTAAACCTTATTCGTGGATGATCAGCCGCGGCTCGCCGTCGATTTCAAGGTGATCGTGGCTGACGAAATATTCCTCCAGAACATTCGCGACACTGGTGGAGATCTCGAGCGTCCTGCCGTTTTCCTTGATTTCTTCGGGCCGGATCTTCAGGTATTCGCCGATGCTCATAAAGTGATGATGCTCCATGGCGACGGTAATCAAATCGTTTTCCCCGACCTCTTTTCCGTTGATCTTCAGCGACAGAATGGTTTGGGTTGGGCGGTCGTATTCACAGAAAAATCCCCTGGATACCTGATACCACTCACAGTGATCGTCGTCGACAAAGGCTTCCTCCCGCAGCATGTGCCGGATCCCACGGCGCAGCTGTTCACCGGTGAGCTGAAACGCATGCAGGCTGTTGATGAAGGGGAAAATTTCCTTATAATCTTTGAGCGTGACGACGGGGCCCAGTTCCGGCTTGCGGATGCTGCCCGACCCGATCAGCACCAGGTCGATACCCAGCTGATCGCGGATGCCCTCCGCGAACAGGTCGCCAAGCTCGGTCTCCATGTTGCGCTTCGGATGCGTGTAGGCCCGGGGGAAACGGGTGAGGACGCGGCCGTACTTCTGGTCGGTCAAGTCCCTGTATTCGGTGATGACCTTCTCCAGGGACGGGTCATTCGGACAATTTTCATCCGTTATGGGGATGCACTGCCAGGTATACGAATCGATGCAGTTGTCATCCGTGTCCACCATGATGTCGAAGCGGCCGATCTGATCCGTGCCGATGGCAGCCTGCACAATGGGGATGCCCGCGACCACACTGGGCTCGCTCAGCAGCGTATGACTGTGGCCGCCGATGATGATGTCCACGCCCCAGGCGGGATTCAACGCGGCTGCGAGCTTCTTGTCCTCTTCAAATCCGACGTGGGTCAGCAGCACCGTCAGGTCGATATCCATATTCTGATGCGCGTCACACACCTTGCCGACCTCGCTCACCGCGTCCTCAAGATCGATCAGCATGCCGATCAGGCCGTCGTTCTTTGTGTTTGACAGCACTTCCTTCGTCAGAATGCCGATAAAGAGCACGCGCATCCCGTCGATCTCCTTGATCCAGTGGGAGCTGAACAGGCGCTTGCCGATGTATTTCACATACATGTTGGCGCAGATGATGGGGAAGCTCGCGCACTTTTCCAGAAACAGCAGGTGGGCAAGGCCGTAGTCCACCTCGTGGTTGCCCAGCGACACCACATCCGGTGCGAGCAGATTCGTGATCTGGAACGTGGAAATCCCCTGAAACTCACTGTCGATCAGGGACCCGCGGAACATGTCGCCCGCGATGGCATAAATAACGTTCTTTTCCTCGTTGCGGACCTTGTTGATGTAGCCGGACAGGTGGGAGACGCCCCCGACCAGTTTCTCATCCACCTTCTCAGCCAGAAAGTCGCCATGAAAGTCGTTGGAGTGTAAGAGCGTTAGAGTGTGTTTCTAAAATGCCTGAAGCGCATTTTCGGCGTCTTTGACTGCATTTCTGCGTTGATTCCCCTTGACTTTTACGCACTGCCGCTACTGCCC
>CADASI010000125.1 GCA_902790525.1 uncultured Eubacteriales bacterium
GCTGTCGGCAAAGCCCTCCAGCACATTGTTGATGCGGGTGATGTTGCCGAAGGGATCAGCGCCCAGCTTGATGGTGTACTTGCCCTGCCCCCGCACGGACAGCTCAAAATTGTTGGTGAAGGTGTCATAGCTGACGGACAACCGGAAGCCGTGGTATTCGCCCACTGGCAGTTCCTGACTGACGGTCTTGGCGGCAGTGCATGCCTTGATGAGCGCGTTGCCGGCGTCCTTCCTGTCCGTGTAGACCACGCCGGACACCTTCATCTCAAACTGTTCCTTGTCCAGCGCCAGCACCGGGCCCGCGGCTGCCTTGTCCGCCTCCAGGTTGGCAATGCGCTGCTGCACGGAGGCGATCTGCACCGGATAGGTGCGGGCGATGTCCGTTTCCAGGCGATAACGCTGGCTGGTATGGCTGGCCCGGAGCATCCGCAGCTTCGCCACCTGGATGTCCAGGTCCATCTTTTCCTTGATGTACGGGTTGCCCGTCGCCAGCGCCTTGATCTCCGCGTAGGACAGGGCGGTATCGTCCACGTCCTCGCAGGCGCGCACCGGGCTTTTGCTGGTCATGATCTGGCTGATGAACTTCTGCTTGTTCTCCAGGATCTGCCACATATAGGCGTCGAAGGTGCCCTCCGTGACGTAGCGGAAGATCTGCACCTTCTCGTTCATGTTGCCCTGCCGGAGAATGCGCCCCTCCTGCTGTTCCAGGTCGCTGGGCTTCCACGGGGCGTCCAGGTGGTGAAGCGCGATCAGACGATCCTGCATGTTGGTGCCCGCGCCCAGCTTCGCGGTGCTGCCCAGCAGGACGCGCACCTGGCCGGCGCGGACTTTGGCGAACAGTTCGGCCTTCTGCGTCTCGGTGGTCGCCTCGTGGATGAAGGCGATCTCCTCCCGCGGAACGCCCATCTCTTCCAGTTTGTTTCGTATGTCGTCATACACATTGAAGGTGCCGTCGTCCTTCGGTGTGGACAGGTCGCAGAAGATGACCTGCGCCGTCCGTTCCTCCTGGCCATCCTGCCACACCTTGAAGGCGTTTCGGATGCAGGCGTTCACCTTGCTTTCCTCGTCGTCAGGCAGCAATGGGTTCATCAGCCGCTGGTCGAGGGCGCACTTCCTGCCGTCGTTGGTGATGCGCAGCATGTTGTCCTCCTTTGGGTCGACTCTGCCGCCGCGCACCGCCTCCGCGCGGTCAGAGAAAGAGGCCACCATGTCCTGTTGTATCTCGCTGGGCTTCAGGACTTCATTCACAAACTCAGCCTCCGGCACTGGCAGCTTCAGCATGTCGGCGGTCTGTACGTCGGCCACCTCCTTGAACATGGAGATCAGTTCGGGAAGGTTGAAAAAACGAGCGAACCGCGTCTTGGCGCGATAGCCCGTGCCCTCCGGGGCCAGCTCGATGGCCGTCACCGTCTCCCCGAAGGTGGACGCCCAGCTGTCAAAGTGCCCCAGCCCCGTGCGCTGGAGTGTGTCGTATTGCAGATAGCGCATGATGGTGTACAGCTCCACCATGCTGTTGGAGATCGGCGTGCCTGTGGCGAAGGTGATGCCCTTGCCGCCGGTCAGCTCATCCAGGTAGCGGCATTTCAGGTACATATCGGAGGACTTCTGTGCGTCGGTAGTCTGGATGCCCGCCACGTTGGTCATCTTCGTGTACAGAAACAGGTTTTTGTAATAATGGCTCTCGTCCACGAACAGCCGATCCACGCCCAGCTGCTCAAACGTCACCACGTCGTCCTTCCGGGACTGATCGTTCAGCTTTTTCAGGCGGGCTTCCAGCCCCTTTCGGGTACGCTCCATCTGCTTGATGGTGTATCTGCCGCCCTGCTCCGCCTTTTCCTCCGCGATGGCGGTGGTGATCTCGTCGATCTGCGCCTGGATCATGGCGGCCTGCCGTTCATGGGACAGGGGTATCTTCTCAAACTGCGTGTGCCCGATGATGATGGCGTCGTAATCGCCGGTGGCAATGCGGGAGCAAAACTTCTTGCGATTCGCCGGTTCAAAGTCCTTTTTCGTGGCGACCAGGATGTTTGCGCTGGGATACAGCCGCAGGAAGTCCGCGCCCCATTGCTCTGTCAGGTGGTTCGGCACGACATAGAGGTTCTTCTGTGAAAGTCCCAGCCGCCGTGCCTCCATACCCGCGGCGATCATCTGAAAGGTTTTGCCCGCGCCAACGCATTGGGCCAGCAGCACGTTGTCGCCGTACAGGATGTGGGCGATGGCGTTCTTCTGGTGCTGCATCAGGGTGATCTCCGGCGTCATGCCCACAAAGCGGATGTGACTGCCATCATACTCACGGGGCCGGACGGCGTTGAAAAGCTCGTTGTACCTTGCAACCAGCGTCTCACGGCGGCGCATGTCCTTGAAAATCCATTCCTTGAACGCCGCCCGGATCAGCTCCTGCTTCTGCTGGGCCAGCATGGTCTCCTTCTTGTTCAGCACGCGGTGGTCGCCATCCGCGTCGTGGAAGGTATCATACACCTTGGTGTCCTTCAGGTTCAGCGCGTCCTCCAGCAGATGATAAGCGTTGAGCCGCTCGGTACCATAAGTGGAGTAGACCATGGGATTGCCCCGGTCCATGCTCTTGCCCTGGATGTTCCATTGGCCGGACACCTTGGAATACTGCACCTTGATTTGCCGACCGATCAGCCAGAAGTCGGTGTGAAACTCGTCCCGGATAAACCTGTCGATGTACTGCGGGTCGATCCACGTCGCGCCGAGCCGCACCTCGATCTCGGAAGCGTCCAGGTCTTTGGGCTGCACCCGCTTCAGGTATTCCACATTCACCTGATAGGCGGGATCAAGCTCGGCGGCGCTCTGGGCTGCCCGCAGTTTCTCCCGCACATTGCCGGACAGGTACTCGTCGCTGGTCTGCCATTCGTCGTTTTCAGGGTCAATGAAGATCACGCCCCGCAGCTCGTCGATGATCTCGTCCTCCGATTTTCCGCACAGCGAGGCCATGTAGGGCAAATCCACCCTGGCCCGCTCGCCGATGGACAGCGCCAGCGCCTCGCTGGCCGTATCCACGGATTCCACGGGCTCCGGCTTTCGGATGGTGCGCTTGGTGAAGATGTCGGCCTTGCGCTTCAGTTCGCCGTTTTCGTCCAGTACCTCCAATGCCGCCAGCAGGCAATAGCTGCTGTCCTGCTGGAAAGCACGCTTGTTGGCGGTGGCGCTGATGAGGCCGAACTGCCTGGAGAAATCATCATACTGCGCGTTCAGCGTTTGCTGCATGGCGGCGATCTGAGCGTCGGTGGCATCCTCCAGCTGCCCCTGCAACAGCGCGCGCACGGTGTCCCGCAGCTCGATCATCGCCTTCACGCGATTGGTCGTCGTGGCGGGCAGCTCCACCGGGTTCATCACGCTGTTCTCGCGGTAGTAGAGCTTGCCGTCCACAACGGTATAGCTGAAATTGCGCACGTTCGGATCGGCAGGCAGCGCCTCCGACACGTCCTCCAGGTCGGTGTCGGAAAGCACTACCTCGTTGATTTGACCCCGGATGTTCCTGACGGCCTCCCGCAGCTGCTCGCCCAGGTCTGCGCCGGGGATGGGATTGACGGTGACATCCTGCCCGCCGTATTGGGTGCTCTCATCAGAAAAAGAGCCCAGCACCATTTCAGGATGCTGGACGAAATAGCTGTTGACGTGATAGCCTTCCGGCGTTTCACCGAGATTTACCCAATCGGGCTGTTCAATGGCGGCGCTCTCCCGCTTCTGAAAGAACAGGATGTCCGTCACGACGCCCGTATTGGCGTTGCGCAGGAAGGTGTTTTTCGGCAGCCGGATCGCGCCAAGCAGATCGGCGCGGGCGGCGACGTACTGCCGCATGGCGTCCGATTGCTTGTCCATTGTGCCGCTGGAGGTCACGACGGCGACCACGCCGCCCGGACGCACCAGGTCGATGGAGCGGGCAATGAAGTAGTCGTGTATCAGGAAGTTGTAGCGGTCATACTGCCTGTCCACCACCTTGAACGCGCCGAAGGGCACGTTGCCGATCACCACGTCGAAGAAGTTGTCGGGGAAGGCGGTTTCCTCGAAGCCCTGCACGGCTATGGTGTTCTTTTGGTAGAGCTGTTGGGCGATCCTGCCGGTGATGCTGTCCAGCTCCACGCCGTACATCCGGGAGGCGCTCATGCTCTCCGGCAGCATTCCCATGAAGTTGCCCACGCCGCAGCTGGGTTCCAGGATGTTGCCCTTCTTGAAGCCCATGCCGTCCAGAGCGTCATACATAGCGCGGATGACCGTGGGCGACGTGTAGAAGGCGTTGAGCGTGGAAGCCCGCGCCGCCTCGTATTCCTCCGGGGTGAGCGCCGCCTTGACCTCCGCGTATTCTCCCGACCACTCGCGCACGTCGGGATCAAACGCCTGGGGAATGCCGCCCCAGCCGACGAAGCGGGACAGCACTTCCTGCTCCTCCGGCGTCGCCAACCGATTTTCGCTCTCCAGCGTTTTCAGCAGATAGATAGCGTCCATGTTGGCGCGGAACTTTGCCTTCGGCCCGCCCGCGCCGAGATCATCGTCGGTGATGCGGAAGTTGTGACGCTCGACAGGCGGCTCCGGGGTTGTCTCACGTTCTTCCCTCGGTCTGAGATCAATGACGATCTCCTTCATCTTCACCGGCGTGTCCGCTGTGTTCTCCTGGAATTGTGCGGCGTCCCTGACCCATTGAAGGACGACATCGTAATTCTCCGCGCGAAAAATGGGAAACCTGTTCTGCTGCTGGAATGTCAGGTCTTTCAGCCGCACCTCATGGTAGAGGATGTCGATGGATTCGATCTCAAACTGATGTCCGTCCACATCGAAGGTCATGCCCATTTCCAGGGTGTTGGCAGGGAGATCAGGAGCATCTATATCAGGGTTTTCCGGCACATAATCCTCCGCGCGAAGGTGCTTGACTTCCTCGCGGCTGCCGTCCTCTGCGATGCCTGATAAGTAGATGCTTTCGCCCCGTTCCCAGAGCATACTGGCGTTGGACTGCCACCGATCCGTAGCAAAGCCCGTCGCCTGCACCGTTCCCTCCGGAGTCTCGCGCTCAATGAGCCGGGAACCGCTTATCTCCGCGACTCGCAAGGCATCCTCGCCGTAGAATTCAAAGAAGCCGTTGTGCTCATAGCCGATGAGCGTATCGGAATACTGCGCTTTGAGCGCGTTGTACTCGGCATATTCCGCGTCGGTCAACCGATCAGGATCGTCGGAAACCGATGCGCTTACCTCCGTCGCTGCTTCCGTTTCAGCTTCCACATCTGGCACGGATTCCTCGATTTCTTCCTCCGGCTCATCTTCATCCATTTCCTGCTCACTCTCACCGGGCTGCTCCAACAGGCTGAACATGGACATCTGCTGATTCTGCTCTGTCGGTTCCTTCTTCCAGGGCGGCTCCGGGAAGATGGTGTAGGTGCCGTCGATGTAGTCATGCACTTGGAACAGTATCTCAGTACATTCCTGATAATGCTCATTTTCGGTGGGCATCGCCGCCATCGCGTCGTCCATCTGATTGATCAGCTCCACGGCGGTATCGGTCATCATCAGGGCATCCGCGAGGGGCTGCCGGTCCTGGACGGCGATCAGGTCAGCGCCGGCAGGACGCGGAATGCCCTCCGGCATGCGGTAATAGAAGCTGCGGATGCGACGCGCCATGGCATCACGCTCATATTCCGGCATCTTCGCGTGATCCGAGGCCGTCAGATAGCGGTCATTCCGCATGAGATAGTCGATGCGCTGCGCTACCTTTGCCCAGGACAGGGTGACTTCCGCAGCAGGATTCATGTACCCGCCAACGCGCAGGCGTATCCCCTTGGAATCGTGCGATTCATCCGCGCCATCCTTGCCGTTCAGCGCGGGAGAATGACCGCCTTCGCCATAGTGATGTTTGAGAAAACCAGCGCGGGCTTTCCTGTCCTCGGTGGACAGAAAGTGGGCGTAGATGGCAAGCCTGCTGTTTTCATAGCTTGCGCCGCCCGCCAGCTCCGCGTCGATCTCGTCCTGCGTGATAAAGACGCCGTGGGTGTCCCACTGAAAGCCCTCCCTGGCATGGTAGGGCGTCCACGGTTTTGCGAACGCTTCAAAGGCATTCGCCATGCGGGTGGGATTGTAATAGTGAAAGCGCATCACATCCCGATTCTCCGCATAGACCGCCGCGAAATTGCGGAGCCGGGACACCAGCCTGTCCACGTTCTCCTGCCGGTCAAGGTAGCGGGACACCTTCTCCACTTCGTCGGGAAAGCCGCCTTTGAACATCTCCAATTCAGCTTCATCGAACAGGATTTGCCGGTAATCGTCCACGATGTCTCGCTCCATGAGCGCCAGTGCGTTGGCGTACTCGGTCAGCGCATTGCCTCGCGCCGCATCCAGCACGGGTTGGGGCGCGTATTCGCCCTGCCTGAGGAGCTGGTGGATTCTGCCCGCCACGTCGTCCCAGGACAGGAACGCCTTTTCGATGGCCTGCTCCCGCACGGAATGGCCCACTGCGATCTGCAAGCCCAGCTCGTCGAACCATACCGCGTAGTCGGTGCCGTTTATGGTGAAGCCCTTGCCGCCCTTGCCATACTCACGCTTGACATAGGCCGTGGCCTCTTCCGGGGTCTGCTCGATCATATAGTTGTAGATCAGTCGCAGCTGGCTGCCCCGGCGATTGTCGCCCGTGCGCAGTATCTCGTCCACCACCTCCGGGGGCACGGTGACCTCACGCTCATATGGCGCGGCCATGCGCGCCTCGATGACGCGGATCTGCCGGTTGACGGTGGGCAATTCAGGCAGAGAAAGGGCAGAGGCGATTTCCGCCTCTGCCGCATCCAAATCCTGTTCGGTTGTCTCGTCGTTTAGCTGTACACCAATTCCGTCAGTATGATCTCGTCCGCCCGACAGCGAAGGTTGTTCATCCGCTGAATCCAGCCCATCGGATCGCTCTCCTTCAGAGCCTCCGTCACGCCCTCCGTCCGCGCCATCTGCTCGGTCAGCTGCTCCAGGCGCTCGTTCGCCCGTTGGTCGATCTCCGACAGGTGAAGGTTCAGCTTGCCCGTCGCCAGCATGCTCTGATACCAGTTCGGACGGTTCTCCTTCAGGTAGGTCTTGCGCAGCATCCCGTACTTCCCGATCTGCGGCGCGT
>CADASI010000126.1 GCA_902790525.1 uncultured Eubacteriales bacterium
CTGCGTCAACACCTGGCGGGGCATCCACCGCACCAAGAACCGGGTGACCGTCATCGGCAGCGAGAGCTCGCTGGTCAAGGGCATGGACGTGGTCACCAATATATTCGTGCTGCGCCCGGGCTTCAGGCAGGAGATGATCCACCGGGCGCTGCTCTCCCGCCAGCTCAAACCCTTTCTGGAGGACATCGGCGTCAGCATCGACCCGGCCACGCTGGTCGACCACCTGTCCGCCTTCGAGCGCATGGTGGTGGAGATTTTGCGGGCGGTGGTGGCGGGGCACCATCTGATCATACTGCGGGAGATCGGCTCCGTGGTCAGCGAAAACGACCTGGAGCAGCTGCACGGCATCATGCGCCACTACGCCGGGAGGGGGTTCTCGTTTCTCTACATCAGCCCCCACTACGAGGAGATCCGGCAGGTCTGCACCCGCATGGTATTGATGCAGGGCGCCGCCATACAGATGAGCCGCAGCGGGCGGGACATCCGGCAGGGCATCAGCGTGATGTATTACAGGGAGTATTACGACCACGTCACCCGGCGCATCCGCCGCCGGGAGTGGACGGACCACGGGAAGGCGCTTCTGGAGGCGAAGAACATCAGCGGCGAATACCTCCACGACTTCCGGTTTTCGCTGTACCAGGGGGAATGCCTGATCATACAGAACCTGGACATGGCCATCCACCAGGAGCTGACCGCCATATTGAGCGGCGACGACACAAAAAACCGCGCCGAGCTGATGCTCGGCGGCAGGCAGATACGGGGGTTCGGGTCCCGGGAGGTGGCCTACGTGCGCGAGGACCCCGCCCGGACGATGATCTTCGAGGACATGAGCGCGCTGGAGAACATCTGCATCGCGCTGGACGGCCGGGTGCCCTCCGTGTGGCGGCGGCAGGGCGTGCGGCGGGCCGTCCGGGAGGAGTACGCCCGCCTGTTCGGGGACGACCTCATCGACCGGGAGGTCGGCGCGCTCACCCAGGCCGAGCGGATCCGGCTGGTCTACGCCCGCATCATGTTCCAGCGCCCCCAGGTGGTGTTCCTCGAACAGCCCTACAAGAACGCCGACGTCAAGCTGCGCTTCCAGATTTTCAGCCTCCAGGAGATGCTTCTGAACCGGGGGGTGTCCATCGTCATACTCGCCGTCAACATCGCCGACGGGCTCACCCTGGCGGACCGGCTGGTGCGCGTCGGGCTCAAAAACGGCCGCATTGAGACCCGGGAGTACCTGCAAAAGGACTTCGCCTCCCTGCCCATCAACATCCCCTGGGTGGACGTGTTCAGCGATATCCGCAAGGATCGCGCGGCGGAGGCGCGGGGGTAGGCAGATTCATGAGACATGCGTAGGGGCGGCGATGCGCCGCCCGCCCTCAAGTACGTCGTATTTCGTACCCGGGCGGGCGGCGCATCGCCGCCCCTACTCCCTACTCCCTACTGCCTACTCCCTATTCCCCGTCCTCTTCCTCCTGCCTTTCGGCGTTCAGCCGCTCGTACATCTCATGCTTCTTGCGCATCAGCCGCTGGATGAGCATCATGACGCACAGCCCGAGGAATATGACGAACATCATCAGGGAACCCTCAAAGTACAGTATGCCGCGCACGGCCTGCATGCTGTCGGCGGCCATGAGGCGCTTGCCGAGCCACATCAGCACCGAATAGAGCAGCAGCGCGAACATCACCACGCTGGAGGCGGAGGTGCCGGTGGACACGCCGGCGCGGGCCACGGT
The DNA here is from genome assembly GCA_902790525.1 of uncultured Eubacteriales bacterium. Classification (GTDB taxonomy): domain Bacteria; phylum Bacillota; class Clostridia; order Christensenellales; family Aristaeellaceae; genus UBA2862. The sequence continues at coordinate 1,722 of CADASI010000126.1, forward strand.
GCGCAGGTAGAACACGAAGCCCAGCAGGCACCACAGCGAGAGCACCAGGAAGGCCTCGCTGCCCATGGTCTCCAGCGCGGACAGCTTCGGGATCAGCAGCACGATTAGCAGCACGATCGAGACGACGGTGCCGACGGCGCCCGTCACGGTGACCTTGCGGTTGCCCATCTGGCGGGCGATCTTCCAGGCGGAGGCGGAGGAATAGCCGAAGGCGACGATGGCGCCGAAGGAGGTCAGCGAGATGAAGCAGTTCAGCGCGTTCCTGCCGAATATGGAGATCACGATGGAGATCACCATGATGGTGAGTATGCTGTAGGTGGTGTTCGAGAACTTTTCGGACAGTATGCGGTCCTCCGCCATGGTGGAGAGTATGCGGGCGGTGGCGCGGTAGGCCGCGATCATGCCCGTCAGTATGGCGGCGATGGCGGCCACGGCGATGACGAACAGCCCCACGTTCCCCATGATGGCCTTCGCGGCGTAGAAGGTGGGGATCGCGGCGACGCCGTCGAGCTTATCGAGGTCCGCGATGTAGGCGCTCCACGAGGCGTAGCCGTCCGGCGCGGCGCAGGTGCTCACGAGGGTCAGCAGTATGTAGACGAGGCCGCTCAGGAGGATGGAGGCGATGATGATCGCCTTCGACCAGTGGATCTTGAAGTCGAAGTGGGCCGTCTCCAGCGAGATCACCTCGAAGCCCACGAAGGCCCAGGGCGTCAGCATGACGATGGAAAACAGCGCGTGCAGCCGGTTCCCGCCCTGTGTGCCGAAGGCGGGCTGGAGGCTGCCCAGCCGGGGCAGGCAGAAGCCCGCGACGACCAGCACGGCCACCAGCAGCACCACCGCCAGTATGGTGTGCAGCGTCTGGAGCAGGGGCTTTGCGTTGATGAACAGCATGCCCACGATGGCCAGCGCGACGATGGAGGCGCCGACCTCGCCCATGAAGATCACGTTCCCGGCGATGTGGTAGTAGTAGAAGCCCACCTGGAGGCTCCGGCCGAACATCGTGCGGATGACGGTGAACAGGGAGGTCGCGTTCAAAAACACGATGGTGAGGTAGGACAGGCAGAGGAACCAGGCGCACAGGAAGGCGTGATCCCTGCCGAGGGCGTCCTTCGTGTAGGCGTAGACGCCGCCCGTGCCCGGGTTGTTCTTCATCAGGAAGGAGAAGTTCCCGCCGATGATCAGCATGGCGGCCATGCCGATGACCATGGCGATCACCGTGCCGATGGGTCCGGCCACGGGCAGGAAGGTGCTGCCGGGCATCGAGAAGGCGCCCCAGCCGACGGTGCAGCCGAAGGCGATCGCCAGCACGTCCAGCGGCGATAGGTATCTGTCGTACTCGTTCATGGTCTGTTCCTCCGTCTCCCCGCGCCGGGGATTGATCCCATGACCATATTCTACCACATCTCCCCGCCGCGGGCAACCTCAAAATCTTCCTCTTGCCCGCGCACCCCGTCCCTGCTATAATAGAGATGACGAAAAATGAAAGATACGGAAAGGAGACGCGCCATGTTCGGAAAGAAACAGATCCAGGAGCTGGAGGCCCAGCTCCAGACCACCCGGGAGGAGCTGAACCAGGCCACCTCGGAGAACGCTTCCCTCCGGGAGCAGCTCGAGGCCGCCAACCGGCAGATCGCCGCGCTGAAGGACCAGCTTCACGACTTCGATCTTGAGAAGGAGAAGGAGGCCACCGCCGCGCTCAAGGCGGAGTACGAGGGCCTGCGGAACCTGTACAGGCAGAAGAACCAGGAGTTCGACGATTCCAAGGAGGAGAAGGAACAGACCTTCGCCCGGGATCAGGCGATACAGCGCCACAACCTCGAAAACGAGATCCGGGACAACCGGCAGGCCAACCAGGACTACGTGGCGAACACGGTGCGCACCTTCGGGGAGAGCTACAACTACTACCTCAACCAGATCAAGGTGCTCATGGACGCGCTGGGCAGCGTGGCCGCCCAGACCGGCGAGGCGCTTTTCTCCCAGGAGAACGCGGACCTGAAGGCGCGCTTTGACAGCCAGATGCGCGGCGCGCTCAAGTCCAGCAGCGTCGGGGCGCTGCAAAACGCCCAGGAGGACGCGGAGAGCGACGGCGATACCGTGGAGGCGGAGATCGTGCCCGAGCCGCCCGTGCCCGTCATGGAATGATACCAATATATAAAGAGGCCGTCCCGAAACGCACCACGGCGCGTTTCGGGACGGCCTCTTTCGCTTTGGCCTTTACCGCTCCTCGCGGAAGTAGGGCGTGCCCAGGCTGGCCGGGGGCTGGCTCTCCCGCTTGTTACGCATGCTGGTGATGATCAGCACGATGATGGTGACCACGTAGGGCAGCATCTTGTAGATCTCCTTGATGGCCAGGTTCATGCCGGAGGGGATGTACATGTGGAGGATGTACAGCCCGCCGAACAGCACCGAGGCGATGACGCCCACATTGGGCCGCCAGATGGTGAATATGACCAGTGCGATGGACAGCCAGCCGCGGTCGCCGAAGGCGTTGTTGGACCAGATGCCGGAGGCGTAGTCCATCACGTAGTACAGCCCGCCCAGCCCGGCGATCATGGAGCCGATGCAGGTGGCGACGTACTTGTAGCGCCCGACGGAGATGCCCGCGGAGTCGGCGGTGGCGGGGTTTTCGCCCACGGACCGGAGGTGCAGGCCCACCCGGGTGCGCCTTAATACGTAGCCGGCCACCAGCGCGATGATCACCGCGGCGTAGGCCAGCCAGCCGTAGCACAGGAACACCTTGCCGAACCAGCCGGTGGTCTCGGCCCAGGGGAGGGCCCTTCTGAAGCAGTTGCTGGTGGCGGACAGCGCCAGGTAGGGCATGTCGGAGCCCGCCAGCTTGATCAGCGAGCCGCCGAAGAAGTTGCCGAAGCCCACGCCGAAGGTGGTCAGCGCCAGGCCGGTGACGTTCTGGTTGGCCCGGAGCGTGACCGTCAAAAAGCAGTACAGAAGCCCCATCAGCAGGGACCCCAGCAGGCAGGACAGCGTGGGGATCAATACCGCCACAAAGGGGTTGAGCGCCTCGGGCGTCGGCAGGGAGGACTCGTACAGGAAACCGCCGATGACGCCGGAGATCGCGCCCACGTACATCGTGCCGGGGATGCCCAGGTTCAGGTTGCCGGACTTCTCCGTCAGCGTCTCGCCGGTGGAGCCCAGCAGAAGCGGTATGCCCTGCATGACCGCCCGGGGAATGAAGGACACAAAATCGAACATCGCTCAGGCCTCCTTCCTGGCGGCATGCCGGAAGTTGATTTTATAGTTGATGAAGAACTCGCTGCCGATGATGAAGAACAGTATGATGCCGGTGAGTATGTCCGAGAAGGACTGATCCAGCCCGAAGGACGTCGAGATCTCGCCCGCGCCGCGCTGCAAAAACACGATCAGGAAGCTGGTGAGCACCATCCAGATGGGGTTGAACTTCGCCAGCCACGATACCATGACCGCCGTGAAGCCGCGGCCCGCGGTGATGGTGGTGGTCAGCGTGTGGTCGGTGCCGCCGACCAGCAGCATGCCCGCCACGCCGCACAGGCCGCCGGAGAGCAGCATCGTGCGCACGATGACCTTTTCCACCTTGATGCCCACGTAGCGGGCGGTGCGCTCGGATTCGCCGACGACGGCGATCTCATAGCCGTGCTTTGAGAAGTTCAGGTACACGTACATCGCCAGGCAGATGGCCCCGACGACCAGTATGTTCAGCAGGTACTTTTGCCCGGCGATCACCGGCAGCCAGCCGATCTCCGACTGCTGGTTGATGATGCCGATCTTGCCCGCGCCCTTGGGCACCTCCCAGACGATGATGAAGAAGGCGACCAGCTGGGTGGCGATGTAGTTCATCATCAGCGTGAACAGCGTCTCGTTGGTGCCCCACCGGGCCTTGAAGAAGGCGGGCAGGCCGCCCCAGACGGCCCCGGCGATGATCGAGGCCACGATCATGCACAGTATCACGCCCCAGTTGGGCAGCACGTCGCGCAGGCAGATCATGCAGGCCGTGGTGGCCAGGCCGCCGACCAGCATCTGTCCCTCGCCGCCGATGTTCCAAAACCGCATGCGGAAGGCCGGGGTGACGGCCAGCGATACGCACAGCAGTATGGCGATGTTCTGAAACAGCACCCAGGCGCGCCGCGGGCTGCCGAAGGAGCCGCTCCAGATGGTGGCGTAGATGCTGATGGGGTTTTCGCCGGTGACCAGCATGGTGACCGCCGCGCAGGTGATCAGCGCCAGCAGCACCGCGCAGCCCCGCACCAGCCAGCCCTTGTACCAGGGCAGCTCCCCGCGCTTGGAGATGTGAATGAGGGGTTCCTTCCGGTTATTCATGCCGCGCGCCTCCAATCCGTGTCATCATCAGGCCCAGCTCGCGCTTGTCGGTTTTGCGGCCGTCCACGATGCCGGACACCCTGCCGCCGCACAGCACCAGTATCCGGTCCGCCAGGGCCACCAGCACGTCCAGGTCCTCGCCCACGAACACCACCGCCACGCCCTCGGCCTTCTGGAGGTTGAGCTGATCGTAGATGGCGTAGGAGGAATGGATGTCCAGCCCGCGCACGGCGTAGGCCGTCAGCAGCACCGACGGGGCCCGGGTGATCTCCCGGCCCACCAGCACCTTCTGCACGTTGCCGCCGGACAGCATGCGCACGGGGGTGTTCAGGCCGGGGGTCACCACCTCCAGCTCGCGCACCACCTTGTTGGCGATGCGCTGGGGAAGGCGGCGGTCGGTGAAGATCGAGCGGCCCCGGCGGAAGGTGCGCAGCATCATGTTGTCGGTGATGTCCATGTTGCCCACCAGGCCCATGCCCAGCCGGTCCTCCGGCACGAAGGACAGACTGACGCCCATTTTGCGGATCATCTCCGGGTCCTTGCCCAGCAGCGGCTCCCGGCTGCCGTCGTACTCGATGTACTCCACGCTGCCCCGCTCCACGCTCTGAAGCCCCGCGATGGCCTCCAGAAGCTCCTTCTGCCCGGAGCCGGAGATGCCCGCGACGCCCAGTATCTCGCCGCCATAGGCGGTGAAGGACACGCCGTCCAGCTTGAGCACCCCGTCCTTGCTGCGCACCGTCAGGTCCCTGACCTCGATGCGGGGCTGGGGGTTCACGGGCTCGGGCCGGTCGATGTTGAGCGACACGGCGCGGCCCACCATCATGTTGGTCATCTCCTGGGCGTTGGTCTCGGCGGTGACCATGTCGCCGATGTAGTGGCCGCCGCGCAGCACCGCCACCCG
>CADASI010000127.1 GCA_902790525.1 uncultured Eubacteriales bacterium
GCCGGTCCACCAGCCGTTCACGTCGCTGCCCTCGGCGTTGGGGGTCATCAGGTCGAATATCATGCCCGAGGCCGGGTTGTAGCGGGAACAGATGCGGTCGAACTGTTCCGCGGCGGTCATCGCGCCGCGATAGCGCTCCGGCGTGAAGCCGGGGGTCAGGCGCTCGTACATCAGCATCGGCAGCGCCAGCACCGCGCCGCCGGTCCAGCCGATCTCGGTCACGCTGCGCCAGGGGCGCATGGTCAGCCAGTCCCCGGGGCGGCAGCAGCGGTTGGTGTATTCGCCCCGCTCCGCGCTCCAGTTCAGGCCCACGAAGGCGTCGAACAGCCCGTCGGCGGCCTCCCGGAAGGTCTTTTCATACCGGGGCAGGTCCCGCCGCTTCGCGTACTCGGCCCGCACCATGGCGTGCACGCCCTCGCGGCCCCGGGAGGGCACGCGGTAGATCGTGCCGGTGGCCGACGCCGACCGGGCGCTGTCGCCCACGGTCTGGCCGTCGATCTGCTTGTTCACGAAGGTCACCGGGCGGTTGGTGTAGCCCAGCGTGACGCCGAAGCTGTCGGGCAGACGGGCGAACACGCCGTTGCGCAGCTTCGCGCCGTCCGCGGTCCGGGCGTAGGGATCGATGGACGCGCCCCAGGCCATGCCCCCGCCGCACAGCGCCGACAGCGGCGCGGCGGCGCGGTCCGCCCGGAACTCCCACTCCGGCGCGCAGAAGCGCACGCCGGGATATTTGTCCGTCAGCAGCGGGAACTCCCCGGGCCGCACCACGTCGGCGTTGTTGTCGCCGTGCAGGCAGCAGGGGATCAGGTGGAAGGGTCCCTCCACCGGCTCCGCCGGGGAAAGGGTCATCCGCAGCTTCGAGGGCAGCGGGGCGGAGAGCCTCAGCGTGTAGTCCGTCCGCCCGTCCGCACCTTTCCGGAATTCGGCCTCGAAGGTGCCCTCCGGCAGCTCGGCCCGCAGGCCGCCCTCCGAAACATATTCATCCGCGATGTCGTGCCAGAGCCCGTCCTGCCAGAACTGGAAGGACAGGGCCAGTCCGTCTGTGATCCTGCTCATGCTTCGTCATCCCTTTCGCACTGTGTAGAGAAAGCGCCCTGTCCCGACTGCTGCCGCGCCCGCAGCCAGATCATCAGCACCGTCACGTCCCCCGGGTTGATGCCGGGGATGCGGCTGGCCTGGCCGAGGCTGCGGGGGCGCTGGGCGTCCAGCTTCTGCCGGGCCTCGATGCGCAGCCCGGCCATGTTGAGGTAGTCGGCGTCGGGGGGCAGCGGGGTGTCCTCCATCTTCAAAAAGCGCTGCCGGTCGGCGGTCTGCCGCCAGATGTAGCCCTCGTACTTCGTCTCGATTTCGAGCTGTTCCCTGACCTCCGGCGGATAGTCGGGCAACTCCGGCCGCTCCGATCGCAGGCGGTCCCAGGTCTCGTCGCTGCGGCGCAGGCGCTCGGTGAGGCGGTACTTCTCCAGCAGCTTCTTCCCCTCGTCGGTGAGCCGCTTCTTCTCAAGCATCCGCCGGTAGCGTTCCTCCGACGCAAGCCCGATCTCATGCCCCTTTTCCGTGAGCCGCAGGTCGGCGTTGTCCTGCCGGAGCAGCAGCCGGTACTCGGCGCGGCTGGTCATCATGCGGTAGGGCTCGTCCACGCCCTTGGTGACGAGGTCGTCCACCAGCACGCCCAGGTAGGCGTCCGCGCGGCTTAGCGTGAACGGCGCGCGCCCCTGGCAGTACAGGGCGGCGTTGATGCCGGCGTAGAGCCCCTGGGCGGCGGCCTCCTCGTAGCCGGAGGTGCCGTTGATCTGCCCCGCGCAGTACAGCCCCTCGACGTGCTTCGCGCCGAAGTCGGCGTTCAGCTGCCGGGGGTCGATGCAGTCGTACTCTATGGCGTAGGCCAGCCGGAGCAGCTTGGCGTGCTCCAGCCCCGGGACGGAGGCGTAGATCATGCGCTGCACGTCCTCGGGCATCGACGTCGACATGCCCTGGGCGTACCACTCGTGGGTGTAGAGCCCCTCCGGCTCCATGAAGATCGGGTGGCGGTCCTTGTCGCTGAACCGCACCACCTTGTCCTCGATGGACGGGCAGTAGCGCGCCCCGGTGCCGTGGATCGTGCCGGAGTACATCGGCGCGCGGTGCAGGTTGTCCAGTATGATGCGATGCGTCTCGGGGGTCGTGTAGGTCAGGTAGCACATCGCCCGGTTCCTGAGGGTCGCCGGGTCGGTCAGGAAGGAGAAGGGCACGATGGGCTCGTCGCCGTACTGGGGCTCCATGCGGTCGAAGTCCACGGTGCGCCCGTCCAGCCGCGCCGGGGTGCCGGTCTTGAAGCGGCGGATGGAGAAGCCCAGGTCGATCAGGTTCTGCGTCAGCGCGTTGGCCGCCATCAGCCCCTGCGGGCCGCCGTTCCAGCTGCACTCGCCGATGATGATGCGGCTGTTCAGGTACACCCCGCAGCACGCCACCGCCGCGCGACAGCGGACCGTCGAGCCCGTGGTGGTCTCCACGCCGGTGACCCTGCCGCTTTCCACGAGTATGCGCCGCGCCTCCGCCTGCCGCAGGTCCAGGTTCGCGCAGTCGTCCACCGCCCGGCGCATCCGAAGCTGGTACGCCTTCTTGTCCGCCTGCGCCCGCAGGGAGTGTACCGCCGGGCCCTTGCGGGTGTTCAGCATCCGCGACTGTATGAACACGTCGTCGATGGCGCGGCCCATCTCGCCGCCCAGCGCGTCCACCTCCCGCACCAGGTGCCCCTTCGCCGTGCCCCCGATGGACGGGTTGCAGGGCATCATGGCCAGCGCGTCCAGGTTCAGCGTCATTAAAAGCGTCTTTAATCCCAGCCGCGCGCAGCACAGCGCCGCCTCGCACCCCGCGTGCCCCGCGCCGATGACGACGATGTCGTAGGTGTCGTTGTTCAAGGTGAAACCCCCTTTGGGGAATTTGGAATTAGGAATTGGGAATTCCCGTGGAAATCCTTTCGGATTTCTTTTGATTGAAGGGCTACGGATGTTCGTATTGCCATTTGCCAAAAGGCATTCTATAATTCCCCATTTCCCATTCCCAATTCCCAATTATCCTGTCAGATTCTTCCGAATCATTTTTCAATCTTCATTGCGTCTCGCACGACCTTTTCCAAGACCTCATCCCCCTTGATCGTTGCAAAGCGGCGGACGGCGGGGGCGTCGAGGCGGGCGTCGAACAGGCAGGCGGGCCGCCAGTCGCACCAGGCGCAGGGGGTGCCCGCGCGGAGCGACGCGGGGGCGATGTCGGCCCGGCCGTCGCGTATGGCGTCCAGGTGTTCCCCGGCCATTTTGAGGGTGTGGGCCGTCAGCGCGGCGAAGCCCTTCTGGTCGGTGGCGAGGCTGCCCTTGTAGAGCGCGCCGTCCCGGGTCACCCGCACGTTGAGCACCTCGGGGAAGCTGGGGGACTGGGCCGCGAGCACCTCGGGATCGTCGACGGTCAGCCCGTTCATGCGAAAGGCGCTGCGGCGCTGCTTCTCGACGGCGTTTTTGTCGGTGGTCTGGAGGGTGAGGATGCCCTCGTCGAGGTTGAAGTAGTACACCCCGGCGCTTAACTCCCCCCGGCGCTTCATGGCGGCGGCCAGGTACACCGGCAGCTGCAGGCTCAGCCCGTGGTACACGGCGTCGAGGTTGAGCGCCTTGCCGCCGCGCTTGTAGTCGATCACCCGCAGGTAGCCGCCCTCGGCCCACTCGTCGACGCGGTCGATGCGGCCCTCCAGCACACACCGGCCGGAGGAGGCGTCCACGATCAGCCGCGCGCCGCCGTCCTCCCGGCCGAAGTCGGTCTCCAGGTCGGCGGGGGCGAAGCGGCTGCCCTGCATGTGCTCGGTCAGCACCCCGGCGCAGGTGCGGGCGGTGGCCTTCAGCCGACGCCGCTCCGCCAGGGCCACGGCGCTGTCGCCCAGGGGACCCTGCTTCGCCATCAGCGCGAGCAGGTCGTCGGCGATGCGGTCCATGCGCGCCTCGGCGGTGGGGATGTCGATGGCGTTCAGATCGCCCTTCGACTGGGACAGGAACGCCCGCACGGCGTCGTGGAAGAAGGTGCCCTCGTCCTGCACGCTGAGCACATAGGGCTCTACGCGCCGGGGGCACAGGCCGTACTGTGTGAAGTAGGCAAACGGGCACTGGGCGAAGCGCTCCAGCCGGGTGACGCTCTGCCGCTTGATCTCGCCGTAGAGGGCCCGGGCGGTGGCGGGATCGAGCCGCTGGGCGGACTCCCCGTGGGCGAGGGCGGCGCGCAGGCGGTCAAAGCCCCGCTGGATGTCGGGGCGATCCGGCGCGAGCTCCGAGAGCGCGGCGAGGGCGGCGGCGTCGCACTTTTGAAGGGGCGCGCCCTCGCCCCGGGCGGACAGCGCCCGCGCCGCGCAGGCCATGGCGGCCTCCGGGGAGGCGCGCAGCATCCACTCCACCTTATCGTCGCCGGTCACGCCGCCCCGGACGGTCATTAGCGGGAACAGCTCCCGGATCATGGCCGTCAGCTGGCCCGGGTGCTGGGCGGCGTTGTCCATGCCGCTCAGGGGCCAGCTCACGCACAGGTAGTCCGAGGCCGTGGCCAGTGCGGATTTCAGGTAGAAGCGCCGCATGCGGGACAGCTCGTCGTCGTCGGAGCCGAGGTAGGTCTTCGTCAGCCGGGACACCGTTTGGAGCTGGGCGGCGTTGAACAGCCCGTCGGGGTCGGCCCCGGCGCGGTCCGTCTCCCCCAGCAGCAGAAGCGCCTTCACGGGCCGCGCCACCACGCGGTCGGTGGTCTGGGCGTACACGGCGTCGTCGGACTGGGGCAGGGGCTTGATGACCGCCGCCTCCAGCGATTCCGACAGCGTCTCCCGAAGCTCGGACACCGGCAGCGCCTGGTCCCCCATCAGCGAGGCCATCTGGTCCAGCGCGCCGATCAGCCGGTTCCACACCTGCGCCTCCTCGCCCGCAGCCTCCCGAAGCCCCGCGTCCGCCAGCGCGTTCAGACGGCCCTGCAGGCGCCCGGCGGCGTCGGTCTCCTCCAGGAAGTTGAAGATGGCGGCGAGCTGGCTTCGCAGGTCCTTTGCCCGCCTGAGCCGTCCCTTCAGGGCGTTCAGCGGCGCGGCGAAGCGGGCGCGGACGGGCTCGAGCGTCTCGAGCTCCGCCTCGCTGCCCCGCTTCAAGGGCTTGAGCAGCGCGTAGGGGCGGATGCCGTATCTGACGATGTGGTTTTGCAGGCGGTCCGCCTCGTCGGCGTCGACGGGCATGAAGCCGGTGCGCAACAGCGCCGCGACGTCCTCGGGCTGGGGCCGCGCGTCGCACAGCCTGAGCGCCGACAGCAGGCACTCCGCCAGCGCGTGCCGGGCCGCCGGGCGGCTGGAGGACAGGAAGATCGGCACGCCGTAGGCGCGAAACGCCTCCCGGAGGGGCTGGTGATAGCCCTCGATGTCCCGGCAGAGGATCATGAAGTCGTTGAAGCGCCAGCCGTTCTTCATCGCCAGCCGGCGGCACAGCGCCGCGGCGAAGCGGCATTCCTCCAGCGGATTGCGGGCGGCGGCCATCTGGATGTGCCGGGGCGCGGCCTCCCAGCTGCGCGCCGGGAAGGCGAACAGCTCCCGGGCCAGGTGCCCAAGCTCCGAGGGCGGCGCGTCGGGCGGTTCAACCCGGACGCGCGTCACCGGCGCGCCGAAGTCCGCGCAGGCCCGGCACAGCCGGTCGTAGCTCTGCCGGAGGGGGAGGAACACGTCGAAATCGGTGGCGGCCTCGTCGTTCTCCAGCGGCAGGAACACCCGGGTGTCCGGGCACGCCGCGCCCACCGCCGCCATCAGGCGGTGCAGCGTGGGCGGGGTCAGGTCGAAGCCGTAGAAGCTGACGTCGCAGCGGCGCAGGAAGTCCGCGCCCCCGGCCAGCGCCACGGCGTGGCCGAACTCCGACTCGCCGTCCTGGAAGCGGCCCTCCAGCAGCGCCTCGTATTCGGCCTGGATCAGGGCGAGGTCCGTAAGCTTCATGGCCAGCAGCCCCTCGGATTCCCCCGCGCACGCCCGCAGGCGGTCCGGGGTCAGCCCCGCCTGGCGGATCAGCTCAAGCTGCCTGGCGCAGCGGTCCGGGAAGCCCCGGCGGTGCTCCGCGCCGCGATACAGCCTCAGGCGGTCGCCGCAGGCGCGTATGGCCGAGCGCACCAGCATCACCCGGCCGCGCTCGTCGATCCTGACGCCGTCCGGCACGCCCGCCGATTCAAAGATGCGCCCGCACAGGCGCTCCGGGCTGTACACCTGCAGCTGAAAGGAGCCCTTCAGATGAAGGGCGGTCAGCAGCGCGCGCTCGGTCTGCTGCGCGTCGACATCATTTGGCATCGACGCGCGCACCGCTTCAATCATGGCGCCCTCCAGCAGGTGGGCGCGGCCCGTGTAGATCTTCATGGATGTATCGTCAGACCAGCGCAAAAACGCCGGTGGTGATCAGCGTGGTCAGCAGGCAGGCGGTCATGTTGCCCAGCAGTATGACCACCGCGGACTTCAACAGCGGCATCTTAAACAGCGTGGCGATGGCGCTGCCCATCCACACGCCCGTGCCCGGCACCGGCAGGGCCACGAACAGGTACAGGCCCAGAAGCTCGGCGGTGTCCGGGGAGAAGTGCTTTTTGCCGCCCTTCTTTTTATCGTGCATGCCCGCGCGCTTTTTCTTCGCGCGGCGCTCCAGCCACGCGGCGAAGGCCCGCACCGGCTTGATGGGCAGCGTGTAGAACCAGTCCAGCACCGGCCTAAGCAGCAGGAGGATGAAGGGCACCGGCAGGTAGCTCGCGGTCACCGCCAGCAGGTACGCGAACACCGGCGGCATGCCCAGCCCCAGCATCACCGTCACGGCGTAGCGGCCCTCGAACATCGGCACCATGCTCAAAAGCGCCGTCAGCACGATCTTGCGCGTGTGCTCCTGCCATACGAAGGGCTGCGACGCCATCTCCATCAGGCGAAAGGTAGTATCATTCATCGCTGAAACCTCAATTCTCGATCAACTTCCTTCAAATAATAGCACTCCATTGTAAAAATGATTCGGAAGGCTCCGGCGCAACCGCAAGAAGAACAGCAGTTTCACAGTAAGTATTCCAAAAAGTCACAATGTTGTGATACAATAGTTCATATAATTGAAATAATTATCGCGTGGGGAAGGATAGTTTTGAAATACAGGTATTACTTGTTCGACTTTGACGGCACGATCGCCGACACGGGCGAGGGCATCCGCAAGAGCGTCATGTACAGCGCGGAAAAGCTGGGCTACGCGGTGCCGGACGTCGAGGTATTGAACCGCTTCATCGGCCCGCCGCTGCACGACAGCTACAAAAGGTACTTCGGCATGACCGACGATCAGGCGGAGCATGCCATCACGGTCTACCGGGAGCGCTACATCGACATCGGGCTTTACGAGTCCTGCCTCTACCCCGGCATCCCGGCGCTGTTGAAGGCGCTGCGCGCGCGGGAGGCCTACGTGGCGCTGGCCTCGGCCAAGCCCCAGATGATGCTGGAGCGGCTGACGAAGTACTTCGGCATCGACGGATACTTGGACGCCATCTCCGGCACGGGCCTTCACCGGCACGACGCCGACAAGCAGGACCTTTTGATGGCGGCGCTGCCCGAGGGCGCGAAGGCGGAGGAAGCCTGCATGGTGGGGGACCGCTGCTTTGACATCGAGGCGGCCAAGGCCCTGGGCATGCACGCCGTGGGCGCGGATTACGGCTATTCGCTGCCCGGCGAGCTTGCGGATTCCGGCGCGGACGAGGTCTACGCCGCGTCGCCGGACATGGTGGCGGCGCTGTTGGAGGGGGACGTGCCCCGGGGGATGTTTATCACGCTGGAGGGCTCGGACGGCTGCGGCAAGTCCACCCAGATCGCCAGGCTGAAGGACTGGCTGGAGCGGCGGGGCTACGAGGTCGTGCTGACCCGGGAGCCCGGCGGCTGCCCCATCTCCGAGCGCATCCGCGAGGTGATACTGTCGCTGGATTCAAAGGGCATGTCCGCCGAGTGCGAGGCGCTGCTGTACGCCGCCTCCCGCGCCGAGCACGTGCGCGAGGTCGTCGAACCGGCGCTCAAATCGGGCAAAATTGTGATTTGTGATCGGTTTTTGGACTCCAGCATCGCCTATCAGGCCTACGGGCGTGAACTCGGCGAGGATTTGATACGTCAAATAAACGCACCGGCCGTCGGGAACCTGACGCCGGACGTCACGCTGCTTTTGCAGGTGGACCGCGCCCGCGCCCGGGCCCGCATGGCCTCCGGCGCGCCCCTCGACCGCCTGGAGATCGAGCGGGAGGACTTCTTCGAGCGCGTCGCCCGCGGCTTCGACGCCGTGCGCAGCGCCGACCCGGAGCGTGTGCATCTCATTGACGCCTCGAGGTCGATTGAAGAGGTATTCCGGGATGTACGGAGTGTTGTGGGAGAAGCATTGAATAATTAGGAATGAGGAATTAGGAATGAGGAATTAAAGAATGCCGGAGGAAGGCATTTCCCTGATTAAAATAAAGAAATCCGCAAGGATTTCCACCGCAATTCCTAATTCCTAACTCCCAATTCCTAAAATGGCGAAGGCTTTTCGGATCAAGGAGTGTAAATATGGCATACGAAAATCTCTGCATGTACTGCTTTCAGGATCTGGGCGGGCGGAGCACCTGCCCGCACTGCGGCAGGGATTCCCGCGCCGCGGTGCCGCAGATTCAGATGCTGCCGGGCACGCTGGTGTACCACGACCGCTTCCTGGTGGGCCGGGCCCTGGGCCAGGACGCCACGGGCATCGTGTACACGGCGTTCGACACCAAGCGCGAAAACAAGCTGCGCATCCGGGAGTACCTGCCCCGGGACTGCGCCGAGCGCCTGAACGACGGCACCATCGTGCCCATCGCGGGCATGGAGGACAAGTTTGACAACGGCATCCGCCGCCTGCGGGCCTCCGTGGAGGAGACCGACGATCCGCGCCGCCGCCACTTCTTCTTTGAGGAAAACGGCACGGCTTACATTGTGCAGCGCAAAAACGCCCAGGCGGACGCGGAGCGCGGCGCGGGCGACCGTCGCGAGGACGAGGACGAGGGCGGCGGCAGGAAGCGCGCCCTGATCATCGCGCTGGTGGCGGCGATCGTGGTGATCGGCGCGGCGGCGGCCCTGATCTTCATGTTTAACGGCGCGCTGAACGGCTCCAGGGACCTGACCGAGAGCCCGACCCTGGACCCGAACCAGATCTGGATCCCCTCGGAGTCGCCCACCGCGACGCCCTACGCCTCCCCGACCTTCGCGGCGCTGGTGGACCCGGACCTGAGCTGGATGGACTTCACCTTTGACGACGCCGCCTCCGGCTCCGGCAATGCCTCCCAGTCCCAGACGGGCGGCAGCGCGGCCAAGTCCACCGCCGTGCCCACGCTGACCGGGGATTCCTCCGATTATAAAAACGTGAACGCCAAGTCCGGCGCCGCCGAGGTCCGAAAGGTGCAGCAGCGCCTGGTGGAGCTGGGCTGGTTGTCGAAGTCCAAGGTCAGCGGCAAGTACGACAAGACCACCAAGAACGCCGTGCTGGCCTTCCAGAAGTACATCAACAGCCGCTTCAGCCCCGCCGAGAAGCTCAAGGAGGACGGCATCGCCGGGCCCAAGACCCAGCAGTGGCTCTACCAGGTGGACGCCGTCAAGCCCACAGCCACGCCCAGGCCCCAGGTGACCGCCAATCCGGACGGGGACGCCGTGGACGCCGATTCCTCCGCAAAGAAGATCCGCGCCATGCAGCGGGAGCTGATCCTGCTGGGCGTGCTGCCCGACGGCGCGGACAACGGCAAGTACGACGCCACCACGCAGTCCGCCGTCAAGCGGTTCCAGACCCGGGTCAACCAGCTCCAGGGCTACGACGTGCTGGAGGTCACCGGGCACATGGACGCGCTGAGCATGGCCTTCCTGGATCACTACGTGGACGAGTGGCGCGAGATGAAGACCGCCACCGCCGAGCCCACCGCGGCCCCCGCCGCGAACCCCACCGCCGCCCCGGCCCAGTACGACCCGGACAGCGACCCCAACCCGATCAAGGCGGGCTCCTCCCCCGAGGCCGTGCGCAGCGTGCAGCGCAGGCTGATCGCCATCGGCCTGCTGCCCGAGGGCGCGGACGACGGCGTCTACGGCGCGTCCACCCTGCTGGCGGTGCAGACCTTCCAGTCCTGGGTCAACCAGCAGCGCAACGAGCAGACCCTGCCCATGAACGGCCAGGCCGACGCGCTGACCCGCGCCTACCTGAAATACTGCCAGGACAACGGCCTGCGGCCCGCCGCCGAGGTCACCCGCGTGCCCGGCACCGGGGACGACGTCGGCGAGAACGTTGAAATCGTCATCAACAAGGATTCCAAGCCCGAATCCATCCGGCGCATACAGGCGCTGCTGGCGGACGTGGGCCTGATGGACGCCAAGGGCGTCGACGGCGTGTACGGCGGCGCCACCACCCGCGCGGTGCTGGCCTTCCAGAAGTACGTCAACACCCACGGCGGCAACCTGCCGGTGACCGGCGTGGTGGACGACCTGACCCGCCGCGAGCTGGAGTACTACTCCGACCACGAGATGCTGGCCGACGGTTCCGCGGACACCCCCGAGGTCACCGAGGCCCCCGCCGCCGAACCCACCGCCGAACCCACGGCGGAGCCCACCGAGGCCCCCGCCGCCGAACCCACCGCCGAACCCACCGCGGAGCCCACCGAGGCCCCCGCCGACGAACCCACCGCCGAACCCACCGCGGAGCCCACCGAGGCCCCCGCCGACGAACCCACCGCCGAGCCCACGGCGGAGCCCACCGAGGTTCCCGCCGGCGCGCCGGACGATGATTTCGGCGAGCCGGACGAGAATATCGGCGAACCGGATGAAGATATCGACGAGAACACGGAGATCACCGTGGACGGCAGCTCCGAGACGGACTCCATACGCTACGTGCAGCAGATGCTGATCGGCATCGGCGCGCTGTCCTCGGATCACGCCACCGGCGAGTACGACGGCGTCACCGCCAAGGCCGTGGTGGACTTCCAGAACTGGGTCAACCGCGAGGGCATCATGAACCTCGAGGTCACCGGCATCGTGGACAACGGTACCCGGCAGATGCTGGAGTACTGCTCCGACCGCGGACTGCGCATGAGCATCGACGATATCACCGTCAACGCCGACGAAAACGGCGCGGGCCCCGAGAACCCCGACGATCCCTTCAACGAGCCCGGCGAGGATGACGGCGAGGGCGACGGCGAGCCGGAGGACGGCGACATCCCCTTCGCGGCGAACATCCAGTCGGTAAACATCGCCGTGGACGGGCGCAGCGCGTCCGACGGCCCGGTCGAGGTCGGCACGGACAGCTTCATCGTCAGCTGGGACGTGGAGGGCGTGGCGCAGAGCTACAACGTCTACGTGTCCGACAGCGCCGGCAACGGCATCATCAGCGCCGAGCGCACCGACAACACCAGCTTTCGCGTGGACGCCGCCCGCATGAACCCCGGCGAGGTGTACACCGTCACCATCGGCGCGATTCCCGAGGGCGGCGGCGACGACGACATCGTCTGGCGCACGGCCAAGTTCGTGCAGCCCGTCCAGGCCACGCCCGAGCCCACCGAAGCGCCCACCCCCGAGCCCCTGCCCACCGTGGGCAGCGTGTCCGCGCCCCGCATCGACGTGGCCGGTCAGCCCGCCGCGGACGGCCTGGTGATCGTCGACGGCGAGGCCTTCTTCATCAGCTGGAGCGCCGAGGGCGACGTGCAGGGCTACAACGTGCAGATCAACGACGCCGACGGCAACATCGTCACCAGCCAGATGGGCATCCAGCAGACCGAGGTCAGCGTGCCCGTCGACAGGATGCGGCCCGGCGTGCCGTACACCATCGCCGTGGGCGCGATACCGGTCAACGGCGGCGGCGACGACGTGGTGTGGAGCCGCGGACAGTTCATGGTGCCCGCCCCGGCCACGCCCGAGCCCACGCCCGAGCCCACCGAGGCCCCCACCCCCGAGCCCACGCCCGAACCGACGCCCGAGCCCACGGTGGCCGCCATCAGCGCCCCGTCGGTGACCGTCGGCGGCTCCGGCTACCAGCAGGACGGCGTGCAGTATATGACGGACAACACCATCATCATCAGCTGGGGCGCCGAGGGCGAGGTGGAGAGCTACACCATCTACGTGGAGAACCAGTCCGGCGAGCGCCAGAACCTGGGCAACACCACCGACACCAGCCGCACCGTCTCCGCGGACAGCCTGCCCGCGGGCATCTACACGATCTACGTGGGCGCGATGCCCATGTACGGCGGCGAGGCGGACATCCAGTGGGGCACTGCCCGGTTCGGCATCCCCGCGCCCACGCCGGAGCCCACCGAGGAACCCACCCCCGAGCCCGAAGCGCCGGAGCCCACGCCGGATCAGTCCTATTCCGGGCCCATCAGCGCCGACACCGACCCTGAGACCATACAGCGCCTGCAGCGTCGGCTGTACACGCTGGGCGTGATGGGCGGCGAGCCGGAGCAGGGCGTGCTGGATTCCGTCACCCTCCAGGCCGTGGCCGAGTTCCAGAGCCGCGCCAACGAGCAGTACGATGCCGGCCTGCCGGTCATTGATCCCGCGGACCCGGGCGCGATCATCGACATGAACACCCTCGACTGGATCTCCCGGGGGCTGTGATCAAGCATTAACAATGGGGCTGTCTCAAAATGCATATGGATTCATGAAACCTGCGTAGGGGCGCCGATGCGGCGCCCGCCCGAGTACGAAATGCAACGTACTTCATGGGCGTGAGGGCATCGCCCGTCAAATGATGGCCGAGACGCCGGCGATGATCGCCAGCATGAGCCCCGCCGAGGCGAACATCAGCGCGTTGGTGCGGGTGATGTCCCGGCCCTCGGGCGGACGGGTGTCGTCGCCGATGGTGGGCTTGTGCACCGTCTTGCCGAAGTATTCGTGGTCGCCGCCCAGCTGCACGCCCAGGGCCCCCGCCGCGGCGGACTCGGGCCAGGCGCAGTTGGGGGACAGGTGGTTGTTGTGGTCCCGCGCCACGATGCGGAAGGCGCCCCGGCCGTCGAGGCCCAGCGGGAAGGCGCACAGGCACATCAGAAGCGCCGTCACGCGGGCGGGGACGTAGTTCCACACGTCGTCGGCCTTCGCGGCGAACCAGCCCACGTCCCGGTATTTTTCGTCCATGTAGCCGATCATGCTGTCCAGCGTGCTGGCCGCCTTGAAGGCCATGCCCAGCACCGGGCCGCCCAACGCGAACCACAGCATGGGGGAGATGACCCCGTCGGACAGGTTTTCCGCCACGGTCTCGATGGTGGCGCGGATGATCTCGTCCCGGGACAGCCGGGCCGTGTCGCGCCCCACGATGCGCCCCACGCGCCTGCGGCCCGCCTCGAGCGACTCCGCCAACGCCCGCCGCACGCCCGCGGCCTCGTCGGCCAGGTTCCGGGCGGACAGGCACATCCACGCGATCAGGCACATCCCGACAAACCGCGGCCAGTAGCCCAGAAGCCCCAGCAGTCGCAGTATCCCCCAGGTCGCCGCCGCCGTGAGCAGCACCGTGGAGCAGGCCACCGGCACTGCCCGCCGCCTCAATACGCTCGACGGCGGGTGATCGCGCTTCGCGAATCGTTCCGCGAAGGATATGTACTTTCCGATCAGCCGCACCGGGTGGTAGAACCACTCCGGGTCGCCGATCAGCAGGTCGATGAGCGCGCCGACCAGCAGCGCCTGGATGTGTGCGGGCGTAGCGACCACCCCTCATGTCTGTTGAAGATCAATTCATTATAGTATCGCGCACCGAGAAATGTCAACCGTCCTGATCTCCCCCGGACCAGTCAAAAAGCGGTGGACGGCAAATTCCATCTGTGCTATAATACAGGTGTTTTGTCGGAATACGGCAACCGAACAGAGCGAAAGGACAAAAGCCCGATATGAGCATTTACCACAAGACGTTGCGCTGGATCGGCACGGCGCTCATCGCCATCGCCACCATCGAGCTGGCGCTGTTGCTGGTCATATTCATTGTGCCCATGAAGGACCCGGAGATCCAGCGGGAAATCAAGGACATCAACATCATCCTTGCCTTTTTGGAGATCACCATCGACATGTCCGCCGGCCTGCTGCTGCGGCTTCAATACCGGAAGGACCGCCGCATTCGCATGCTCTTTCACCTGGAGAACATCATCTTTTTGATGATGGTCGCGCTGATGGCGTTCGCCAGCGCCGACAGGCAGACGATCTCCTTCCAGGCGACCCCCACCCTGCTGACGTTCATTGCGATCTACACCATCCTGCAGATGACGCGCAACGAAAAAAACTGGCGGCGCATCTGCGATTCCCCGCCGGTGGAGCTGGATCTGAAGCTGGACGACACCGGCAAGTGGTTTGACCCGCTGGTCATCGGGCCCCACCTGGAGCTGAACACGAACGTCTCCGACTCCGTGGACCGCTACCTGGTCACCCAGCGCAGGCCCCGGCCGCTGATGATCGTGCTCCACGGGCTGGGCGAGGTGTCCGAGCCCATGCAGGAGACCATGCGCGACATCTTTCGCGAGCACTACGAGGACGAGACGCGGCGCGTCAGCCACTATCTGGAGCGACGATACCTGCGGCTGATCATACTGCTCGGCGTGAGCATCGTAGCCCTGGAGACCTGGATCAAGATGAACGGGCCGCGCCATGTGAATACCGTGGAGACCGTGCTGAGCAACCTGGCCGCGTTCAGCCTGTGGCAGGTCGGGAGCACGTTCATCGAGCGCACCCAGGCCTATGAGGAGCAGCTCCGCATGACCATCGCCAGGATCGCGGAGATACGGTTTATGTAATGACGGGGATCAATCACGTTAATCCTTTATGACGTCAATCAAAAATACTTGACATCGTGGCCGCATTGCGCTATAATGTACAGGCTGCGTCGATGCACAGTCCGGACCTGCGTTCCGGACGGGCGGTGAGGGCACCGCCCCTACGATGGCGCGGCTTTCGTAGGGGCGATCCCCTGATCGCCCGCGGACTGTACAGCAACCAGGCTGCAAAAAACATTTGCGGAGGGCGCTTATGGCGGACATGGAGGCGCGGGTGGAGCTGAGCTATCTGCTGGATTTCTACGGGCCGCTGCTGACCGCGCACCGGCAGGAGCTGATGCGGCTGTACTGCGACGAGGACCTGTCGCAGCAGGAGATCGCGGACCAGATGGACATCACCCGGCAGGGGGTGTTCGACGCCATCGCCAAGTCAAAGCGGCAGCTCAACGATTATGAGAACAAGCTGGGCCTGGTGGCCCGCTACCGGGCGCTGAGCGCGGCGGCGGAGCGGTGCGTGGAGGCGCTCAAGCGCGTGCACGCCGGCCCGGAGGACCGTCGGGCGCTGGACGAGGCCATCGCGGCCCTGCGCCAGATGATCGAGAAATGACGGAAAGAGGGAGGGACATTCGCCATGGCGTTCGAGGGATTGACCGAAAAACTGCAAGGCGCGTTTAAAAAGCTGAACAGCAAGGGCAAGCTGACGGAGGCCGATGTCAAGACCGCGATGCGCGAGGTGCGCATGGCGCTTTTGGAGGCGGACGTCAACTACCTGGTCGTCAAGGACTTCGTCAAAAAGGTCACCGAGCGCGCGGTGGGCGCGGACATCATGGCCAGCCTCACCCCGGGCCAGCAGGTCGTCAAGATCGTCAACGAGGAGCTGACGAACCTGATGGGCGGCCAGAACGCGCGGCTGACCTACTCCCCGCAGGCGCCCACGATCTACATGATGGCGGGCCTGCAGGGCGCGGGCAAGACCACCATGTGCGGCAAGCTGGGCAATATGTTCAAAAAGGACAGCAAAAAGCCCCTGCTGGTCGCCTGCGACGTGTACCGCCCGGCGGCCATCAAGCAGCTGCAGGTGGTCGGCGGCCAGGTGGGCGTCGAGGTGTTTGAAAAGGGCCAGGGCGACCCGGTGCAGATCGCGAAGGAGGCCGTCGAGTACGCCCGCTACTACGGGCGCGACCCGGTGATCATCGACACCGCGGGCCGTCTGCACATCGACGAAAAGCTGATGCAGGAGCTGCGGGACATCCGCACCGCCGTCAAGCCCCAGGAGATCCTGCTGGTGGTCGACGCCATGACCGGCCAGGACGCCGTGAACGTGGCCAAGACCTTCAACGACGAATTGGGCATCGACGGCGTGATCCTCACCAAGCTGGACGGCGACACCCGCGGCGGCGCGGCCATCTCCGTGCGCGCGGTCACCGGCAAGCCCATCAAGTTCTCCGGCATCGGCGAGAAGCTCAGCGACCTGGAGCCCTTCCACCCGGACCGCATGGCCAGCCGCATCCTCGGCATGGGCGACGTGCTGACGCTCATCGACAAGGCCCAGGAGCAGTTCGACGAGAAGCAGGCCATCGACCTCACCCGCAAGATGCGCACCAACTCCTTCACGCTGGAGGACTACCTGGAGCAGCTCAAGCAGATGAGCAAGATGGGGTCCATCACCGACCTTCTGAAGATGATCCCCGGCGTGGGCAGCAAGATCAAGGACGTGGACATCGACGAGGAGGCCATCGGCAAGGCCCAGAAGAAGAACGAGGCCATCATACAGTCCATGACCCGCATGGAGCGCCGCAACCCGGACATACTGAACGGCAGCCGCAAGCGCCGCATCGCGGCGGGCTCCGGCACCACGGTGCAGGAGGTCAACCTGCTCTTGAAGCAGTTCGACCAGGCCCGCTCCATGATGAAGAACATGATGGGCGGCGGCAAGCGCAAAATGCGCATGCCCTTCGGGAAATTACCGAAGTTTTAGATGATATACTTGGCAGTACAAGCCGTATATATACAACAACCGACATTCATTAAGGAGGAAATCCACATGGTCAAGATTCGTCTGAAGAGAATGGGCATGAAGAAGAAGCCCTTCTATCGCCTGGTTGTCACCGACAGCCGCAGCCCCCGCGACGGCCGCTTCATCGAAGAGGTCGGCTACTACAACCCCGTGTCCGAGCCCGTCGAGCTGAAGATCGACGCGGAGCGCGCCAAGTACTGGATCGGCGTCGGCGCCCAGCCCACCGATACCGTGCGCGGCCTGCTGAAGAAGGGCGGAGTCCTGTAATCATGGTTGAATTGGTGAAATATATCGCCCAGTCCCTGGTGGAAAAGCCCGAGGCTGTGGACGTGCGCGAGGTCGAGACCGAGGACAGCATCGTCATCGAGCTGCGGGTCGATCCCGAAGACATGGGCAAGGTGATTGGCAAACAGGGCCGCATCGCCAAGGCCATCCGCACCGTGGTGAAGGCCGCCTCCGTGAAGGTGCCCAAGCCGGTCTTTGTGGAGATCATTTAATACTAATCGCGCCGAACAGGCATCCCCCGGTCGTTGAATCGTCCGGGGGTTTTCTTTTGGTTAAAGATGTGCTATAATAGCATGAATGCGATGTGCCGCGCAAAGAAGGGTCGTCGCGGCTACCCCGACCTCCGGAGGCGTCTATGGAAAACTTGAAGGACCTGCGCGAAGAGCAGGCCTATACCGCGAAAGTGCAGCGTCAGCTGCTTAAATTGATAGAGCAGGCGCAGGAGATATCCCGCGACCACCTGCAATCCATACAGGCCATCGTGGCGGATGCCTGGGAGGATCTGCGCGTCAAGCCCACGGCGCTGTCCGAGGAGGACATGGAGCAGCTCTCCACCGAGGTGGACCGCTTCGCGGCGCGGCGGGAGTTCACCGACCAGCTCGCGGAGCGCTCCCGCCGCATGATCGAGAACCCCTTCTTCGCCCGGGTGGACTTCATCGAGGCGGGCAGCGACGCGCCGGAGAAGATCGTCATCGGGCTGTACAGCTTAAAGGACGACGCGGGCGACCTGATGGTGCACGACTGGCGCGCGCCGGTGTGCAGCCTCTACTACGACGCCATGCCCGGCGAGGCCGCCTACGACAGCCCCTCGGGGCGCATCCGGGGCAACCTGGTTTTGAAGCGGCAGTACCGCATGGCGGGCGGGCGGCTCAAGTACTACGTGGACACCTCCGTCAGCATCGACGACGGCATGCTGCTGGACATACTCTCCGGCGCCACCAGCCGCTACATGCGGCAGATCGTGGCCACCATACAGGCCGAGCAGAACGCCGCCATCCGCCAGCAGACGGCGCGGGTGGTGTCCGTGGTGGGCGGCGCGGGGTCCGGCAAGACTTCCGTGGCCATGCACCGGGCGGCGTTTCTGATGTACCGCCAGCGCGACGTGCTGGACGCCTCGAAGATCATGATCCTCTCCCCCAGCACCGCGTTTTCGGAGTACGTTTCCGGGGTGCTGCCGGAGCTGGGCGAGCAGAACATCCGCGCCCGCACGCTTCGGGACGTGGTGGAGGCCGTGCTGGACAAGAAGGTGGAAAAGCCCTACCGCCAGCTGGAGTGCCTGCTGGACGAGAAGGGCGCGCTGCGCCGGGAGTCCGTGCGCTACAAGTCCGGCGAGGACTTCTGGCGGCGGCTCAAGCGCTTCTGCGACGATTTCATCGCCTTCGGCCCGGTGTTTCGCAACGTCACCGCCGAGGGCCAGGTGCTGATCAACCGGGACGAGCTCAAGCGGATGTACCAGAACGAGTTCCGCCTGCTGACCCCGGCCCAGAAGCTGACCCGCATGGCCGCCACGCTGGAGACGCGGCTGTCGGGCATGGAGGAGAGCCTCTACAAGCAGTACGAGCAGCACTTCCAGGCCAAATACTCCGGACGGGAGCTGCGCATGGCCTGCAATATGGCCGTGGCCCAGCGCCTCCAGCCGGTGAAGGCCCAGATCCGCGCGATGCTGGAGGTCACCGGCGGGGACATGCTGGCCTGGGCGATGGACGAGGCGCCCAAGCCCCTGCGCGACGCCTTTACGGAAAACCGGGCGGCGAACCTGACCTGGTGGGAGGACGCGGTGGCCGAGGCGTACCTCACCGTGCGGCTGGGCTTCGCGGCCCCGGACAAGACGGTCTACCACCTGCTGGTGGACGAGTGCCAGGATTACAGCGAGATCGCGCTGGCGACGCTGGCGGCCTACTACCCCAACGCCCGGGTGACGCTGCTGGGCGACCCGCGGCAGCGCACCACCCCCGGCATGCCGCCCTGCGCGCCGGAGCGCTGGGGCGCGTGCTTCGACATGCCCGACGCGCCGATGTTCGCGCTGTCCAAGTGCTACCGCTCGTCGCTGCCCATCGCGGAGTTTTTGAACAACATACTGCCCGACGAAAAGCCGCTGGAGCCCTTCGGCCGGGGCGGCGACGCGCCCCTGGTGGCCCGCTACTCCGAGGCGCTGCTCAAAAAGACGCTGACGGACTTCCGCGCCCGCGGGCATCGGTCCGTCGCGGTCATCACCCGCACCCAGGCCCAGGCCGATTCGCTGTCCGCCCGGCTGGACAACGTCTACCGGCTCGACGGCGGCGAGGACGACCTCAACTATGAGGCCGGGGACAACGTCGTGGCCTGCTACCACCTCACCAAGGGCCTCGAGTTCGACGCCGTGATCGTCGTCTGGCCCGACGTGAAGCTCACCGACGGCGAGCGCCGCCGCCTCTATACCGCCGCCTCCCGCGCGCTGCATGGAGGGAATTGGGAATGGGGAATTGGGAATTGTGGTACAAATCCTGACGGATTTGATTGATTAAAACAGTATCTGAGACGTTTAAACGATAATTGTCAGCTTTATTATCAAAGAAATCCGCAAGGATTTCAACCTGAATTACCAATTCCCAATTCCCCATTCCCAATTATTCGACCCACTCACACAACGCCTATGATCTACGACACCATGATCCTCGGCGGCGGGGCTTCGGGCCTGATGGCCGCCTGTGCGCTTTCCGAAGGCGGGAGGCGCATTGTCATACTGGAAAAGCAGGGGCGCGTGGGCCGGAAGCTGTTGAGCACCGGCAACGGCCGCTGCAATCTGACCAATCGGAACGCAAGACCCTCGGACTACTACGGGTCCCGCCAGGCGGCGCAGGTCGCGCTCAAGGCCTGGCCGCCCGGGCGGATCGAGGGGGTCTTCGCGCGCCTCGGCATCCCCTGTTCGGCGGACGGTGCTGGACGCCCTGCGCCTTACCTGCGACGAGCGGGGCGTCGAGACCCTGACGGACTTCCGCGTCACGGCTCTGGCCCGTTCGCAGGCCGACTTCGAGGCCGTCGCCGCCGACGGTCGGCGGATCAGGGCCCGGTGCGCCCTCGTGTGCACCGGCGGCCTCGCCGCGCCGAAGCTGGGGGCGTCGGGCGAGGGGTATAAGCTGCTGGAGGGCTTGGGCCACGCCATACTGCCCCGGTTCCCGGCCATCGCCGCGCTGAGGACGCCCCCCGAGCCGGTCCGGGGTTTGAAGGGCATCCGCGCCGAGGGCGAGATCACCCTGCTGTCCGGCGGGGGGGCGCTTCGGACGGAGGCGGGCGAAATGCTGTTTGCCGACGCGGGCATCTCCGGCATCGCCGCCATGCAGCTGGCGCGGCAGGTCAACGAAACCCTGCGGGCCGGGCGGTCGTGCGCCGTGCGGCTGAACCTCATGCCGGAGGCGCTGTCCCTGCCCGAGCGGGCGAAGGCGCTGCCGAAGCGGCGCATGGAGGACTTTTTGAACGGCATCGTGCCCAAGCGGCTGGGCCAGGCGCTTGTGAAGGCCGCGGGCATCGACATGGCCCGCCCCGCGGGGGCGCTGACCCGGGCGGAGCTCGAGCGGCTCCATAACTTGCTGACCGGCTGGACGATCCCCGTCACCGGCACGCAGGGCTTCGATCAGGCGCAGGTCACCGCCGGGGGCGCGTCGCTGAAGGACTTCGACGCCCGCGCGATGCGGTCCCTGCGCTGCCCCGGACTGTTCGCCGCGGGCGAGGTGCTGGACGTGGACGGCGACTGCGGCGGCTTCAACCTGCAATGGGCCTGGAGCTCCGCGCTGATCGCCGCCGAGGGCATTGAAGCGTATTTGACGGAGGTTGCGCCGTGAAGCTGAGACTTTCGCAGATCAAACAGAAGCTGGACGACTGGCAGATGCCGCTTGAGCGCGTGGCGGCCCGGGCGTTGCGCCTGCGGGAATCGGAGATCGCGTCCGCGAGGCTCCGGCGCAGGTCGGTGGACGCCCGGGACAAGGCGGACGTCCACTTCATACTGACGCTGGACGTGGAGACGAAAAGGCCGGTCAAGCCCCTGCCCCGGGGCGCGGAGCCGCTGGATGAGGCGCGGCAGGCCGCCGTCGAAAGACCCGCCCGAAAGCCGGAGAAAAGGCCCTTGGTCGTCGGTCTGGGCCCCGCGGGGCTGTTCGCCGCCCTGACGCTGGCGCAGGCGGGCCTCGAGCCCGTGGTGATCGAGCGCGGCAGGCCGGTGGAGCGTCGGGAGCGGGACGTGGAGGCCTTCTGGCGCGGCGGCGCGCTCGACCCCGTGAGCAACGTGCAGTTCGGCGAGGGCGGCGCGGGGGCGTTTTCCGACGGCAAGCTCAACAGCGGCATCAAGGACCCGCGCTG
>CADASI010000128.1 GCA_902790525.1 uncultured Eubacteriales bacterium
GGAGGGCCCAGGCCGCGCGTCGCCGCGCCGCCGCCCGGCAGCGCGTCGAATGACCCCAGGGTCCCCGATCCTCCGAGAGACGGGGACCCTGTTTGCGGAAACGGTATCGTTGTAACCGTAGGGGCGATGCCCTCATCGCCCGCCCCGTCGGAACAATACATCGAAAAATCCCGTCAAACCGTCACGAATGTGTTAGATGTTTTTTCGTCGTCTGTACAAACCCTGGAAAGCGTGATATAATGGTACTGTTTGATTCTGTGTGCAATCATGCGAGGTTACACCATGCGATTTGACCGCAAACGGCTCATTGTGCTTCTGGCGGCGCTGCTGGCGCTGTTTTTCGCGCTGCCCGCCTGCGCGGTGACCCCGGAGGACTACGACAAAAACCTGCCCCAGATGCTGGAGGAGGATCATCTGTATGCCGAATCGGCGGTATTGATGGACGCCCTCTCCGGCCGGGTGCTGTTTACGAAGAACCCCCGCGCGCGCATGTACCCCGCCAGCACCACCAAGATCATGACGCTGATGCTTGCCCTGGAGAGCGGCATCACGCTGGACACCCCGGTGGTGATCCCCCAGCAGGCGGCCAAGATCCCCAGGGACTCCACGCTGGTGCCGGTGTTCCCCGGCGACCAGATGACCTTCGGCGACCTGCTCTACGGCTTCATGCTGGCCTCGGGCAACGACGCCGCCAACGCCATCGCCACGCTGGTGGCGGGCTCGCTGGACGCCTTTGTGGAGCGCATGAACCAGCGGGCGGCCACGCTGGGCTGTCGCGACACCCACTTCGTCAACGCCCACGGCTATCACGACGCGGACCACTATACCACCGCCATGGACCTGGCGCGCATCACCCAGGCGGCGCTGGAGATCGACATGTTCCGGCAGATCTCCGCCTGCCCCAGGTACACCATGACCATCCGCCGCGACGGCGAGATCATCACCCCCACCCGCGCCAACAGCAACGTGCTTTTGCTGGAGGATTCCCGCTACTACTACCCGGAGTGCATCGGCGTCAAGACCGGCACCCACAGCATGGCGGGCAACTGCTTCGTGGGCGCGGCGGAGCGCGACGGCGTGCGGCTGGTGTCCGTGGTGCTCAAGTGCCCGCAGTCCACCCAGAAGTGGACCGACACCATCCGCCTGTTCGACTACGGCTACACCCGCTTCAAGGGCATCTCGCTGGAGCAGCTCTTCACCGCCTCCAGCGACCAGATCGCCACGGTGAAGATCTCCAACGCCAGCGCCGACGACCCCGAGGACGGCAACATGGCCATGAAGATCGCCCAGATCAGCGACCCCGACTACACCCGCATGATCTCACTGGACAGCGACACCGCCATGGACGAGGCCGTGGCCGACTTCGCCACCCGCTCCACCATGACCATCACCCACGACATGGTGGCCCCGGTGTCCGAGGGCGAGATCATGGGTCGCCTGCGCTACGTGGCCCAGAGCGGCGAGGAGATCACCGCGCTGCTCATCGCCAGCCGCGACGTCAAGGCCCAGCCGCCGGTGTTCGACCCGCTGACCTACTTCCCCTTCATCAAGCGCCTGCAGGACCCGCTGGTTCGTGCGCTGATCGTGGTGCTCGCCTGCCTGGTGCTTTTGCTCATCATCGCCGCCGCCGTGCGCCGCGTGGGCAAGCAGCGCCAACGGGCCAGGATCTACCAGGTCCGCCGCCGCGAGGAGCTCCAGGCCGAGCGCGCCTATAACCGCCGCCGACGCGAGGCCGCCCGAATCCATAAGGAGGCCGTCCGCCGCGACCGCCGCGAAAAGTGGGAGCACCGCTTCGACGACGCCTATCGCTTTGACGATATGGATGAGGAGGATGAGGACGATCTTTACGATTGACGGGGTGAAGGACGGGATGCTGTTTTGACGCAGCATCCCGTCCTTTTGCATTGGTATCAGAGTGTGTATAAAATTGGGAATTAGGAATTGGGAATTAGGAATTCAGGTTGAAATCCTGACGGATTTCTTTGATTTAAAAGTTTACCAAGTATCGAACAAACGTCAATTACAGGGTTTCAATCAGACAAATCCGCAGGATTTGCACCACAATTCCCAATTCCTAATTCCCAATTCCTAATTATTAATACACCAACCACCAATATCAATCAAACGTGCGCCCCCCAGTCATTCCCACCCCCGCCCTGTCATATCATGGCACATGACGGATTGGGGAGTGAATGCCATGAACTATTACGGCGTGTATCATCAGGACTACATTCAGCGCAGCGGCAGCGTCTGCGACGCTCCCTGCATCTCCAAGGGGCGCATGATGCTGTGCGCCCACACCAGCGCCACCCGGGGCAGCCTGCTGGCCATGGCCGCGGGGCGCCTGCGCAACCGCAGGGCGCTGGCCTCGGCGCTCGACTGTCCCGGGGACTGCGACACCGCGCGGCTGGCGCTCATGGCGTACCAAAAGTGGGGCGCGGACTACCCGGCGCACCTGGAGGGGCCGGTGGTCACCTGCGTGATGGACGCGGAGGCGGACGTGATGGTCTTGAGCCGCGACCGCATGGGCGAGCAACCGGTGTTCTACACCGAAGCGGGCGGCCGGGCGGCCTTCTCGGACCACCCGGACACGCTTCTCAAAAACGCCGCCGCGGAGCCCGCGGTGGACGCCGCCGGCCTGCGGGAGCTGTTCGGCCTGGGCCCCGCCCGCACGCCGGGGCGCACGTTCCTTCGGGACGTGGCCATGCTGGAGCCGGGCTGCACGCTGGTGATGTCGGACGGCCGGGCGCAGATTCGCCGCTACTTCGCCATCGAGGCGCGGCCCCACGAAGACGACCCCGAGCGCACCGTCGCGACCGTCCGGGCGCTGCTGGAGCAGGCCGTGAGCGACGTATCGCCGCTCAACCCCGCGGTGATGCTCTCCGGCGGGCTTGACTCCACCGCGCTGACGGCGCTGCTCTCACGGGACAGGGACGACCTCCAGAGCTTTTCCGTCGACTATCAGGACAACGCCCGGGACTTCCGGGCCAACCGCTTCCGCCCGGCGATGGACGCCCCCTACGTGCGCCTGGCCGTGCAGGCGTTCCACACCCAGCACCGCACGGTGGTGCTCGACCAGCAGAGCCTGGTCTCGGCGCTGGGCAGGGCAGTGTCGCTGCGGGGGTTCCCGGGCATGGCGGACATCGACACGTCGCTTCTGCTGTTCTCCCGGGACATCGCCCGCTACGCCCGCAACGTGGTGTCCGGGGAGTGCGGCGACGAGGTGTTCGGCGGCTACCCCTGGTTCCGCGGGAACGCGCCGATGACGGGCTTCCCCTGGTCGGGCAGCCTGGAGCTTCGGGAGTGGCTGCTGCTGCCGGAGGCGCGGGAAATGCTGCGGCTCAGGGAATACGTGGGCGACACCTTCGCCGCGCGCCGGGCCTTGGCCGATCCCGGGCCAGAATACGGGGAAAGGGAGCGCCGTCTCAAGACCATGCAGAAGCTGTGCTTCGAGTTCTTCATGGCCAATTTGCAGGAGCGCGCCCTGCGGATGTGCGCGGGCGCGGGGGTGCGGGTGCTGACGCCGCTGTGCGACGACCGCCTGGCGCAGTACGTCTTCAACGTGCCCTGGGACATGAAGTTCATGGACGGGCAGGAGAAGGGGCTGTTCCGCGCCGCGGTGAAGGACCTGCTGCCGGAAAAGCTGCTTAAACGCACCAAGAGTCCCTACCCCAAGACGTGCAGCCCGGAGTTCGCCCGGCTGATGCGGCAGATGACATTGCGCCTCGCCCAGGACCCCGACATGCCGCTGTTTCAGATCGTGGACCGGCGGCGGGTCGTCGAGCTGGCGGAGGGCGACCTCAACCCGGCGGATACCCCCTGGTACGGCCAGCTCATGGCCGGGCCGCAGCTGCTGGGCTACCTGTGGCAGGTAAACCGCTGGATGCGGGAGCGGAACATACAAATTGTCTGTTGAAAAACGGGGCTGTCTCAAAACAGAAACCGATGACGGAAGAGGAACCTGACACGCCGTAGGGGCGGCATAATTGCCGCCCGCGGACGCCAATTATGGCGTCCCTACGGTTGGGTCGATTCATTTTCTCATCAATGATTTCGTTTTGAGACAGCCCCGTTTTACTATTTCGACCTCACGTCCGCGTCGCCCAGGAAGAACAGGGCGAGGGTGCCCGGCCCCACGTGGGAGCCGGTGACGGGCTCGTACATCACGGTGAGGATCTCCCTGGGCGGGTGGTTGCGCATCAGCAGCGTGGCCAGCAGGTCGGCGTCCTTCTCGCAATCGGCGTGGGCGATGCCCACGACCTGGCTTCCCGCGTCCACCACCAGCTCGTCGTAGCGCTTCGCCAGGGCGTCGATGGCCTTCCTACGGCCCCGCGCCTTGGCGTAGGTGACGATCTGCCCCTTATCGTTGCCCTTCAGAAGCGGCTTGATCTGGAGCACCGTGCCCACCAGCGCCGCCGCGCCGGACACGCGCCCGGTCTTCTTTAAAAACATCAAGTCGTCCACCGTGAACACCTGGCACATGTTGCGCCGCAGGGTCAAAAGCAGCTTCGCGGTCTCGGACAGGCTCATGCCCTGATCGCGGCATTCCGCCGCCCGCATCACCAGTATGCCCTCGCCCAGGGACGCCCCGAGGGTGTCCACCATGCGAAACTCCCGGGCGGGGAAGCTCTCCCGCAGCTGGGTCACGGCGATCTGCGCGGACTGGAAGGAGCCGCTGATGCCCGAGGACATGCCCACGAACAGTATGTCGCGCCCCGCCTCCAGCAGCGGCGTGATGCTGTCGATGTAAGCCTGGGGGTTGATCTGGCTGGTGGTCACCGCGGTGCCGTTGCGCATGGCGGTGTAGAACGCCGCGCCGTTGAAGGCCTCGGTGTCCAGGCAGGCCATCTCCCGGCCGTTGACGGTGTAGCTGAAGGGGATCACGGTGACGTCGTGCTTTTCAAGCCACGGCGTCGGCAGGTTCGCGGAGGTATCGGTGACGATGGAAAAGCTCATGGATATCATTCCTCACAACACATACAGTATGATGCACAGAAACTGCAAAAGGCTGCCGATTACGGTGAAGATGTGAAACAGCGAGTGCATGTAGCGCCGCTTCTTGCCCAGGCCGTAGAGCACCGCGCCCAGCGTGTAGGCCACGCCGCCCGAAAGCATCAGCCAGAAGCCCGCCGGGGGCAGCAGCTTGTAGAGCAGGTCGATGCGCACGATGATGCACCAGCCCATCAGGATGTAGCAGGCCATCGAGAATTTGCTGTATTTTTTAAGGTCGATGGCCGTCAGCGTGACGGCCACGGCCGCCAGCGCCCACACCACGCCGAACAGCGCCCAGCCCCAGCCCGGGTTGTACGGCCGGATGGTGCAAAGCGTCACCGGCATGTAGCTTCCCGCGATCAGAAAGTAGATCGTGCAGTGGTCGATCACCTGCAAAACCTTTTTGCCGAACAGCCGCGGGGACAGCCCGTGGTAGATGCTCGATATGGCGTACAGCGCCAGCATGGAGGACCCGTAGATCGCGCCGCTGACCACGGCGTAGGCGCTGTGGTGCTTCGCGCCGATCACGACGCACAGCACGATGGCCAATATGCCCAGCGCGCCCCCCACGATGTGGGTGACCATGTTGCATATTTCCTCGCCGCGGGTGTAGTCCGGCAGTTCCCGCTGCGCAAGCGGCGTTCGCTTCATAGTGATATTCTCCTTTGCACGCCCGATTTGTACACACAAAAACCATGTAATCTGGTTTTCAATACTATATTACATGGTTTATCGTGTTTTGTCAAGCCCCGCATCGAAATAATCAGACGCGGTAGACCTCCCGGGTGGGCGCGGGGGTAGGATCGGCAAAGGGGTTCTCCTCCGCAAACGGGTCCGCATCGGCGGGGGGCGCGCTGTCCTCGGGAAATTCCTCCGGCGCGCCCGTGCCCTGCATGGGCATGGTGAAGCTGAACCGGGCGTTCTGTATGGAGACGGGTGTCAGCTCCGTGTCGGAGTCCCCCGCCATGCCGATCATAGAGGCGGACAGCGTGCCGCTGTAGGTGCGGCCCGCGTCGGTGTCGGACACGGTTTCAAAGGTCATGGCGTAGTCGGTGGCGTCGGTGGCATCGGCCTGTCCGGCGAAGTAGTAGCCCACCTCGGCCTTGGTGGTGACGATCAGCATCACAGC
This sequence comes from uncultured Eubacteriales bacterium, assembly GCA_902790525.1. Classification (GTDB taxonomy): domain Bacteria; phylum Bacillota; class Clostridia; order Christensenellales; family Aristaeellaceae; genus UBA2862. Next base: position 6,122 of record CADASI010000128.1, read on the forward strand.
GGTGTCCACGGCGTGCTGCCGGGCATAGGCCGGGTCGACGGTGGTGCCCGCCTGCACGTCCTTGGGGAAGATCATGTACAGCTCGTACAGGTCGTTGGAGCCGTCCAGGTAGGTGTAGAAGGACGCCTGCACGGTGCCGCCGCTGACGTTGGAAAACTGCTCGGAGCGGTCGAACATCAGCGTCAGGTGTTGGCCGTTGAAGTCAAGCTCTATGGAATCCGACGCGGCCAGCACCGCGGGCTGCAAAAGCGCGCACAGCATAACGGCGCACAGCAGCGTAACAATCCGTTTTTTCATCATATTCTCCTTGGGTTTGGAAGGCAGATATTTGCCTCTATTCTATTCCTTTCCGCCGGGGTTGTCAAGGAAACGGCGCGATCCTCTCGCGGCTCACGCATGAATGACAGAACACTGTTCCCGATACCACGAACCCAACGTAGGGACGCCCCATGGGGCGTCCGCGGACGCGCCGTGGCGCGTCATCTCTTCATTCATGCGTGAGCCCTGGCGATCCTCTACGGATAGAGTATCTCGTTGTCGTAGAACAGCGATTTCTTCTTCAGTTCCTCGAACATCTTCTCATACCCGTACTTCTCGGGCAGCGTCTTTTCCCCGGAGAACAGGTTGGTGCCCAGGCCGAGGCGCTCCCCCTCGATCTCAACGCCCATGGCGGCCAGCGTGGTGGGGAACAGGTCCAGCGTGGTGAACAGCCGGTTCTTCTCCTGAACGGGCTGCACGGCGGGGTTGATGAACACGTTGTAGGTCTTGCGCACGGTCTCGCCGCCGTGCTTGTCGTAGGTGTATTCCTTGTAGAAATCCGAGTCCATCGAGCAGTGGTCCCCCGCCACGACGATGGTGGTGTTCTCGTAGAAGGGCTGCTGCTTGCACCAGTCCACGAAGTCCATGAGCTGCTCGGAGGCGCAGCGCCAGACGTTGGCGTACTGGTCGTCGTAGTCGTTTCGGCACAGGCGGCACACGTAGCCGTCCTGGTGGTGGGTGTCCGCGGTGATCATGGAGAAGTTGAAGGGCTCCCCCGCCTCCGAAAGCCGGGTCAGCTCGTCTTTGGCCCACTTGTACAGCACCTCGTCCTCAAAGCCCCACCAGACCTTGTAGCCGGGGCGGATGATCCTGCGCCGACGGGCGACGTAGTAGTCCAGTATCTCGTAATCGCCATGCTGGAGGCAGTAGTTCTTGCGCCCGCCGAACACGAAGTCCGAGCCCGCCATGAACACGTTGTGATAGCCGTTCTCCTTGAGGATATCGCCCAGCGTCACCGCCCCGGGCAGGAAGTTGGTGTACTGCTCCATGACGTTGTCGTCGCCCTTGTCGAGCTGGTTTTGCAAAACCGTCGCCATGTCCGCGGCGCTGCTGGGCACGGGGCCGGAGTAGACCCCGGCGGACGTGCCGATGTTGCCGTCGCCGGTCTTGAACAGCTTGAGCGGCAATCCCGCGGTCTCGGCCACGATGCCCGCCATGGTCCAGCCGCACAGCGGCGCGACGGACGCGCCCTCGATCAGCTCGGACTGCGAAAAGCTCACGTTCTCCTTCGCCAGCTGCGTTAGCTCCGGGATGTAGTTCTCCGCCATCAGGCCGCCGTTGGCGGGGTCCTGTGCGGAGGTCTCGGCGGACTCCAGGTAGATGTAGATCAGGTTGCGCTTCTTCTCGGGGAAGGTCAGCTTCACCTTCGCCGGGAAGACGTATTCGTCGGCGATGAAGCCGGACTGCTGGGTCAGGCTTTTAAAATAGCTGATGAAGCCGATGCTGCCCTCGGCGCTGTTGACCAGCAGGCCCAGCCAGACGGCGATGACCAGCGCCCAGGCCACGCCGCGCAAGGTCCGCATGCGCATCCACTTCTCCCACAGGCCTGCGTTTTGCCTCATCCGCCTGTGGATCAGTTCAGTCACTATGACAAACCCTGCGAAAATGCCCGCGCAGGGCAGCAGCACCCTGAGCAGATAGCTGGTGATGAAGGTGGACGAGGTGCCCTGTAAGGGCATGTTCAGCGTGAATATGATCTCCGCGAAGCCGACGTTGCCGAACTCGCGGATGGTCCAGTGGTAGCTCATGGTAAGCAGTAGCACCAGGAACAGCACGGCGTACAGCGCGATCTTCCCGACCCTGCCGCCCCTTCGCCCGGTTTTATTTGAGGATGCCTTCAATGTCGTTTCCTCCCGTATCAGCATCTTGCGTGCACATATACTGCATTGTACCGCGAAAGCGTGGCATTATCAAGAAGAAAAACATAGAATTGATGATAAATGTTGTGTGGTTTCAAGATAGGGAACAGGGAACAGGGAACAGGATATGCTGCTGCCGCGCTCAAAGCATATGCCGCCTGCACCAAAAGGGGGCTGTTGCAATAGTATTCAGATACACAAAAGCATTAAGAAAGAGTGCGGGCGATGAGGGCATCGCCCCTACGCCTCGCCCTGTTTCAGGGACTTTTCACGCATGGCGGAGACTCAAAACATCTGGAATCTCTGCCTGCCCGTAGGGGCGATGCCCTCATCGCCCGGTTCCCGTTGGTTCATTCGTGTAGATTGCCCTTAGTGAAACAGCCCCTGGCACGCGAAGCGTGACGGAAGAGGTCGTCCCCGTCCACAACAGAACACGAAAAACAATCCTCTGCACCAGAAACGGCGGCAGCCACTATTCCTGTTCCCTGTTCCCTGTTCCCTGTTCCCTGTTCCCTGTTCCCTGTTCCCTGTTCCCTACTCCCCACGCGCAAAGCGCCGCCCGCCGGAGGGCTCCGGCGGGCGGCGCTGTCAAACCATCCGCACTTACGGCATCACGCCGCCGCATCCACGGCCAGCTCAGATGCGTAGGCCGCGGCCTGGGTGCCGGCGATGCGTCCGAACACCACGAAGTCCGCCACGGCGTTGCCGCCCAGGCGGTTGCCGCCGTGCACGCCGCCGGTGACCTCGCCCGCCGCGAACAGGCCGGGGATGGCCGCGCCGTCGGTGTTGATCACGTGGGTCTCGGGGTCGATCTTCAGACCGCCCATGGTGTGGTGGATGCCGGCGGTGACCTTCACCGCGTAGAAGGGCGCGGTGTCCAGCGGCTCGGCGAAGGAGGTGCGGCCGAAGTCAGGGTCGCTCTTCTCGGCCACGTAGCCGTTCCAGGTCTCCATGGTCTTGGCGAAGGCGTCGGCGGGGATGCCCAGCGCCTCGGCCAGCGCCTCGTAGGTGTCGCCGGAGAGCATCAGCTCGCGCTTGATGTAGCCCTGAATGACGGAGGAGGCGTCCACCATCTTCTGGTCCACGATCAACCAGCTGAAGGAATCGGGCTGGGCGATCTCAGCGGCGGACACCACGTCGCGGGTGCCCACCTCGTCGATGAAGCGCTCGCCGTTGGCGTTGACCAGTATCGCGCCGTCGCCGCGCAGGCCCTCGGTGATCAGGGAGGCGGTGTCGTACTGCACGGTGGGGTGGATCTGGATCTGGTCCATGTCCACGGTGTCCGCGCCCAGCGCCTGGGCCATCAGTATGCCCTGGCCCTGTATGCCGGAGGCGTTGGTGGTCATGAAGCCCGCGAGCTCGGGCTTGTACTGCACCACCATGTCCAGGTTCGCGCCGAAGCCGCCGGTGCACAGCACCACGGCCTTGGCGTCGACGGTCACGGTGTTGCCGGTCTTGCCGGTGGCCTTTACGCCGACGGCCGCGCCGCTCTCATCGCTCACGATGGCGTCGACGGTGGTGTCGGTCATGATGGTGATGTTGTCGCGCCTGGCGCAGGCTTCCTCCAGCAGCGGCACGGTGTACGCGCCGACGGAGACCACCTTGCCCTCCTCGTTCAGGGGGCGGTGGATGCGCTTGACGGACGCGCCGCCGAAGGAGGCCACGTCGGTCAGGTTGATGCCCTCGCCGCGGAGCCAGTCGATGGCCTCGGCGGAGTTGTTCACCAGCGTGTCGACCAGCGCGGGATCGTTGATGCCCTTGCCGCCGATCATGGTGTCCAGCGCGAACAGCTCGGTGGAGTCAAAGTAGCCCTGGGGATCGGCCTGGTAAGCGTCCCACTGTTCCTTCACGGTAGCGGCCAGGGCGGTGATGGTCTCGTTGTCGGCCCACTTCTCGGCGGCGGTGGCCAGGGTCTTCTCGACGCCCGCGGACTCGCCGAACTCGTTCTCGTCCTGGTAGACGGTCTTGGCGGCGTTCATGCCGCCGGTGGACTTGACGGAGTTGCCGCCCACGGCGGGCTGGCTCTCCAGCACGAGCACGCTCATGCCCGCGTCGGCGGCGTTGATGGCGGCGGTCATGCCCGCGCCGCCCGCGCCGACGATCACCACGTCGGCCTCGAGGGCCAGGTCCTCGCCGGCCTCCTCGACGAACTCGCGTACGTAGTCGTCGGGGTTCACGCCCGCGTCGGCCAGCGCGGCCCTGGCGGCCTCGATGAAGCCCGCGCGGGTGATGCCGGCGAAGGTCGCGCCGGTGTAGGTGTCCACGATGCCGTTGTTGTCCACCATCACCTGCGGCCACTCGGCGATGATGTTCTTGCCGATGCCGTCGGTCTCGCTGTCGCCGACAGCCTCCACGGCGGTGATCACGCCGTCCTCAACGGTGACGGTCACGGTCACGTCGCCGCCGAAGCCCTTGGCGGTGCCGGTGCCGGTCTCGGCCAGCGCCGCGGGCAGAGTCGCAAGAAGCATCGCCGCGGCGATCAGGAGTGCGAAAAGGCGTCTCTTCATGGGGGTTCCTCCTCGTATAAGAATAGTAGATGCGTCCGGGCGCGCGCCGGAGGGCGCGCACCCTGTCACATCTTCATTTTACCATAACAAAGCGCCGTTTTCAAGGCGCGCGACCGTCGAAATTTCTTCCGTCCGGGGAATGACGGTATTGCTAAATTCCGGTTAATGCGTTATAATGCAGTAAAGCGTTAATAAATTGGTGAAGTGTGCGTTTCCGCAAAGGGGGGTGGTCAGTCGTGCAGGATCTCAAGAGCCGGATCACGCGCTACATGATCTGCATCTCCCTGATCACCATGATCACCATGATGGTGATATTCGTGGTCTACCAGCTCCAGACCGCCCACGAGACCGCCCGCGTGAACGCCCGGGAGATCTTCGCCCAGGTCGGCCAGATCCTGGAGAGCAACGACCGCGAGAAGAAGGCGCTCAGCCAGCAGTACCACGATGAGATACTCCGCCGGGCGGACACCGTGGCCTACATACTGGAGCGGGACCCCTCGATCCGCACGGACCCGGAGGCCCTGCGGGACGTCGCCGCGACGGTGGGCGTGGACGAGATCCACCTGATCGACGGGGACGGCGTGATATTCTGCAGCACGGTGCCCGAATCCTTCGGCCTGAGCTTCGATTCCGGGGAGCAGCTCGCCTTCTTCAAGCCGATGCTCACGGACAAAAGCCTCCGCATGGTGCAGGAGATCACCCCGAACACCACCCAGGGCGCGCAGCTGCAGTACACCTGCGTGTGGAACCGGGACGGGAGCATCATCGTGCAGGTGGGCATGGTCCCCGAGAACGTGGAGAAGCTGACGGAGCAGAACGAGCTGTCCTACCTGTTCTCCCTGCTGCGCACGGAGCCGGGCGTGCGGCTGTACATCGTCGATCCCGCCACGGAGATCATCGAGGCCGCCACCCAGACCTCGGACACCGGGCGCACGCTCTCGGACGTCGGCATCAACCCCAAGACCGTGCGCACCATCAAGGACGGCTTCTACACCGACATCGACGGCGAATCCCACTTCTGCATATTCTCCATACTCGGCGGCAAGCAGATCGGCTACGCGCTCTCCTACCAGCGGCTGCACGGCAGCGTGTCCAACGCCTCGATGATACTGTCGTTCAGCATGGCGCTGGGCGCGATACTGCTGGTGCTGGCGGTGACGGGCTACATGGACATATTCGTCATCAACCCCGTGGACACCACCAACGAGTGCCTGCGCGAGATCGCGGAGGGCAACCTGGACAAGAAGGTGGACATCCGTAGCAGCCTGGAGTTCTCCGAATTGAGCAACCACATCAACGCCATGGTCAACAGCCTGCTGGCCAGCACGCAGAAGATGTCCTACGTGCTGGACCGGGCGGAGATCAACATCGGCGTGTACGAGTACAGCCCCGGCATGGCCCGGGTGCGCTTCACCGAGCGGGTGCCGCGCATACTGGGCATCGAGGGCAAGGAGCACCACCGCTCCTGGATGAACCGCGAGGACTTCCAGCAGTGCGTCGAGGCGCTCAAGGCGCGGCCCTTCGAGGAGGAGGAGGGCGTCTACCGCCGGGAGACCGCCGACGGCGCGCGCTACATCAAGCTTGAAGAGATGCGCGACGACAGCGGCATCATGGGCATACTGATGGACGTGACCGAGGCCGTCAACCGCCGCCTGGCCATAGAGTCCGAGCGCGACATCGACCCGCTCACCGGCATACTGAACCGGCGCGGCATGGACAACACGCTCTCCCGGCTGTACGAGGAGAAGGCCGACATCGGGCACTGCGCGGTCGTCATGATCGACGCCGACGGCTTGAAGCAGGTCAACGACACATACGGCCACGACAGCGGGGACCTGTACATCCGCGGCATCGCCCAGGCGCTGACGCACTTCGGCGAGGAGGCCTGCGCGCGCTTCGCGGTGTCCCGGAACGGCGGCGACGAGTTCGTGATGTTCCTGTACGGCTATTCCGACCGGGAGGCGCTCATGGACAGCATCCGGGCGCTGCACGCGCGGCAGGACGCCGGGCGCGTCGCGCTGGCAAACGGGCTGCGCGTGCCCCTGCGCTACTCCGTCGGCTACGCCCTCAGCACCGGCGAGGGCGACTACTACGGCGACCTGTTCAAGGCCGCCGACGCAAGCATGTACGAAAACAAGCGCCAGCGCAAGCAGCTGAGGTTGTCGTAAACCCGCACCACGGCTCACGCATGAATGAAGAGATCATTTCAAAAAGGTGACATTCGTTCGTAGGGACGCGCCACGGCGCGTCCGCGGACGCCCCATGGGGCGTCCCGCCACGGCGCGTCCGCGGACGCCCCATGGGGCGTCCCTACGTTGGGTTTGCAGTATCGGGAACAGTGTTCTGTCATTCATGCGTGAGCCGTGAAACCCGCACGTTTCGATATTGTGTTTTGCCGATCGGATGTGGTATAATAGCGTTATCGGGACTCTTTGGACGAATTAGGAGATAGGAATTAGGAATTGGGTTACCGGCTGCTGCGCATTATATAATTCCTAATTCCTCATTCCTAATTCCTAATTCTTAATTGCCCCCTTCCCCATCATCATCAAACGAGGTGCACACCATGAAACTGACGATCCTGGGCTGCAACGGCCCCTATCCCGCTCCCGGCGGGGCGTGTTCGGGCTATCTTCTGGAGAGCGATTCCGGCGACACCTGCATACTGATCGACTGCGGCACGGGCGTTTTGGCGAACCTGATGGCGTCCGGGGCGCTTGATAAGCTTGACGCGGTGATACTGAGCCACCTGCACTACGACCACATGTCCGACCTGTTGCCGATGCAGTACGCCATACAGTTTCACCCCCGCAAACACCCGCTGCCGGTGTACGCCCCCCGGACGCCGGAGCCGGTGCGGGCCCTGCTGGAGGGCGCGCCCTGCTACGATCTCTGGGACTGTCAGGACGCGACCGTCGGCGAGATGAAGATCGCGTTCAACCCGGCGCGGCACCCGGTGGAGACCTATGCCGTCGCCGTGACCTGCGACGGCGCGCGCTTCGTGTTCACCGGCGATTCCAACACCGACGCGCTCTTGGAGCTGTTCTGCGACGGCGCGGACCTGCTGTTGGCGGACGCGGGGCTGAGCGCTGAGGACTGGAAGCCCACCGCCCCCCACTACTCCGCCGCGCTGTGCGGCCAGCTGGCGAAGAACACCCGCGCCAGGCGGCTGCTGCTGACCCACTTCAACCCGAAATACGACCCCGACGCGCTGCTTAACGAGGCCCGCGAGTATTTCCCCGCGGCGGAGCGCGCCGCGATCGGCGACATCCACTACATCTGAGCCATGGACAGGTGGCGGAACAGCTTTCCGGCGCGGCAGGCCCGCGTCAGGCCGCTGGCATCCTTCTCGGCGACGGCGCTGCTCGGCATGCTCGCCGCCCGGGCGCATGCCTTGCCGGTGGGAGGCTGTCTCGCCGCCTGTGTATTCGTGCTGGGACTGATCGCCGTTTGGCGGCTCAGGCATCGCCGGGCGCTGGCGCTTTTGATGCTGCTCGGCCTGTGCTTAGGCGGGCTGCGCATGTCCGCGGCGCTCGCGGCGTTTCCCGAGGTGCAAACCCGTTACAGCGTGCGCATGCTGGGCCGGGTGGTCTCGGACCCCTTCGTCAAGCCGGAGACCGGGCGGCTGATCATGAAGTACCGGCTCTCCGAGGCCGACGGCACGCCGGAAGACACGACCCTGCGGCTCTACCTGCGCGGGGACGCGGAGGCGCTCTCAGAGATCGGGTACGGCCAGACGCTCGCGCTCACCGGCCACATCTGGGCCAACGACCCCGTCACCAATCCCCATGAGTTCGACTTCGGCGCGTACCTGCGGCGCAACGGCACCGCGGCCATGGCCACCGCGAAGATCGAGGACGTGGCGATCACAGGTCAAACACGGGACGCTATGTCCGCCGTGATCGACGTCCGGCACGCCATCGCCCGGCGCATCGACGCGCTGTTCCCGCAAAGCGCCGCCCTGGTGCGGGCGCTGGTGCTGGGGGACCGCTCGCTGATCGGCGAGGAGATGCGCGAAACCCTCAACGCCACCGGCACAGCCCACCTGATCGCCATATCGGGGCTGCACGTCACGCTGCTGGCGCTCGCGCTGTCCGGGGCGCTGGCGCTGTGGATGTCCCCGCGCAGGGCCAACCTGCTCGCGCTGGGGCCGCTTCTGCTGTACGGGGCGCTGATCGGCTTCACCGCGCCCTTCGTGCGGGCGCTTGTAATGTTCGCGCTGTTCGGCGCTGGCCAGGCGGACGGCAGGCCCCCGGACCCCGTCACGCTGCTGGGCGCAGCGCTGTTGGGGTTTCTGGCCGTCAATCCGCTGTTGCTTGAAGACAGCGGCTTCATACTCACCTTCGCGGCCTCGGCGGGCATACTGCTGCTGATGCCGCCCATACAGGCGCTGCCGGGGCTTGACCGCCTGTTCGAGCGCCGCCGCCACGCCGGTCGCATGGAGCGCCTTCTGCGGGCGGTCGGGCGCTACTTCGCGTCGCTGTTGTGCGCGTCGCTGGCGGCCCAGCTGGCCACGCTGCCGGCGGTCATCGCCAGCTTCGGGGCGCAATCGGTCGTGTCGCTGCCCTTCAACCTGGTGTGCGTGCCGCTGTGCATGCTGGGGTACATACTGGCCATGGTCGCCCTCGCTTTAAGCGCCGTCGTCTATCCGCTGGGCGCGCTGCTGGCCGCGCCCGCCGACGGGCTGTTCGGCGGCATGCTGTGGGTGATCGGCCTGAGCGCCGGCCTGCCGCTGACCCGCGTGCGGGTGGGCCGCTACCCGGCGGTCCTCGTGGCGCTGCACGCCGCGCTGGTGCTGGCGGCCTCGGAGCTGTGCGCGCTGCCCCGGCGGGCGCGGCGGTTCCTGCCGCTGGCCCTCGTCGCCGTGGCGGGGCTGTCGTCGCTCATGGCGTGGCTGTACGCCTGGCCCTTCGGCGTCACCTTTCTGGACGCCGGGCAGGCGGACTGCGCCGTGGTCCGCACCCATGGCCACACCTACGTGTTCGACGCCGGCGACACCTACACGCCCCTGGCGGACTACCTGAACGGCACCGCCGTGGGGGTGGACGCGGTGTTCCTGTCCCATCCCCACCAGGACCACGCGGGCGGGCTTTCGGACCTGCTGGAGAGTTTCCGACCGCGAACGATCTACGTGCCGGCGGGCTGGTTTTCAGCCGAGGGCGTGTCCGACGCCGTGACCGAGGGCATCGACCGCGCCCGGGCGATGGGCATCGACATCGTCGAGCTGTCCGCGGGCGACGAAATCGCGCTGTCCGACGCCGCCACGCTCCGGGTGTACAACCCCGATAAAGCGGATCGTCCCGGCGAGATCAACGACCTGTCGCTTCTTTTAAACGTGGTATGCGGCCCCCGCGCCGTGCTGTTCACCGGGGATCTGACCCTGGACGGCGAGCCCGCGGCCATCCCGGACTGCGACGTGCTGAAGGTCGCCCACCACGGCGCGGACAACGCCACGAGCTACCGCTTCCTGCTGGACGCCACCCCCAAAATCGCGGTGATCAGCGTGGGCGAAAACAACCACGGCCACCCCGGGGCGGACGCCCTGGAGCGGCTTACGGCCAGCGGCGCGGACATACTGCGCACGGACCGCCGCGGCGCCATCACCCTGACGGCGGCGGGCGACGACGGCTGGCGGATCGACACCTTTCTGGAGGCTACGGATGCAGTGGAGTGAGTTCTTTAAATCGGTGGACGCGGGCGACATCGCCCCGGTCTACCTCTTCACCGGCCCGGAGGAGCGCATCAAGCAGGAGGCGCTGGAGAAGCTTAAGCAGAAGCTGCTGCCGCCGGGGCTGGAGGCGCTCAACGACGCCGTGATGGAGGGCGTCACCGCCCAGCAGATCACCGACGCCGCCGAGACCCTGCCCATGATGTGCGATAAGCGCATCGTCACCGTGCGGGACTGGGCCCCGCTCATGTCCGGCAAGTCCCGCAACGAGGAGCAGGAGGTCGCCTGGATGCAGCGCTGGCTTCAAAACCCGGCCCCCGGCTGCGCGCTGGTGTTCTACATGCGCCAGAGCGCCGACGGCAAGAAGAAGCTCACCGCAACGCTGCGCAAGGTGGCCGTGGCGGTGGACTTTGAGCTGCTCTCCGACGCGGAGCTGTCGAAGTGGTGCGCGAAGGTCCTCAAGCCGCAAGGCAAGAAGATCGGCCCCCGCGCCCTCGGCACGCTGACCTTCATGGCCGGGCGGGAGCTGACCCGGCTGAACGGCGAGCTGGACAAGCTGTGCGCCTACCTGGGCGACAGGACCGAGATCACCGAGGACGACGTGCAGGCCATCGTGTCGGCGTCGCTGGAATACAACGTGTTCGAGCTGATGAACCACCTGCTCGCGGGGGACATGCTTAAAGCCCAGCAGACCGTCAACAGCCTCATGCAGGGCGGGCAGAACCCGATGGGCATACTGGCGATGCTGTCCCGGCAGGTGCGGCAGCTCACGCTGATGAAGTGCGCGCTGGACGCCGGGGAGCCCGCCCTGGCCGTGCAGGAGCGCCTCAAGATGCACCCCTACGCCGCAAAGCAGACCGCCCGGCAGTGCGCGCGGCTTCCCCAGGCGTGGCTTCGGGACCTCTACGACGCCTGCGTGTCCAGCGATTACGCCGTCAAGAGCGGCCGCATGCGGGACCAGGACGCGCTGAATATGCTGATGTTCCGCATCGGATTATCTATGAAAAACCGGCAACTCGCCCAATAATTACCTCTGAACCGCCCTTGCTTCAACCGGGAACCCGTGCTATAATGTCTGCGTCAAAGGGACAGAAACCCCGGAGGTGGCGCCATGAAAAAGATATTCTGCCTTGCGCTGACGATGCTGCTCGCCCTCTCCCCCGCCCTCGCCGCGCCGCAGCTGTCCGACAGCCTGTTTGTCGCGGCCAAGCAGGCGGCCCAGTGCCTGATGACCGGGGACTACGACCGGCTGACGGGCCTGCCCTTCTCGGGGGACGCGCCGGACGCGGACGAGTGGGCCTCCTTCGCCGCCAACTACCGCACCACCGGCTACGCCCAGCAGGATTATGCCGTGGGCTACTGGCTGAACGAGAGCTGGCGCGTGGCCGTGCCCCTGCGCGACCCCGACGCCCCTGATGTGGAGGTGCTGCTGCTCACCAGCGACGACGGCTACGCCTTCAGCGGCTATCGCTACGCCGACTGGGGCCAGGTGGCGCAGGAGTGCGCCGTGAGCGAACACGTGGTGTGGAACGCCGAATACGTGCCCGCCGCCCCGCAGGTGTTCGCGGACTGAGCGCCTGATACTAATTTCAGTCTAAAAGTTAGACAGACTGCGAGGGGATTTTTGTCATGGCAAGGCGGAGGTCCGCAGGCTTGCTGGCGCATAGCAGTCGCGCCACTGCCTTCGGCAGGCGCGACCAGCCCGCGCTGGAATCCAAGGAATTAGTATGATGTAAAAAAGGACCCCTGTCCCCGGATATCCGGGAGGCAGGGGTCCTTTTGTTGTCGGTCGGTCAGCCCTTCACCGCGCCGGCGACCATGCCCTTTATGATCTGGCCGTTGAAGGCGAAGTACATGATCACGATGGGGGCCATGGTGATCAGCATGGCGGCCATCTGCTTGGGGTAGTCCGAGGCGAACTGGCCCTTGAACTGGGTCAGCGCCAGCGGCACGGTTTGCAGGTTGACGTCGTTCATCAGCACCAGCGCGAAGGAGAACTCGTTCCAGCAGCCGAAGATCTGTATGATGGCGATGGTCACCAGGATCGGGCGGCACAGCGGGAAGATGATGGTCCACAGCGTGCGGGAGAACGCCGCGCCGTCGATGGAGGCGGCCTCCTCCAGCGCCACGGGGATGCCCTTCACGTAGCCCTCGGTGAGGAATATGCCCATCGGCAGGCCGAAGCTCACGTAGGGGAACAGCAGCGTGTACCACTTGTCCAGCAGGTTCACGTTCTTGAACACCACGTAGATCGGCACCAGCAGCGAGTGGATCGGGATCAGCATGCCCATCAGGAACATCACGTACAGCGGCCGGTTCAGCTTGAAGCGGATGCGGGCCAGTATGTAGCCCACGATGAAGCTGAACAGCACGATCATGATGATGGACAGGCCCGTGGTGCGCAGGCTGTTCCACATGGACTGCCACAGGTGATAGTCCTTGTTGGAGAGTATCTTGACGTAGTTGACGGGGTCCCACACCTTCGGAAGCCCGATGATGTCGGCGTTGAACACGCGCTTTTCCTTGAAGGAGGAGTACAACATCCACACCAGCGGGAAGATGCAGCTCAATGAGAACACCCACAGCACCAGGTTGATCAGCACCGTGCCGACGGCCTTGCCCACGGGCGAGGTCTGGCGAACCGCCGTGATTTCAGCTTTCTTCTGCATGATTACGCCTCCAGTCCGCGGGTCGCCCGCTTGACCAGTGCCTGGGAGCCGCCGATGACCGCCAGCGACAGCACGAATATGGCCACGGAGATCGTGGAGCCGTAGCCCAGGTTGGTCTGTTCAAAGGATACCTTGTAGCCGTACATCGCCATGACCATGGACGCCGTGCCGGGGCCGCCGCGGGTCATGGTGTAGATGTTGTCGAAGGCCTTCATGTTGCCCGCGATGCACAGCGTCAGGCACACCAGCATGGTGTTGCGGATCAGCGGCAGCGTGATGTGGATGGCGGTCTGAAAGCCGTTCGCGCCGTCGATCTCGGCGGACTCGAAGATCGACTTGTCGATGCCCGCGATGGCGGAGAACATGATGACCATGTAGTAGCCGATGTACTGCCAGATCAGCGGTATGGACACGTACAGCATCACGTGGGCGGAGTCGTTCAGCCACACCTGGGCCAGGTCGGGGCGGCCCAGCACGTTGATGATGAACCAGTTCAGTATGCCGTACTTGTTGTGGTAGATCATGGTCCAGATCATGCCGATGCACACGGCGGAGATGGTGGACGGGAAGAAGCCGAAGGTGCGGTGGATGGTCTGGCATTTGGCCAGCCGGGAGTTGGCGAACAGCACCAGCACGAAGGCGATGCCGATCTGCCCGATGATGCAGGCCAGCACCAGGTACAGGTTGTGCCCGAAGGACGCCCAGAAGGTGGTGTCCGCGAACAGCAGCTTGTAGTTGGTGATGCCGTTGAAGGTCTTCACCGGGCCGCTCTTCCACTCGAAGAAGCTGTAAAACAGCGCCGCCACCAGCGGCATGAACACCGTGAATATGAACAGGGCGACCGGTATCAGCAGATACAGATAAATGGTTGATTTCTTTGGCCTGATGGAATCAAGCATCCCGTTTCCCTTCCTTTCGTGCGCCGCGTCCTTCCGGGTTTCCGCTCCCACGGGTCAGAAAATATCTGTTCCCATCCTGGCCCATGGGAGCGGAAGCGGCAAATCGGAAAGCCGCCCGCCAGCAAATGCGGCGGGCGGCTCGCTGGTCAACTCTCAGAGATTTTTAACGGATCAGCTGTTGTAGATCTCGTCGTACTTGGCCTGGGTGTCGGCGGCGACGGTCTCGGGATCGATCTCGCCGTTGAGCATGGCCTGCATCTCGGTGTTGAGCACGGACCAGATGGCGGAATCCAGATAGGAGTCGTAGATCTCGCAGGTGTCGGTGTCGACATAGGACCAGTTGTAGAAATCCTGGGTCTGCTGATCGAACTTGCTCAGGTCCACGTCGCCGGCGTTGGTCAGGCCGCCCAGGGCGTAGTTCTCGGCCACGTAGGAGGAGAAGGCGGGGCCGGTCAGCTCATAGCACAGGTCGATGGCGGCGGCCAGCTTGGCGGGATCCTCGGCCACCTTGGGGTTGATGGCCATGGCGTAGCCCAGGCCGATGTTCTGGCTGTTGGGATACTTGTCGGCGTCCGCGGGCTGCGGCAGCACGGCGATGCCCATGTTGTTGTACTTCTCCTCGTTGCTCTCCTTCAGCACGGCGGTGATGTAGCTCCAGTCCCAGTTGCCGCCGATGAAGGCCGCGGCGTCGCCGGAGATGAAGTACTCGCGGGCGTCCTCGTTGGTGACGGCGTTGAAGTCGGCGTTGAAGATCTTGGTGTCCTTGAAGAGGCGCTGGGTCTCGGTCAGGCACTTCACGAAGGCTTCGTCGGTGAACTTGGCGCCGGTGTTGGCGATCAGGCTGGCGAACCATTCGGGACCGGTGTAGCGGTTGCCCAGGGTGGACACGAAGTCGGAGTTCAGCTGCCACTGGCCGCCGTTGCCGAAGGCGATGGTGTCGATGCCGTCCGCGGAGAACTTCTCGGCGGCTTCCTCGACCTCAGCCCAGGTGCTCGGGAAGGCGTCGTAGCCCTTCTCGGCCCACATGGCTTTGTCGTAGATCACGATGGTGCAGGTGCCGCCGGTCAGCACGGGCAGGCCGTAGATCTTGCCGTCGGGGGTGGTGAAGGGGGTGAAGTACGCGGTGTTGTAGTCCGCATAGTAGGGGGACGCGCTGATGATGTCGGTCATGTCCATGACCAGGCCCTGGTTGGCCCAGGCGATGGTGTTCATGCCCTGCAGCAGGAAGACGTCGGGCAGGTTGTCCGCAGCCGCCAGGGTGGCGACCTGGGTCTTGTACTCGGCGTTGGCCAGCACGTTCTCGGTCAGGTTGATGTCGGGATGGGCCTCTTTCCAGGCCGCGATGGTGGTACGGAAGCCGTCGGAGCCGCCGTTGCCCTCGGACTCTTCGGAGGTGGAGAAGTGCATGAGCACCAGATCACCCTTGTACTCGAGCTCGGTGGCCGCCACGGGAGTGGAAGCAAACGCCACGGCGCTCATGGCCAGCACGGCCAGCGCCAGAACCAGACTGATTACCTTCTTCATGAATGGTAACCTCCTTCAATTTTTTTCGGCAATCGCTTGCCTTTGTTCCAACAACAAAACCCTTATCATTGGACTGCGCTATTATTGTAACCCCCGCGTATGAAAATGTCAATACATCGTTTTCGTTAAATTCTGTTAAATGACGAGGCTCCGCGTCGCCCCAGGCTTAACAACCCGCCCTTCATTCCCCAGAATTATCTGAAATTCTCCCCCGGTTTTATGCACTATTGATAACCCCGCCGACGATTCTTCACGAACCCCTGCGCTTCCCCGTCGTGCTGGCGAAAACGTTTTCACCCGGCGTCATCTCTCAATCCGTGCAAAAAAACGGGCATATTCTTCAAAATGTGCCCGTTTTTGATTATTCGGTGCGCTCAGTGCGTGTCCCTACGCCAGCTTCGCCATGGTCTCCCCCTCGATGAGCCTGACCGGGACCATCACCAGCCCGTTGGGGGCGGTGTTGGGGTGCTCCACGCGGTCGATCAGCCGCTGGGCGGCCTGCCGGCCCATGCTCTCGGAGTCCTGGAACACGGTGGTCAGCTTCGGGTGCAGCGACTGTGTGAGCCGTATGCCGTCGTACCCCGCCACCGAGATGTCCTGCCCCAGCCGGAGGCCCTTTTCGTTGGCGGCCTCCATGGCGCCGAAGAAGGAGGCGTCGTCCGGCAGCAGTATGCACGTGGGCGGATCGACCCGCTCCAGTAGCGCGAGCATCAGCCGTTTGGTGCACATAATGTCGTCGTAGCGGCCCTCGACCACGTAGCCCTCCGGCACGGCCAGCCCGTGGGCCTGCATCTCCCGGTAGAAGCCGGTGATGCGGGTCTCGGTGACCGAGGAATTGCGCTGCCCGTGGATGTAGGCGATGCGCCGGTGCCCCAGGGAGGCGGCGTAGTTCACCAGCATGCGGATGCCGGACACGTTGTCCGACGCCACGCAGGGCCGGTTGTTGAACACGTGGTCCACCGTGGCGGTGGGGATGTCGCTGTTCACCAGCTCGGCGACCTCCGCGGAGTAGAAGTCCACGCAGGCCAGGCACACGCCGTCCACGTTGCGGTAGCGGCAGTGCTCCAGGAAGGTCATGTCCGACGCGCCGATCTTGTGGTTGATGAAGGTGATGTCGTACCCCTTGGCCTCCGCCTCGGACTTGAAGGCGTTGAGCATCGCCGCGAAGAACGGGTGCATCAGGCCGCTGGTGTTGTCGTCCACAAACAGCACGCCCAGGTTGTAGGAACGGTTGGTCTTCAGCGCCCGGGCAAGCGCGTTGGGCTGGTAGCCCATGTCCCGTGCCAGGCGCATCACCTGCTGGCGCGTCTCCTCGCTGATGTCGGGATAACCGTTGAAAACCTTGCTCACCGTGGAGATGGACATGCCGCAGCGCTTGGCGACATCCTTGATGGTGATGGACATCCGACACTCCCCCCAGCCTTGCCTAAATCGTTTTAGTTGGATAAAACCAGTATACATGATTTTCCCGAAAAAGGCAAGCGCAAATTTTGCGAAACAATCTCCTTTAGTGTCAAATTCGATACTTCGTAAAAATTATTCATATAGCGATGAATCCGTACCTGCAATACTTCATCGGGCTGACGGAGTACAGACAGACAGCGCCATTCGATTCAAGTATGATGTCCCGTTTCCGGCAGCGTCTGACGCCGGAGATGCTGCAGGACGTCAATGATGTGATCACCGGGTGCAAGACGGCGGAACAGATTGCGGACGAAACGGAAGATCACGACGATTCCGGAGACGGTTCCGCAGGAAGCGGCAGCGAAGGCGGTCAATCGGAAACGAAGGATGAGCCGAACGAAGGCGCGCTGATACTGGATGCGACGTGCGCGCCGCAGGCGATTCGCTTTCCAACAGATACATCGCTGCTGAACGAAGCGCGGCAGAACACAGAAGGGATCATAGACGCGCTTCACGCCGCAGGGCTTACGGGCGGCAGGAAACCCCGAACGTACCGCATCGTAGCCAGGAAGCAGTACAACGGATTCTCCAAGAGCCGCAAAAAGACCAACAGAAGCATTCGAAACACCAGGAAACAACAGCTCAATTTCCTTCGTCGCAATCTGAAGCACATTGATACTGTGATTCAGGATCATCCCGATGAATGGGAGAACGCCCTGACCAGGTGGCAACGTGAACGGTTGATCGTAATCCGCTCGTTGTACGCCCAGCAGCGCGAGATGTACGAGTCGGGCAGTACCAGGATCGATGATCGCATCGTCAGTCTCAGCCAACCCTGGGTGCGTCCCATTGTGAGGGGGAAGCAAAATGCCCCTGTTGAATTCGGTGCAAAGGTCGGGATGAGCGATATTGATGGATTTCTGAGAATCGAGCATCTCAGCTGGGACGCATTCAACGAATGCCACACGCTCCGGGATTCGGTGGAGGCCTACCGCAAAGCCTACGGGCACTATCGCTTCAAAGGTGATGGCGTTTGAAGAAACGTAGCCCTTTTCCTGGGACGAGTGAATCCGGGAAAAGACGCTTACGGGCTGCTTGCTTCGGCTCTATCCCAAATTTTGTGTAAACACACAAGCAGTGCAAAATGACAGATCGTATCATGCGGGGCGGGCAGCGGATTTTTCGTTGTCCGCCTGGCTGC
>CADASI010000129.1 GCA_902790525.1 uncultured Eubacteriales bacterium
ACCGCCGCGCCGACACAGGCCGCGGCAGCCCCCGAGGCCGCGCCAAGGCGCCGGGGCCGTCAGCCCAAGAAGATTGAGGAACCCGCCAAGGCGAAGACGGAGGAACCAAAGCCTGAGAAAAAGACCGCGACGACGGAGAAAAAGCCCGCGCCGGCGGAGAAGAAGGCCTCGCCGGTAGAGAAAAAGCCCGCACCAATAGAGAAAAAGCCCGCGCCGGCGGAGAAGAAGGCCGCGCCGGCGGAGAAGAAGCCTGCGCCGGCGGAGAAGAAGCCTGCACCGATAGAGAATAAGCCCGACAATCCCCCGGCGCAGGAGAAGCCCGCCCTGCCGAAGGTCGTCAACAGCCGCCCGATGCGGCCGATGAGCGGCGAGGCGCGGAGCGTCAACCCGGCGGTGCGTCCTGCGCACATGCCGGGCAGGTCCCCGGGCGCGCCGACGGGGGAGCCGGGCCAGCGGGCGCAGAACCCGCGGTTCGTCCAGCGGCCGCCGATGGGCGCTCCCAAGCCGCCGCAGGAGGCCCCGCGTCCCCAGGAGTACGCGGAGTCAGGCAGCGCCCGGGGCCGCCGTGAAGGCTACTACAACGCGGAGTACAAGACCTCCAACCCCGCCGTGCCGGAGATGCTCAATTCCGGCGACTGCTCCGAGGGCGCGGGCGTGTTGGAGATCCAGCAGGACGGCTACGGCTTTTTGCGGGCGGAGAACTGCCAGCAGGGGCCCAACGACGTGTACATCTCCATCGCCCAGATTCGCCGGTTCAACCTGCGCATGGGCGACTACGTGGAGGGCAAGACCCGTCCCCAGCGGGAGGGGGACCGCTACAGCGCCATGCTGTACATCACCTCCGTCAACGGCCGTCCCCCGGAGGAGGCCGCCAACCGCCCGCGCTTTGAGGACCTGGTGCCCATCTATCCCGACCAGCGGCTCCGGCTGGAGACCCCCGCCGAGCACGGCCCGGGGGACTTCTCGCTGCGGCTGGTGGACATGCTGGCCCCCATCGGCAAGGGTCAGCGCGGCATGATCGTGTCCCAGCCCAAGGCGGGCAAGACCACGCTGCTTAAAAAGATCGCCAACGCCATCACCGCCCACTATCCCGAGATCAAGCTGATCGTGCTGCTGATCGACGAGCGCCCGGAGGAGGTCACCGACATGAAGCGCTCCATCGACGGCGAGGTGATCTACTCCACCTTCGACGAGGCCCCGGAAAACCACGTGCGGGTGTCGGAGATGGTGCTGGAGCGCGCCCAGCGGCTGGTGGAGATGGGCCAGGACGTGGTGGTGTTGATGGATTCCATCACGCGGCTGGCGCGGGCGTACAACCTGACCATCACCCCCACGGGCCGGAGCCTGTCCGGCGGACTGGACCCGGGGGCGCTGTTCAAGCCCAAGCGCTTCTTCGGCGCGGCCCGGAACATCGAAAACGGCGGCAGCCTGACCGTCGTCGCCACGGCGCTGGTGGAGACCGGCAGCCGCATGGACGACATCATCTTCGAGGAGTTCAAGGGCACCGGCAACATGGAGCTGCACCTGGACCGCAAGCTGTCCGACAAGCGGGTGTTCCCCGCCGTGGACATGCTGCGCTCCGGCACGCGGCGCGAGGAGCTGCTGCTCACCGAGGCCGAGCTGGAGGGCGAGATGCTGGTGCGCAAGGTGCTCTCCGGCGGCAAGGGGCAGGAGATGACCGAGCAGATCATCGGCCTGATGGGCAAGACCTCCACCAACGCCGAGTTCTTTGAAAAGCTCAGGGGCTGGCTGGCCGTGTTTGAAAAGGAAGGTTACACCCTGGGCGGAAAGCTGTAAACCATACGGAGGACAAATGCCATGAAGAGACGGATCGCCGCGCTGGTCGCGCTGGTGCTTATATTCTGCTGCGCCGGGCGCGCGGAGGGCGTGATGAACGAGCTGCGCAACATGCGCAAGAGCGCGGGGGACCGCATCCTTGAGATGGAGCCCGCGCCCACGCCGACGCCCGAGGCCGCCCCGGAGCCCACGCCCACGCCCGACGTGAGCTACGAACCCCTGTCGCAGGGCATGAAGGGCGACGCGGTGAAGGACTTACAGCAGAAGCTGATCGCGCTGGGCTATCTTAACGGCGGGGCCGACGGCAGCTACGGCGGCAAGACCGCCGCGGCGGTGAAGGCGTTCCAGCAGGCCTCGGGCCTGGAGCCCACCGGCGAGGCCGACGACGCCACCCAGAAGGCGCTTTTCTGGAGCGAGGCGCCCGTAGTCAGGCACTATGAGAAGCTGGATTACGGCCGGGCGCTCAACGATGCCGACGCCTATCGGGACACCCCGGTGAGCTTCTCCGGCAGCGTGCTGCAGGTGCTCGAGGACGACACCTACTTAGACAGCCTCGGCGTGTACACCGCGCTGCGCGTCGCCGCCAGGGGCGGCTTCGACGACGTGGTCTACGTGGCGCTGTTCCGCGATAAAGGCGCCCCGCCCCTCGCCGTGGGGGACAAGGTGACCGTGCGCGGCACCGCCCGCGGCACATATGTCTACGCCAGCGAGGCCGGGGAGGACATCACGCTGCCGAGGATCGAGGCGGACGGGATAGAGTAGAGAGTGCAGAGTACAGAGTACAGAGTGCAGTTTTGGTTCAAATCCCTGCGGAATTTGTTCGATTAAAAAGACGACAGTGGGATACAATTAATCCGAGTGGACGCCATTCATGGCGTCCGTTCAGGGCGAAACGGGTTCCGCAGACGCCAATAATGGCGTCCCTACATCCGTATGCCGCAGCCTTATGATCAAAAGAAATCCGGCGGATTTCCTCCAAAACTGCACGCTGCACTCTGTTATCTCCACTCTGAATAATAGCTTCAATCAATAGCTATTGACGCAACCCCCAAATTCGGATATAATATTCATATGATGATATGGGAAAGTGGAGGAGGGTTAAAGTGTTTACATCGAGATTAAAGAGTGAGCTGGCGGATAACCTTGCTCGGGCTATCCTGGCGCTGAACACCGAAGAGGACTGCTACAAGCTGTTCGAGGACCTCTTTACCATCCGCGAGATACAGGACCTCGGCCAGCGGCTGGAGGTGGCGCGGCTTTTGCAGGCCCAGTCCACCTATACCGAAATCGTGGAAAAGACCGGCGTATCCACCGCCACCATAGGCCGCGTGAACCGCGCGCTCAACTACGGCGCGGGCGGCTACCAGCTCGTGCTCGGCAAGATGGCCGAAAGGGAAAACAAAGAATGATTGATCTCAATGCCCTGAATCCCCAGCAGCGCGCCGCCGTCGAGCAGACGGAGGGCCCGCTGCTTGTTTTGGCTGGCGCGGGCAGCGGCAAGACCCGCGTATTGACCTACCGCGTGGCGTACCTGATGGAAAAGGGCGTCGCGCCGTGGCACATACTGGCCATCACCTTCACCAACAAGGCCGCCCGGGAGATGGCGGAGCGCGTGCACAAACTGGCGGGGGAGGCGTCGGAGGACGCCTGGATCTCCACGTTCCACTCCTGCTGCGCCCGTATCCTGCGGCGGGACATCGAAAAGCTGGGCTACAAGCGGCAGTTCGCCATCTACGACGAGGACGACCGCATGACGGTCATCAAGGCCGTGGCGAGGGAGCTCAACCTGGGCGACAAGGAGTACCCGCCCAAGCAGATCAGGACCATGATCTCCGACGCCAAGAACCGCATGCTGACGCCCACCGAATGGCTGAAGGAGTCCGGCGGCGATTTCAGGTCGAAGAAGCTCTACGAGGCCTACCGCGCCTACGAGCAGGCCTTGAGGGGCAACAATGCGCTGGACTTCGACGACCTGCTGATCAAGACGCTGGAGCTTCTGACCGAGCAGCCGCCGGTGCTCCAGTACTATCAGGACAAATTTCGCTACATACTGGTGGACGAGTACCAGGACACCAACGCCGCCCAGTACGCGCTGGTTCGGCTGCTCTCGGGCGACCGGCACAACCTGTGCGTGGTGGGCGACGACGACCAGTCCATCTACGGCTGGCGCGGCGCGGACCTGCGCAACATACTGGACTTCGAGCAGGACTTTCCGGAGTGCGTGACCATCAAGCTGGAGCAGAACTACCGCTCCACCGGCAACATACTGGACGCCGCCAACCAGGTGATCGCCCACAACGCGGGCCGCAAGGAGAAGGTGCTGTGGACCGAGGCGGAGGCCGGGGACCGGCTGGCGCTGTACCACGCCTCCGACGAGCGGGACGAGGCCGCCTTCATCTGCCAGATGTCCGGCAAGCTGATGCGCCGGGGCGACGCCGCCGGGAGCATCGCCGTATTGTACCGGGCCAACGCCCAGTCCCGCGTGATCGAGGACGCCTTCGTGCGCGCTGGCACGCCGTACCGGGTGTACGGGGGCCTGCGGTTCTACGAGCGCAAGGAGGTCAAGGACCTGATCGCCTACCTGCGCGCGCTGGTCAACCCGGACGACGACGTGTCCGCGCGGCGCATCGTCAACGCGCCCAGGCGCGGCATCGGCGACGCCACCGTGGAGAAGGTCGCCGAGTACGCCCGGGAAAACGACATGCCCTTCCTGTCCGCCGTGCTGGACTGGGAGAACGTGCCGCTGTCCGCAAGACCCAAGAAGTTGCTGGGGGCCTTTGCGGAACTGATGATCGACCTGACCGAGCGGATGTACGAGATGAAGCCCGGCGACTTTCTGCAGACGGTGATCGACCGGACCGGCTACGTGAAGGCGCTGGAGGAATCCAAGGACGAGGACAACGAGTCCCGCCTCGAAAACATCAAGGAATTGCAGGGCGCGGTCACCGAGTTCGAGCAGCACAACCCGGAGGGCACGCTGTCCGACTTTCTGGAGAACGTGGCGCTGGTGTCCGACCTGGACGCCATGAACGAAAACGGCGGCGCGGTGACGCTGATGACGCTGCACTCCGCCAAGGGCCTGGAGTTTGACAACGTGTTCCTCTCGGGCATGGAGGAGGGCGTGTTCCCCATCACCCGTGCGCTGTTCGACGATCAGCAGCTTGAGGAGGAGCGCCGCCTGGCCTACGTGGGCATTACCCGCGCGAAGAAGCGGCTGTTCATGAGCCACGCCTACACCCGGGCGCTGTACAACACCCGAAACGCCAACCCGATCTCCCGGTTCGTCTCGGAGATCCCCCAGCGGCTCATCCAGGAGGGGGTCGGGCGCATGGAGGCGCGGCGCGTGCCGCCGCCCGCACGGTCCGCGTGGGCCCGGCCCGCGCCCTACGGCCATGCCCCCGGACAGGGCGGCATCCGCGGCGCGGGGGACGTGCAGACCCGCACGCCCCCGCCGAAGCCGAAGCTGAACCCCGACGGCGTCCGGCTGAACATCCCCGGCGTGACCAAGGGCTTCGGCGCGCAGGCGGACCGGGGCATCAGCGTGTTCCACCGGGGGGACGCCGTGCGCCACCGCGCCTACGGGCCGGGCACCGTGCTGGAGGTCACCGGCATCGGCGGACAGCAGAAGGTCCGCATACGCTTCGACGACGGCGCGGAGAAGGTGTTCGCCGTCAATTCCGCCCCGATCATGCGGGTGGAGCGGTAGAGAATTGACAGGCGGGTGATGGGTATGAATACTGTGGCTTATCTTTCCAGCGATGGCGAATACACGAGCTTCACCGTCGGAAGCATTTGCCTGCGCTTCCGCACCTCCCATAATCTGCTGCGCTATGATCGCGTCAAGAAGTGGGACAAGGGCTATATCGTCGTCGACGCCACGTATAACATGGCCGGAACGGTGGAGGACTATATTGATCTTAAACCGATTCTGGAAAACCTCAGGTTCAATGCGGACAAGTTCCTCGCTCCGATCAGAGAGGTGAGGATACGCTATGACCATCAACCGGCATGAGGAGGAAACCCTGATATGACTGTGAAGGAAATCGCGGATGCGGCGGATGTCATCATTGACGGCTATGCCGTGGAGCTGCTCGAACGGGGCGTCAGAATTACGAACCTCCACGATCTGGATCATGTGACGTTCGTTTCCCCGAAGGGCGAGGTTCTGGAGACGACGATGGACGATATCGAGCTGCATATCGCAATGAAATATTACGACAGCGCCATGAGCTACGTGGAGGACGACGATGCCAAAGTACTTTGAATTCAAGGTGGCAGGGTATTATCTGTACTTCACGTCTCATTGCGTTGTCGAAGCGATGCATGCGCATGCCAGCGATGAGCGACTGACCGAATCGGGTTCGGCCAAATTCTTCGTGAAGTCTGACGGCGATACGGTGATCCGACAAAAAGGTTCGCTGAACGACAGGGATTTGAGGCGCATTCAGCGCTTTATCAAGGATCACTATGAGATCATGTACGCCAAATGGTGTTTGTTCAGCAGGGAAGGCTATTATGAAGGGGACTGAGTTTCCCGGTTAATTGTACACTTGGAGGTATCCCATGAACCGCATGCGCGAATTGGTGGATCGTCTGAACGAGACGGCTTATCAGTATTATACACTGGATAATCCCACGATTTCGGACAAGGAGTGGGACGCGCTGTATGACGAATTGGTGAAGCTGGAGGCCGAGACGGGCGAGCGCCTGCCGGACTCGCCCACGCGGCGGGTGGGCGGCGCGGTGCTACGCACATCGCCCGGCTGTGGTCGATGGGCAAGGCGCAGTCCATCGAGGCGCTGGAGGACTGGGCCCGCCGGGCGGAGAAGCTGCGGGAGGACGCCGTCGCCGGTGGGGCAAATCTGCCGCCAATCACCTACGTGGTGGAGCACAAGTTCGACGGCCTGACGGTCAACCTGACCTACGAGGGCGGGCGGCTGGTGAGCGCCGCCACCCGCGGCAACGGCATCGTAGGGGAGGAGATACTGCCGCAGGTGATGACCATCCGCACCATACCGCTGACCATCCCCTTTCAGGGCCGCATGGAGGTGCACGGGGAGGGCTTCATGCGCATCTCGGTGCTGGAAAAGTACAACGAGACGGCGAAGGAGCCACTGAAGAACCCCCGCAACGCCGCCGCGGGCGCGCTTCGGAACCTCGACCCCGGCGTCACCGCGTCCCGGCGGCTGGACGCCTGCTTCTACGACGTGGGCTACATCGAGGGCAGGACGTTCAAAACGCATCATGAGATGCTGGACTTTTTGCGGGAGAACCGCTTTCCGACCTCGAACTGTGAGATCGACGCGGGGTCGCTCAAGGCGGCCATCGACGCCGTGCACCGGATCGAGGCCGAACGCGCCAACCTCGACTACATGATCGACGGCGCGGTGATCAAGATCGACGACTATGCCACCCGCGACGCCCTCGGCTACACGGACAAATTCCCCCGCTGGGCGGTGGCCTACAAGTTCGAGGCCGAGGAGATGACCACGGTGCTCGAGGACGTGACCTGGCAGATCGGCCGCACCGGCAAGCTGACGCCGGTGGCGCGGGTGTCGCCGGTGGAGCTGGCGGGCGCGACGGTGAAGCAGGCCACGCTGAACAACTGGCAGGACATACAGCGCAAGCGGGTGAAGATCGGCGCGAAGGTGTGGATACGCCGCTCCAACGAGGTCATCCCGGAGATCATGGGCCGGGTGGACGAGTACTCGGAGGGCGAGCGGGAGATCGAGAAGCCCGCGGTCTGTCCCGCCTGCGGCGCTAAACTGGAGGAGCGCGGGGCGCACCTGTTCTGTCCCAACCGGGACGGCTGCAAGCCGCAGATCGTGATGCGCCTAAGCCACTTCGCCAGCCGGGAGGCCATGGACATCGACACCTTCTCCGAAAAGACCGCCGCGCAGCTGGTGGACGCGGGGCTTGTGCAGGAGGCGGACCAGCTCTACGGGCTGACGAAGGAACAGCTCTGCGCGTTGCCGCGCTTCGGCGAGAAGAAGGCCGAGAACCTGATCAATGCCATTGAAAAGAGCAAGGCGTGCAGGCTGAACGCCTTCATACACGCCGTCGGCATCCCCAACATCGGCACCAAGACGGCCCGCGACCTTGCGGAGCGCTTCGGCTCGGTGGAGGCTTTGCGGCAGGCGAGCCGCGAGGAACTCACCGCTATGGACGACGTGGGAGAGATCGTGGCGGATTCCGTCGTGGGCTTCTTTGAGGACCCCGCCAATGCCCGGCTGGTGGACGCGCTGCTGGCCGCGGGGGTGAAGCCCGCGTGGGAAAAGAAGGACACCTCGCTCGGCGTTTTCGCGGGCATGACCGTGGTGGTCACCGGCACGCTGTCGTCCATGGGCCGAAGCGAGGCAGAGGAGGCCATACGCAGCCGCGGCGGCAAGGCCGCGGGCAGCGTGTCGAAGAAGACCGCGCTGGTGGTGGCCGGGGAGAGCGCCGGCAGCAAGCTGACCAAGGCGCAGGCGCTGGGCGTGCGGGTGATCGGGGAAGCGGAGTTTATGGAGATGCTGAATCAGGACAAATGACGGATATCATCGGGAACGTAAACATGGCGGAGAACAAGACAAAGAAGAAGGCGGCCGGGGCGCTGGACATCCCGGAGGACGATTTTTCAAAGAAGGCCCGCGGTCAGCAGGGCAAGAAGAAGAGCGCATCACGCAAAGCCAAAGCCGGGGGGACCCCCTCATCAGTCGCGCTGCACGCGCCAGCTTCCCCCCAGGGGGAAGCCTCTCCCAAG
The DNA here is from genome assembly GCA_902790525.1 of uncultured Eubacteriales bacterium. GTDB lineage: Bacteria > Bacillota > Clostridia > Christensenellales > Aristaeellaceae > UBA2862. Next base: position 8,540 of record CADASI010000129.1, read on the forward strand.
CCTCCGAAAGAGAAAAAGGCAAAGCCTACGGTGAAGAAAAAGGCCGTCAACACGAAGAAAAAGAAGAAGGGGAAGAAGAAAAAGCTCAGCCCGACGCTGCTGGCGGCGAACCTGCTTTTATCGGCGGGCATCGCGGTGTTCGTGATGCTGGGGGGCATGCTGGTGGTGCGTCACAACAGCTTTGCCGAGATGAAGCGCGTGGTGGAGGCGCAGACCTTCTACGACGGCACCACGGTGGAGGGCGTGGACGTCTCTGAGATGACGCTCAGGCAGGCGCTGGCCTACTGGCAGCAGAACATCGAGCCGCAGTACGCCGACCGGGTGGTGACGCTGGACGGCGCGGGGCAGGTGACCGCGGTGGACATGGGCTATCAGAGCGATTACGAGGCCGTGCTTTTCAACGCCTGGAGCGCCGGGCGGCGGGGCTCGCTGGAGCAGCGGTATCACGCCGCGGTGAGCCGCCAGTACAGGCCGATCGCCTACGAGGTGGACCGGGACCTGTACACCGAAAAGGCGGTCAACAACTACGTGCAGGCCGTGGCGGTCAAGGCGGACGTGCCCGCGGTGGACGCCGCCATAGAGTCCTTCGACGTGAACACCTACAACTTCGTGCTCACCGAGAGTCGGGAGGGGCGGCAGCTCGACGCCGACAGCCTAAAGCGGGACATCATATCGGCGCTGGAGGCCGGGGGCGGCGACGTGAAGCTCAATATCGAGACCGTGCAGCCGAAGGTGACCCAGGCGGAGGTCAGCTCCGAGTACGGCATGATCGCCTACGCGGTGACCAACGCCTCGTCCTCCAGCACCAACCGCATCAACAACATAAAAAACGCCGTGTCCATTATCAACGGCACCCGCGTCGCCGACGGGGAGACCTTCTCCTTCAACGACACCGTGGGCAAGCGCACCACCGACCGGGGGTTCAGGCGCGCCACGGCCTACTCCAGCGGCGAGGTCACCGAGGAGATCGGCGGCGGCATCTGCCAGGTGTCCACCACGCTGTTCAATGCGGCGGTGAAGGCGGACATGGAGATCGTGGAGCGCCACAACCACTCGCTGACGGTGTCCTACGTGGACCGGGGCAAGGACGCGGCGGTCAACTGGAACAGCCAGGACCTCAAGTTCACCAACCACTCCGGCGACGACGTGTACATCTGCTGCTTCGTGACCGAGGACAAGCGGGTGCGCTTCGGCATATTCGGGCGGCTGCTGCCCAATGGGGAGACCATCACGCTGGAGGGTCGCACCACCGAGACCGTCAAGTACGACACCAAGTACGAGTATTCGGGTTTTTTGATGCCGGGGGAGACCAAGGTGGTCGAAAAGGGCAAGAACGGCTACAAGGCCGAGGCCTACAAGATCCGCTGGGACGCCCAGGGCAACCAGCTGAGCAAGGAGCTCTTGTGCAAAAGCTCGTACAAATCTCGAAATGAAGTCATACAATTCGGGAAGTAGCGGTTTGCATTCCCGGCGGATTCATGCTATAATAGGGGAGCGTCAAACGGACGCAGTCTGGAGGTGATCGCAATGGCGCGCATCTATACGCGCAAGGAGGTCAGGCGGCGCAAGACCAGCTTTCTGATCTTCGCGGGCATCTATGATTTCCTGGGCGTCGTTGCGGGCATCATCGTCATCATCGCCTGCGCGGTGCTGCTCACGGCGCTGTTCAACTGGATGGTACGGGACGGACGGGAGTCCTTTGCGTCCCTGTGGAAGATATTCATGGACGCCCTGATCGTGCCGAAATGATGGCCCCGCCCCGCGTGGATCGTGTGATTTGCGCGGGGCGATCGTGTTTCAGAGTGCAGAGTGCAGAGTGCAGAGTACAGAGTGCAGAGTGCAGAGTACAGAGTGCAGAGTGCAGAGTGCAGAGTGCAGAGTACAGAGTGCCCGTAGGGGCGATGCGCCGCCCGCCGGGTGGATGCGCGGCACCTCATCCGGCGCCCCTACAATGCGCTGCTATTCCGTTTGCGGTATGCCGGTGTTGAGAAAGAAAACCACATCCCGTCGTTATCAGACATTCTTTATCTCCACTCTGCACTCTGAACTCTGAACTCTGCTACATCGGGGGTGTTTAGCGTGAAGGTTTCCTGGGCGCAGCTGTATAATGACATCGGGGTTTGCGAAAAATGCAGATTGTGCGAGACGCGCACCAACGTGGTGCCGGGGGAGGGCGATCCCCACGCGCGGCTGATGTTCATCGGCGAGGGCCCGGGGCAGGAGGAAGACCGGCAGGGGCGCCCGTTCGTGGGGCGCTCCGGGGAGCTTCTGACCCGCATGATCCAGGCCATCGGCATGGAGCGCACGGAGGTGTACATCTGCAACGTGGTCAAGTGCCGCCCGCCGAAGAACCGCAACCCGGAGCCGGACGAGGCCGCCGCGTGCCTGAACTACCTGCGCGCCCAGGTGGCGCTGGTGCGGCCGAGGGTGGTGGTGCTGCTTGGCAAGGTGGCCTGCCAGTACACGCTCAACGAGCAGGTGTTCATCACCCGGGACCACGGCAGGTGGTACGAGCGCAAGGGCGTGTGGTTCATACCCACGTTCCATCCCTCGGCGCTGTTGCGCGACCCCGCCAAGAAGCGGGACGCCTGGGAGGACTTCCAGAAGATCCGGGATAAATTGAAGGAGCTGTCAGAGGCATGAGCATGGAGCGCTTCCGGGCCGAGTTGAAGGCCTTCGTGGACGGCCTTTACGAGGGCGAGAAGAAGGTGCTGGTGTACGGCGAGGGG
>CADASI010000130.1 GCA_902790525.1 uncultured Eubacteriales bacterium
CGCAAATCTGTTTGATAATGGGGGAACCATTGTCGTTGTAGTCTTGAAGTCAGACTGTCCCAGGATGCTCTGGATGGTCTTTACGTCCGCGCCAGTGTCGTTCAACATCGTGCCTATCGTATGCCTGAAGACGTGCGACGTGGCTCCATGGAGGTCCACAGAAGCGTTGATGCGCTTCATCATACATCTGAAGGCAGTGAGCGTCAAAGGCTTCTCAGGGTCATTGCCGCTGACGATGAAGCCCTTTTCGCCCAAGGGCAAGAGGTGGGCAAGCAAGTCTGGAATGATGGGGACCTCGCGGAAACCGCTTTTAGTCTTCGGCGTTCCAACGAAGGGTTGATTGTTGGTATAGGTCACATTCCGCTGAACATGAAGAACATTCTGTTCCAAATCTACATCTTCCCAGCGTACTCTCCATGATCCCTTAAAGGTACGAAGGGAGAAAACGGATATTGATCGCCCGGCTCCATGCCCTGACGGAGTTTGAAAAATACCGCGTCGTCCAGGATCGCCTGTATATGTCGGATTATGATCGGTTCATATTGGAGTTTGAGGGGGAAAAAGACAGTTGCAAACAGGAACCGGAAGGATAGACTTTGGATTATTCCGGATGAGGGGGAAAAAGACAGTTGCAAACAGGAACCGGAAGGATAGACTTTGGATTATTCCGGAAACAACGTGACAAGCAATGACCTATCAAGCAAAAAAGAGCACCAACAGCCAGCAAACGGGTCGTCAATGCTCATTTTTACGATTGTTATGATCCTATTAATAACTGCCAAAACGAGGTAATTCTGACAGAAAATTTGGATGGTATAAATAAATTAAATAATTATAATTTGTGCAAAATCACCTTTGGCAAGGATTGGGTCGCCGGTTCGAATCCGGCCATCAGCTCCATAAGGTGAGGAACCAAGCGGGCTTGAATCCTCACCTGCGGCACAAGGTCAATTTGCCTGCGGCTGGCGTCCGTCTTTGTCTCTTTAACCTGCGTCTGATTGCGCTATGGGTGCGTGACGGCGCGGCGCACATTGATAACCTGTCCAAGCGCGTCTATATCCATCCACTTCAATCCCAATACTTCTTCCAGACGCAGCGGGTGAAGCGCCTGCAAGGCCATATAAGCGCGGTCAGAGGGGTTTTCAATCAGTCCGATTGTTGCGCGAGAAAACGCATCTGCGCCACGCTGTAAGGCTCTGTGGGCTTGCTGCCGCGTCCCGTGATCCGAACGGACTTTGAATGCAGCGGATTGCGCTGAATCAGTTCATCCTCCAACGCCTGCTGAAACACCATATATTGAAAACACGCTGCACATCCGCGGGCAGTATGTCCTCTATGTTCATCCCGCCCAGAATGGGAAAGATATGCAGCTTTCTGTATCTCGTCCTGCCGCTCGCATGGCTCAAATCCCACAGCTTTCCGTGAAGGGCCTTGTTTTCACCGCTGTTCCTTTCGTCGCATCAGGAACAGGGCGGAGAACAGTATCAGGAGCATGCCGGACAGCCCATAGGCTTCCCTGCCGGGGCCGCCGGTGGCGGGGAGCTTCACGCCGGGGTTGTTCCAGACGCGAATCTGCCAGGTATCACTGTCCTGGCCCTCCACCCAGTGCTCGGCCCCCTTGCAGGTGACTTCGGAAGCCGATTCCTGCATGGCGGTCACCTTGTCCGCCGAGACCTCGATCCTGATCGCATATTTGAGCTGCTCATAGCCCGAAGGCGCGTGCACCTCGACCAATCGATAATGGCCGATGGAGAGGCGACCCAACTTGAGTATGCCGTTATCGCCCACGGTACCTGTCACAACGGGTTTCGCATCCTCCCGCGGCGCTTCCTTATCGTCGTCATAGTCGTCCAGCCTGTAAAGCTCAAAGCCCGCGCCCTGCAGGGAATTGTAATCCAGGTCGGTTTTCCAGATGGAGACCTGGAACAGCGGCACGTTCGATACCTTTAGCCTGTACTGAACCGTCTTGTCCTGCGCGTCATTTTCCGCGGTGAGTTGGACGTCCTCCGGCTGTCCGATCAGAGTGATCCCGCCCAGCTTGCCGACGGTGAAGTGGATGCCCTCGGACCGCTTGATGAAGCCTGGCGGCGCGCTTTCCTCCTTCAGCTCGTAGGTGCCGGCGGGCAGGGCGCTGTTCAGCTTCGGCAGGACGCCGTTTTCGTCCGTCGTGAGGGCCTCGTACCCCGGCATCGGGTTGGTGAGGTAGCTCGTCTGTCCGTTGACGACCACCTGCCGGTGCAGCGAGAACACCGCGTCCTCCAGCGGGTCGCCGGTCGTCGCGTCCACCTTGACGACGTCGAACGTCCACGGCTTGTCCCTGACGATCAGCCGCGGGATCTTTTCCTCTTCGCCCTCGGTGTCCACCTCGTAATAAGGCTTGATTTCGTCGGTATCGGGGGAGACGGTCACGGTTTCCTCCGTAATCTTTCCCGCTTCGTCGACCGTCACATCGACCCTGAATTCCAGGGGCACGCTCACGCCGCGGTAGCCCGCGGGCGATTTGACCTCCGTCAGGACATAGGTCTTGCTCGGTTCCGGATAGGCGATGGTGATCAGCCCGTTCGCGTCCGAGGTGTAGGTGATGGCGTTTTCCGCGTCGCCCTTGAGGGCCAGCGTGAACACGGCGCCCGGCAGCCACTCGCCGCTCCAGTCCTGCTTTCTCAGCACGATGCGCGGCCGCGCCGTGGAGGTGTTGGCAGCCCTGAAAATGCGGACGTTGTCGCCGACCGGTTCGGGATCCTCGTAGGTGACCCGATAGTCGATCATGGTCCTCTTGTCGGAGCCCTTCCGGACGATGTTCAGCTTCAGCCCGTCGCCGTTCGGCACGGGATTGATGTCGGTATAGCCCGTCACATTGCCGTCGCCGTCGACGGCATAGTTGCCGGTCAGCGTCACCTCATAGACCTCGTACCGGTCAAAACCCTCTTCGGTCTGCAGCGACGGGAAGTACCAGTACAGCGTCTGGGTATCGGGGTCGGCTTTGTAGTCCAGCGCCCGCACGGTGCCGTCCACGAGGCGCAATGCGTTCTTATCGTCCCTGACGAACACCGCAAAGAACGCGGGATCGCGATCGGTCACGAAGTCCGCATCCGACCACGCCTTGTACAGGCGCAGCCCGTAGCCCTTGTCGTTCCAGACCTCCACGCTCGAGGGCTCGCCCGCCTCGATGCTTCCGCGCACGCCGTCCCAGGGGTCGGCGATCCTCTGGTCGACGCCGTTGAGGACGTACTTTCGGAACCGGTAGCCGTCCGGCGTCTCCGTCGGGCGCTCCACCACCATGAACCGCGTGCCGGGCATGAGCTCACGGACCTCGACGGTGTAGTACGCGGGAATCTCAGAGATGCCCCCGTTCAGGGAGGTTTCAAAGAAGGCCTTGTCCTTCTGGTCGTCGTTCATAGCCTCGTAGTTCGTGAAGGTCCGGCCATCGTTGTCCGTGATCGGCACGAATTTATTGGTTTGCCTGTCTCGCATGCAGTATTCGCCCTTCGGGTTCTTCACGTGATACCGGAATATGCGCGCCGGGGTCCACCGATTCGGGGAATACTCCGAGCTGAAGTAGAGGCGGAACGCGAAGAGCCTGTCGGGGTCGGAATAGTCCGGATCGATGGGGTCGCCGTGTTCATCGTACAGCTTCTTCACGATGGTCAGCGTCTGCTTGGCGTTGACTTCGTTGACGTACTTGACCTTCGGGCGGCCGCCGATGGTGGCCCAGTCGATCCCGAAGTCCTTCCGCGAGGCGCTGCCGTTCTCCGGCGTGCCGATGATCTCCTCGTCGTTGACCTTCACGTGCGCATAGACGTCCGTGTCCACGCCGCACTCGACGATCCTGTATTCCGTCGCGTCCGAGGGGAAGTTGATCTCGGCGGTCTGGCCCGGCTTCAGGAAGAACACGTGGTCGTAGACCTTGCCGCCGATCTCAAAGCCCCTGGAGATGTACGTGACCGGCATGAGGGAATCCTTGTAGAACACATGATCCTGGTTTTCCGCCGGATTTTCGGGCGCCGCGTTGGTCATGTACTTCTCGGCGCCGTCCTCCGTCCTGTACAGGATCTGGTACGGGAACTCCGCGAAGGTGGACTCCGAGGCGTCCACGCCCTCCAGCGCCTTGGTCAGCTGCACCGTGCCGGTCTTCGTGGAGGCCAGGTTGAAGCGTACGTGCAGGTTGGACGCGCTCGCGCCGCGCTCCATGTAGAAGATACGCATGGTGTGGGGGGAGTCCGACGGGAAGGTCCAGTTGCCCTCGTCATTGAAAACAAACCGCTCGTTGACGTATGCCCGGGCGTTCTCGGCGGTATTGCCGCGGCTCATATAGTTTTCATAGAACAGGTCGTAGAGCGTGGTCTTCGTGCCGTTAACGTCCACCTCGCCCGTGCGGAAGTTGACCTTGCCGGGCACGGCGCTGTGGACGCCGCCGAGGTCGATGACCAGCTCGCCGTCCACGTAGAGCCAGAAGTCGTCGTCGCCGGCGAACTCGAAGATGATGTCGTGCCCCCAGGCGTCCAGTCCGTTGGGCGTCTGGGTGAACTCGGCGTCCATCTCCATGGCGAAGTAGGGGTCCGGGTCCTGGACCAGGTAGAGCTGCTCGTACTTGCGCGGGTCGTTCTCCGACAGGAACTCGTTCTCGTAGGGATCGTAGACGTTATAGCGGTTGACGGAGGTGAACAGGCCCGGCTGCAGGTCGTTGAAGGGGAAGAACTGGCCGTGCTTCAGCGTATCCTTATCGGTCGAGTCGTGGGAGCCCAGCTCCCGGTAGACTTTGAAGTCTCTTTCATTTTTCGGATTCAAGGGTTTCAGGCTTGCGAAGTTCTGCGTGCTGTCGAACTCATAGTAGCCCGTCCCCTCGTAGGTGCTCTCGATGAACAGGTGGTTGACCACCTGCTCGCCTTTGTACAGGTTCTTCAGGGAGCCGCCGAACGTGGTGGGATAGCCGTCATCTTTCAGATCGGTGGACAGCAGCTCCTTCACGGTATTGCGGCTGATGGCCTCGGCGCCCTTGTACTCGTCGCTGCCCAGGTAATCGCTCATCTCCTTGCGGGTTTTGATGTCGACCATCTGCATGGTGATGCCGTGCTCGTTGTTGTCCAGCGTACTGACCTCATGCAGTACGTCGTCCACGGGCATGTCGTCCATGACGGCGAAGTAGAAGTCCATGGCTTCCGCCCGCGGGCAGGTGACGATGCGGTCGCCCTCGACCTTGAGCCCGGCGTAGGCATACGCCGGCTTGTCCCAGGCGAGTATGGGCGTATAGTATTTCTTTTCGATTCTTCCGTCCAGTATGATGCCGATCGTGTTCGGCGACAGGATCTGGTCGCCCGTGATCTGCGGCGCGAGGTAGCACTGCGAGGACGGATTGTACAGCTCGTAATAGCCGTTGGGCGTGCCGTCGGCCTCGGCGTACTCCGTGAACTGCCAGAGCATGGTGTTGATCTCGTGGCCGACCCACTCGATGGAATCGCCGCTCTCGTAGCAGCGCACCAGGTTTCCGTCCCCGTCGATGAGGTAGTAATCGTAGCGCTTGCGGTCGTCGTTCCACGCGCGGGTGTAGACGACGATCTTCGAGCCCCTCGTGACCTCGGAGTCCGAGACGCCGACCATCCGGGCGGAGTACTTCATGAAGTAGTCCGATGTCAGGGCGGAGGTCTCCGCCAGGTAAAGCCATTCGCTGCCCACCGCGCCGCCTTTGATGAAGCCGGTGTCCGCGTCGCCGCTGTAGGTCAGCGTGATGCCGCCGGCCTTCAGGCAGATCTGGCCCTCGTGGATGCCCGTGCCGGGAATGATCTGGACCTGCGTCGCGTCGTTCTTTGTGTCGGCCAGGGAGAGCCCCGAGTCCGCGATCACGAGGTATTTTTCGACCCCGTTGACCTCGCCGGACAGGCAGTAGCGGATGTCGCCGACCCAGTGGAACTGCCACATCGTGATCTGGTCGAGGATGTCCCCGGGAACGAACAGCCTGTCCCCGCGGTTATCCTGCTTGACCATGACGGTGAGGGGCTTGGCCTCGAGGCCGTTGCCCTTTACGCTGGCCATCATCGCCTTGCCCATCGCGTTGTCGTTCCAGCTCAGCAGGCCGTACTGCGCGCCATCGATTCCATAGGGATCCTCGTCGCTGCAGTAGTACCAGATGGCCATATCGTTGTTTGCCGGATTGTCAGTCAGGTTGTTGTACGCGCAGAAGCGGGTTCCGTTGGCGCTGCCCTGCATGTTCCAGTACCATTCGCCATTGTTCAGCCGGAACTGCTGCTGATCATCCACGGTGACGGTAAAGGGAGTGGCTTCCTCCCTCGTCGCCACGAAGGAAAGGCTTTTGTTGCCGCCGTTATAGACGTATTTCCGGTCGCCGGACTGGCGGTCCATGCAGTAGGCATAGAACTGATCATCCGTCCCCTCGACCTTTTCAAACCAGTATTTCGCCGCCTCGCCGGTCGGAACGCTGCTGGCGGGCTTCGTCTTTGTGATGCCGGTGCGCTTGTCATTGGAGGTGTATGTGGTTCCGTCCGTGAAATAGTAGCCGCTCACGTTGCCGATGTACAGGCCCCGGTCGCCCAGCGCGGTCAGCTCGTCGACGGAGGAGAGCCGCATCCAGAGATCCGGGATCACCTGCGGCCCCCTGGCGATGGCGTAGACGGAGAAGCCGTCGGCGCTGAAGGACACGGTGTTCTCCAGCGTGCTTGCCGTCATCTGTTCGGGATCCTCCGCTTCCCCGGCGAAATGGACCACGGAATAATCGTCGCCCGTCTCCGTCGCGTCCATGAGCTCGATGGACACCTCCACGGGCGCGGCGGGCTGGAGCTTTTCGCCCGCCGCGTTCACGATGGAAATGTCGAACGCGCGGGCATAGCTGAACGCCGCGGCGTCCATCAGCGAAGCCGTCCGGCCCATGTAATCCTCGAGGGCCTCGCCGTCGAGCTCCACGGCCTCCAGCTGCGCGTCGTCGGGCAGCAGGGCGTCGTCGTCATAGGTGACGGTGATGAGATACGTCTCGCCGCTGGCGGTCATGACGCTGGTCTTGATCTGGGCGTCGGTGACCTGTACGACGAACTGCTCGCCGTCGTCCATGGTGACGGTCAGCGTCTCCTCGGAGGTGAAGGGGTGAAGGACTGAAGGGACTGGAGCGCCCAGGTGTCGTCCTCGTGGACCACCTCTACCAGCGTCGGGTCGCTGAACACGACGTCGGCCACCCTGGCGACGAACGCCGCGGCGTCCTCAAATTCGCCCGCGCGGGCGTCCTCAAGGATGTGCAGCGCGTCCACCAGCCCGGCCAGCGGTATGGCCTCGCCGCCGGGGATGCTGAAGGCGTACACCTTGCCGTTGATCTCATAGGCGAAGTCCACGGTGTAGACGATGCCGTACACCGAGAAGCCCTCGGCCTCGAAGGTCACGGCGCTGTCCTGCGCCTCGGCCT
>CADASI010000131.1:0-10196 GCA_902790525.1 uncultured Eubacteriales bacterium
CGGCGAGAAGGTCAAGAAGCAGGACGAGATCAACTTCTACAAGAAGCAGCGGCGCGTGGCGCTGCACGGCTGCGGCGTCATCGACCCGGAGAACATCGACGAGGCCATGGGCATGGGCGCGTTCCAGGGTTTGAAGCGGGCGCTTTCCATGACCCGGCAGCAGGTCATCGACGAGGTCCTCGCCTCCGGCCTCAGGGGCCGCGGCGGCGCGGGCTTCCCCTCCGGCCGCAAGTGGCAGTTCGCCTACAACTCCCAGAGCGACGAGAAGTACGTGGTCTGCAACGGTGACGAGGGCGACCCCGGCGCGTTCATGGACCGCTCCATACTCGAGGGCAACCCGCTGGCCGTCATCGAGGGCATGGTGATCGCGGGCTACGCCATCGGCGCGCAGAACGGCTACTTCTACGTGCGCGCGGAGTACCCCATCGCCGTCAAGCGCTTGAAGATCGCCATCGCGCAGGCCAAGGAACTGGGCCTCCTGGGCAAGGACATACTGGGCACCGGCTTCAGCTTCGACTGCCATCTCCGCCTGGGCGCGGGCGCGTTCGTCTGCGGCGAGGAGACGGCGCTTCTGAACTCCATCGAGGGCAAGCGCGGCATGCCCCGGCCCCGCCCGCCGTTCCCGGCGGTCAAGGGCCTGTGGGGACAGCCCACCATCATCAACAACGTCGAGACCCTGGCCTGCGTGCCCTACATCCTCCGCGAGGGCGCTGAGAACTTCGCCAGCGTGGGCACCGAGCGCTCCAAGGGCACCAAGGTGTTCGCCCTGGGCGGCAAGGTCAACAACGTGGGCCTGGTGGAGGTGCCGATGGGCACCACGCTGCGCGAGCTGATCTACGACATCGGCGGCGGCATCCCCAACGGCAAGAAGTTCAAGGCCATACAGACCGGCGGCCCCTCCGGCGGCTGCCTGACCGAGGACTTCCTGGACGAGCCCATCGACTTTGACAACCTGGTGGCCAAGGGCTCCATGATGGGCTCCGGCGGCGCCATCGTCATGGACGAGGACAACTGCATGGTGGACGTGGCCAAGTTCTACATGGAGTTCATCTGCGACGAGTCCTGCGGCAAGTGCTCGCCCTGCCGCATCGGCACCAAGCGCATGCTGGAGATACTGACCCGCATCACCGAGGGCCGGGGCACCATGCAGGACCTGGACGACCTGGAGGAATTGAGCCGCACCGTCAAGGCCAACTCGCTGTGCGCGCTGGGCCAGACCGCGGCCAACCCCATCAATTCCACGCTGGCGCACTTTAAGGACGAGTACATCGCCCACATCGTGGACAAGACCTGTCCCGCCAAGGTGTGCAAGAACCTGATGGAATACTGGATCGATCCCGACAAGTGCATCGGCTGCGGCATGTGCCACAGGGGCTGTCCCGTGGACTGCATCCACAAGACCGACTACATCGCCCCGGGACACAAGATGACGTCCCTCAAGATCGACACGACAAAGTGCGTGAAGTGCGGCTCCTGCATCAGTGTGTGCCGCTTTGGCGCCATTGAGAAGCGATAAGGGAGGCTCGAGGAAATGCTGAATATCAAAATTGAGGGAATACCCTATCAGGTGGAGGAGGGCCTCACCATCCTCGAGGCCGCCAAGGCCTGCGGCTATGAGATACCTTCCCTGTGCACCTTCAACCACGGGGAATGCAACGTCGGCTCCTGCCGCGTGTGCCTGGTGGAGGCCACCGGCGCGCGGGGCCTGGTGGCGAGCTGCGTCTACCCGGTGGCGGAGGGCATGGAGATCCGCATCGGCTCCCCCGCGGCGGTGGAGGCCCGTCGCCACAGCGTGGAGCTTCTGCTCTCCAACCACAACAAGAACTGCCAGCAGTGCGACAAGAACGGCCACTGCGAGCTTCTGTACGTCGCCCAGCTCACCGGCGCGCGGGACGACGCCTTCGCCGGCGAGCACTCCGAGACCTTTGTGGACCGCCTGGCCCCCGGCCTGACGCGCGACACCTCGAAGTGCATACTCTGCGGCCGCTGCGTGGAGCGCTGCAAGAACGCCCACGGCCTGGGCATACTGGGCTTTGAGAACCGCGGCTTCAACGTGATCGTGTCCCCCGCGGAGAACCGGTCCTTCGCCGACTCCCCCTGCATCCAGTGCGGCCAGTGCGTGAACGTCTGTCCCACCGGCGCGTTGATGGAGCACAGCGAAATCGACAAGATCGACGCCGCCTTCAAGGCCGGCAAGCACGTCATCGCGCAGGCAGCCCCCGCCGTGCGCGCGGCGCTGGGCGAGGAGTTCGGCTACCCCATCGGCACCCCCGTCACCGGCAAGATGGCCGCGGCCATGCGCCGCCTGGGCTTCGAGCGGGTGTACGACGTGAACTTCGGCGCGGACCTGACCATCATGGAGGAGGGCACGGAGCTTCTGCACCGGCTGACCGAGGGCGGCGTGCTGCCCATGATCACCTCCTGCTCCCCCGGCTGGATCAACTACGCCGAGTACAACTATGGCGACCTGCTGCCCCACCTGTCCTCCTGCAAGTCCCCGCACCAGATGCAGGGCGCCATCATCAAGCACTGGTGGGCCAAGCAGAACGACATCGACCCCAAGGACGTGTTCGTGGTGTCCGTGATGCCCTGCGTGGCCAAGAAGTTTGAGAAGGAGCGCGAGCAGGAGAAGGTGGACGGCATACCGGACGTGGACGCCGTCATCACCACCCGCGAACTGGCGCGGATGATCAAGCGCAGCGGCATGTTGTTCCAGCGCCTGCCCGACGAGGACTGGGATCAGGACATCATGGGCGATTACACCGGCGCGGGCGTCATATTCGGCGTCACCGGCGGCGTGATGGAGGCGGCGCTGCGGACCGTGTACTTCAAGCTCACCGGCAAGGAGCACGACCCCATCGAGCTCACCGCCGTGCGCGGCCACGAGGCCGGCATCCGCGAGGCGTCCATCGACATCAACGGTACCACCGTCAACGTGGCCATCGCCTCCGGCATGAAGTCCGCCAAGGTGCTGCTGGACGAGATCCGCGCGGGCAAGAGCAAGTACCACTTCATCGAGATCATGGGCTGCCCCGGCGGCTGCATCAACGGCGGCGGCCAGCCCTACGTGCGCCCGGTGTTCCTGCCCAACGAGCCGGACAACATACTCGATATCTACAAGGAAAAACGCGCGCAGGCGCTGTACTCCGAGGACGAGCGGCAGAAGGTGCGCCAGAGCCACAACAACCCGCAGATCATCGAGCTGTACGAGAAGTTCCTGGGCGAGCCCAACTCCCACAAATCCCACGAGCTGCTGCACACCTCCTACGCGGCGCGCGTCGGGTTCAACGACGTGGAATAAGAAGCACAATGAAACAGGGACGACCGTTCAGTCGTCCCTGTTGATTCCGTAAAGGAGACCCACGATGAAAGACCTGCGGCGTTCCGTCATCCGGCTGTTCCTGGTCACCTTCCTGCTGCTGTTCGTGGCCTGGCTCGGCATGCAGTACATCATCTACAAGGGCGACTTCATGCGCATGTACGCGGACGCCCGGCGCGCCCTGGAAAACAGCGGCGTTTACCTGTTTCTGAAGGACAAGATAGGCCCGTTCTTCCAGGAAAAGGTGATCCCCTGGTTCACGGGGATCATCGAATCCGCAAAGGGCATGCTGGCCGGGCGCGGGTGACGCCGTCGCACGATCATGACCACCGGCCGGTGGTCATGATCATTTTGTATATTTATACTAATTTCAGTCTAAAAGTTAGACAGACTGCGAGGGGATTTTTTGTCATGGCAAGGCGGAGGTCCGCAGGCTTGCTGGCGGCAAGTCAAGGGCGGAAAAGCCACCGCAGGATGGTTGATTTTTAGACTGAAATTAGTATTATGTAGATAAAGGAGTGTTGCGCGATGAAGATCGGCTTTATCGGACTGGGCATCATGGGCAAGCCCATGGCGAAGAACCTGCTCCGGGCGGGCTACGAGGTGATCGTGCCGGACCGGCGCGCGAAGAAGAACGTGGCGGAGGTCGTCGCCTGCGGCGCGCAGGCGGTGGAGAGCAACATGGCGGTGGGGCGTCAGGCGGACGTGCTGATCACCATGCTGCCCAACTCCCCCGACGTGAAGGAGGCCCTGTTCGGCGAGGACGGCGCGGCAAAGACCCTGCGAGCGGGCGCGGTGGTGCTGGACTGCTCCTCCATCAACCCCATCGCCTCCCGCGAGATCGCGGCGGCACTCGAAAAGCAGGGCGTCGACATGCTGGACTGCCCGGTCTCCGGCGGCGAGCCGAAGGCCGTGGACGGCACGCTGGCCTTCATGGTCGGCGGCAAGCAGGAGGTCTTCGACCGGTGCAGGCCGATCCTGGAGAAGATGGGCTCCAGCGTCGTGCTGTGCGGCGACGTGGGCGCGGGCAACGTGACCAAGCTGTGCAACCAGACCATCGTGGCCGTGAACATCGCCGCGCTCGCCGAGGCCCTGCAGATGGGCCAGATGTGCGGCGTGGAGCCGGAGAAGATCTTTGAGGCCATCCGGGGCGGCCTGGCGGGCTCGACCGTCATGAACGCCAAGGCCCCGATGATGATGGACCAGAACTTTAAGCCCGGCTTCCGGATCGATCTGCACATCAAGGACCTGGGCAACGTGGTGGACGCCGCGAAGACCGTGGATGCCCCCATACCGCTCACCCAGACGGTGCTCGAGATGATGAAGGTGCTGCACCACGACGGCGACGGTTCCTGCGACCACTCCGCGCTGCTCAAATACTACCAGAAGCTCACCGGCGAGACCCTGCACCGCTGATCATGAGACAGCGCGCCACAAAACCAATAAATAATAAACGGGCGATGAAGGCATCGCCCGTTTATTATTTATACATCAATTCGCCAACAGCATCCTGTCGTTGTCCAGCTTCCTGCCGCTGGCCTCGCGGAACCGCTCCAGCAGGTCGTCCACGGTGAGCTGGGCGCGCTCGTCGCCGGTGGTGTCGAACACGATGCGGCCCCGGTCCATCATCAGCGTGCGGTTGCCCAGGTCGAGCGCGGACTGCATGTTGTGGGTGATCATCAGGCAGGTGAGCTTATCCTCCGCCACGATCCGCGTGGTGAGGTCCAGCACCTTCTCGGCGGTGCCGGGGTCCAGCGCGGCGGTGTGCTCGTCCAGCAGCAGGAGCTTGGGCTTGCTCAGCGTGGCCATCATCAGCGTCAGCGCCTGCCGCTGGCCGCCGGACAGCAGGCCCACGGGCTGCTTCATGCGGTCCTCGAGGCCCATGTTCAGAAGCGCCAGCCGGTCGCGGAACGCCTGCTTCTCCCGCCGGGTGGCGCGGCTCAGCCAGCCGCCGCCCCCCGCCGCCAGCACCAGGTTTTCCTCGATGCTCATGCCCGGCGCGCTGCCGCGCATGGGGTCCTGGAACAGCCGCCCGATCACCTTGGCGCGCCTGTGCTCCGGCTCCATGGTGACGTTCTTCCCGTCCAGGAAGATGCTGCCCGAGTCCACGATGAAGCTGCCGCAGATGGCGTTGAACAGCGTGGACTTGCCCGCGCCGTTGGCCCCGATGATGGAGATGAAGTCCCCCGGTTTGACGTGCAGCGACAGTCCGTCCACGGCGGTCTTGGCGTCGGGGGTGCCGGGGTTGAAGGTCTTTCGGATGTTCTCGATTCGGAGCATTACGCCGCGCCTCCCTTCCCGAAGCGCGCCGACCAGCGCCGCCGGATGTTGGGGAACTCCTTCTTGAGGTAGGGCCCGGAGATGGCGATCACCACGATGACCGACGAGATCAGCTTGAGCATGAACGCCGGCAGGTTGAACCGCAGCGCGATGGTGTACACCAGCCGGAACACGAACGCGCCCAGCACCGCGCCCACCGCCCGAAGGGGTATGGAGCGCTTGCCCAGGAACACGCCGCCGATCAGCAGCGACGCCAGCGCCACGGTGACCATGCCGGAGCCGATGTCCACGGTGACGGACTTCTGGCTCTGCGCCAGCAGGCAGCCGGACAGCGCTGTGAAGCTGTTGGAGATGCACAGGCCCACGGTGGTGGTGAAGGCCGGATTGATGGACGAGGAGCGCACCATGTCCGGGTTGTCGCCGGTGGCGCGGATGGCCAGGCCCAGCTTCGTGCGCAGAAACGCCGTCTGGAACAGTATCACCGCCGTCACCGCGATCAGGCCGATGATCAGCGCGTTCAGCCCCGCCGCCGGGGTGCCCTTGAGCGCCTCCTTCAATATCGTAAACACGGTGACGGTCTTGTTCATGTTCAGAAGCGACGAGCCGCCCATGATCCAGATGTTCACCGAGTAAAGCCCCGTGTTCACGATGATGCCCGCCAAGAGCGAGTTCACGCCCATGCGGGTCTGCAACACCGCGGTCACCAGGCCGGACAGCATGCCCGCGCCCATGGCCGCCGGGATCGACAGCCAGGGATGGCCCGCGATGGCCACCACCGCGCCCACCGCCGCGCCCAGGGCGTAGCAGCCGTCGGTGGAGAGGTCGCAGACGTTCAGCATGGCGTAGCTCAAAAACAGCGCCAGCACCGTCAGGCTGTTGAACAGCGCCAGCTCCAGCGCCGTCTGACCCAGGGCAAGGATGGCTGAGAAGGACATAGTTTTACTCCGTTCGATGGTATTTGAATTGAGAATTGAGAATGGAGAATTGAGAATGGCGGTGCAAATCCTCACGGATTTGTCCGATAAAAAATCCGTGAGGATTTTTTCCCTTAATTCTCAATTCTCAATTATTCAATTCTTCAATTGATCTCAGAACTCTTCCGCCGTCTCGATCGGCTGGATGCGGGTGCAGAAGGGCTCGAAGGCGGCGGAGATCTCGTCGAAATCCAGGCCGATGGCCACGGCGGTCTCGGTGTTGATGGTGGCGGTGCCGTTGTCGAAGGTCTGAACCGGGGTCGCGGCGGGGTCGTTGCCGTCGATCAGTATGCCCGCGACCATGTCGGCGGTCACCACGCCCAGGTTGGCGTAGTCCACGCCGTAGCCGAGGAAGGCGCCGTTGAGGGCGAAGGAATCCGCGCCGGTGTAGTGGGGGATGCCGGCCTCGGCGAGCATCTCGTAGATGGACAGCTCGGCCTGCATGATGGTGTTGTCCTGGGGGGTGAACACGGCGTCCACGCCGTCGGCCACCAGCGCCTGGGCGGCCAGTATGACCTCGGACACGTTGGTGCCGGTGTACTCCTTGTAGGCGACGCCCTTCTCATCGAGGTACGCCTTGGCGTCCGCGATGGGGGTGGCGGAGGAATCCTGGCCCACGTCGTACAAAAGGCCGACGGTCTTGGCGTCGGGGTTGGCGGCGAAGATCAGGTTCATCACCGCGGCGGTGTTCAGGTAGTCGGAGGTGCCGGTGATGTTGCCGCCGGGGGCGTCCAGCGACGCCACCAGCTCCGCGGCCACCGGGTCGGTCACGGCGGCGAACACCACCGGGATCCGGTTGTCCTCGGTCATGGACTGCATGGTCATGGCCACCGGCGTGGCCACGCCGACCATCAGGTCCACGCCGTCGGCGATGAAGTTGGAGATGATCTGCTGCATCACACTGGCGTCGGCGTTGCAGTTCTGGTAGTCGATGTCGATGCTGACGCCCTTTTCCGCGGCGATGTCGGCAAGCCGGTTCTGGATGTTCTCCACGATCTGGTTGAGCGAGGCGTCGTCCACGTAGTTGCAGATGCCCACCTTGTAGCTGCCTTCCGCGAAGGCGCAGGCGCACAGGGCGAGGATGGCGGCGAGCATGACGGCGATGATCTTCTTCATGATGATGTCCTCCTTTGATTCGGTGGTGCTGAATGTCGGGACAAAGAAACGATCCTGTCCCATGCTTCTGCTGGGACAGGATCGGTTTAATCCTGCGGTGCCACCCGGCTTGGCGCGTTCTCCGCGCCCACTCAGCGCATACTTCCATATGCCGGCCTTGTTGACGGAGTGCCATCTCCGGCTTCCCTACTCGGCCAATGCCTTTCAGTGCGCTCTCAGGGGCCCATTCACACCATCGCGCCCTGCCGCGTCACAGCAACCCGCGGCTCTCTGGAAGGACTGTCAACGGTATTACTTGCTCCCCTTCATCGATTTATACGTATTGTACACAAAACCCCCGCGGCTGTCAACCCTTTTTTCCGATTTTTCACATCACGCATGATTCGCGCGACGCTTCGATCGCCTACGCGGCCTCGTCGTACTCGATGACCCGTATCTTCTGCATCAGCCGCTTGGCCTCTGAAACAATGGCCTCGATCCGCTCAACCACGTCGCCGGTGTAGAAGATTTCGTCGCACGTCTCGCATTTGTAGCAGGGGATATTGCGAATCACCAGCAGGCCGAAGCCCAGCTCAATCGCCTCGGAGGTCACGCTCTTAAACGCCGTCTCCCCACATTTCATGCACTTCATAATAACTCACTTCTCCGTCCATCCCCATTATATCCGTTCGCTCCGGTCAAGTCAATACGACAAAAGGCTCCCAAATTCTCATGCCGCCGCATTTTTCCCGCCCGTTCAGAGAATACTATCCCCGAAAAACCATCAAAGGGATGATCGATATGCAAAAACACGACCTTCCGGTACCCGGCGGGCCGGACATGGCCGCCCGGAGCACGGAGATCCGCGCGCAGGCGCCCGCGGACCACAGCCGAAAGGGGGCCTGCGCATGAGCCGCCAGCCCTGCACCGCCGCGCAGTACCGCAAGCTGGTCTCGGACGCCACCCCGGGCACCCGCATGCTGCGGGGGTATCTCAGGGCGTTCTGGGTGGGCGGCGCGATCTGCTGCCTGGGCCAGGCCGTCACGCAGTGGGCGGAGAAGCTGAACCTCGGGGAGATCACCAACCCCATGTTCACCACCAGCGTGATGATCTTCCTCGGCACCACGCTGACCGGCCTGGGCGTGTACGACCGCATCGGCAAGTACGCCGGGGCGGGCTCGGCCATACCGGTGACGGGCTTCGCCAACTCCGTGGCGGCCCCGGCCATCGAATTCCAGCGGGAGGGGGCCGTCACCGGCGTGGGCGCGCGGCTGTTCACGCTGGCCGGGCCGGTGCTGGCCTACGGCATCGCGTCGTCGGTAGCGGTGGGCGTGGCCTACTGGCTCGTCAGGGGGTGGGTGATGTGAGGCAGACGCTGGTCTACAAGAACCCGCCCGTCATCGCCGCCCACCGCTCCATCGCCGGGAAGAAGGAGGGCGACGGCCCGCTGGGCGGGTGGTTCGACGCGCTGCTCTCGGACGACCTGCTGGGCCAGAAGAGCTGGGAGCTTGCGGAGAGCGAGATGGTGCGCCGCTGCGCCCGGGACGCGCTGGACGCCGCGGGGCTGTCCGCCGGGGCGGTGGACGCGCTGCTGGGCGGCGACCTGAACAACCAGATCATCGCCACCTCCTTCGCCGCGAAGAAGCTGGGCGCGCCGTTCATCGGGCTGTACGGGGCCTGCGCCACCTTCGTGGAGGGGCTGGCACTGGGCGCGGCGCTGATCGACGGGGGGCACATCGACACCGCCCTCGTCAGCGCCTCCAGCCACTTCTGCACCGCCGAGCGGCAGTTCCGCTACCCGCTGGAGCTGGGCACCCAGCGCCCGCCCCAGGCGAGCTGGACCGCCACCGCCTGCGGCTGCGCGCTGCTGCGGGATCGCGGGGAGGGCATCAAGATCACCGCGGGCACGCTGGGGCGGGTGATCGACCTGGAGATCTCCGACGCCAACCACATGGGCGCGGCCATGGCCCCGGCGGTGTTCGACACGCTGTCAGCCCACCTCTCGGACACCCGGCAGACCGCCGACGACTTCGACCTGATCGTCACCGGCGATCTGGGCTGGATCGGGCGCGACCTGCTGCTGGCGCTGTTCGACAAGGCCGACATCGCCATGCCCGCGGAAAAGCTGGTGGACTGCGGCGCGAGCCTGTACGCCCGCGAGCAGGATTCCCACGCCGGGGGCAGCGGCTGCGGGTGCGTGGCGTCGGTGTCCTGCGGCTGGATCATGAAGCGCATGGCGCAGGGCGAGCTTCACCGCGTGCTGCTCTCCGGCTCCGGGGCCATGCTCTCCCCCACCTCCAGCCAGCAGGGGCAGAGCATTCCGGGGATATCGTATGCGGTGTGTCTGGAGATGAATTAGGAATGAGGAATTAGGAATTAGGAATTATGGAATGCCGCTGCAAAGAGCGAGGCGGATGGGTTGCCCAATTCCTAGAGTGTGTTTCTAAATGCCGGGAGATGCAGTTTCGAGCGGATTTGGCTGCATTTCAAGGCGATTTCCCGCAGGCTTAGTGGGGCAATAGCAGTCG
>CADASI010000131.1:10201-12626 GCA_902790525.1 uncultured Eubacteriales bacterium
GGCAGTAGCGGCAGTGCGTAAAAGTCAAGGGAAATCAACGCAGAAATGCAGCCAAAGACGCCGAAAATGCGCTTCAGGCATTTTAGAAACACACTCTAACTCCTCACTCCTAATTCCTAATTAAAAAAGCCATAGGAGGAAACAGAACATGTTACCTTTCATCAAGGCTTTCCTCACCGGCGGTCTGATCTGCTGTGTGGGACAGGCGCTGATCATGAACACGAAGCTGACCAACGCGCGGATTTTGGTGATCTTCGTGGTATCGGGGGTATTCCTGACGGGGCTGGGGCTGTACAAACCGCTGGTGGACTTCGCCGGGGCGGGCGCCACCGTGCCGCTGACGGGCTTCGGCTATTCGCTGGCCATGGGCGCCATCGAAGCGGTGAACAAGTACGGGCTCATCGGGGCCTTCGTCGGCGGGGTCACCCGCACCGCCGCGGGCATCACCGCCGCCGTGGTGTTCGGGCTTCTGAACGCGCTGCTGTTCAAGCCGCACGCGAAATCATAGCGACCGACGGTCGTATATCCGGTTATTATCCCCCAGGTCCTTCCATTCGACGACCCCGTCCGCCAGCGTGCAGTAGCTGTGGGCGGTGCCGTTCTTGGGGATGGACACGGAGCCGGGGTTGACGAACGTCCACGCCCCGCGCCGCTCGAGGCCGGGCACGTGGGTGTGGCCGAAGAACAGCGCGTCGCCGGGCATGAGCCTGGGCGGGTGGTCGGGGTTGAACACGTGCCCGTGGGTCATGTACAGCATGCGCCCGTCCGCGAAGAGCGCCGCGTAGTCCGCCATCACCGGGAAGTCCAGCACCATCTGGTCCACCTCGGCCTCGCAGTTGCCCCGCACGCACAGAAGCGCCGGGGCGATCGCGTTGAGCATGGCGATCACCTTTTTGGGGGCGTAGTCCTCCGGCAGGTCGTTGCGGGGGCCGTGGTAGAGTATATCCCCCAGCAGCACCAGCCGCGCCGGAGCCTCCTGCCGCCAGGCTTCGAGCATCCTTTCGCACCACTTCGCGCTGCCGTGGACATCCGACGCGATCATCAGCTTCATATTTCCGCTCCCCCTCCCGTGTGATTGGGCTTCATCCCCTATCATACCATTTTTATTATTAAGCAGGGGTTATTTTTTACTTGAAAGCATGTGTATGTGATGGATAACTTAGCTTTGCTATGGTAAAATAAACCCGTTTTAACCCATGTAGGGACGACAGGAGGGGGAGTTCACGACATGCCGGACAAAAAGCATCGCAGACGCGGGGACCGGTTCGACGCCACACTGGTGCGCAACCTCGACCCGCTCCACTGGTTTTTACCGTACATATACCCCAATCGCGCGGACAACGAGGCCTTCATCCGCGAGGAGTTCGACCTGACCAACTTAAACGCTTTCCTGGCGAAGAAGAACGAGGGCCTGGACCACGCCCACCGCTACACGGTGTTCCACGCGGTGGCGGCGGCCATCGTGAAGGCCGTGACGCTGCGCCCCAGGATGAACCGCTTCATCAAGGGCTGCCGCCTCTACCAGCGCGACGAGCTGAGCCTGGGCTTCGTGGTGAAGAAGCAGTTCAAGGACAACGCCGACGAGGGCCTGGCCTTCATCAAGTTCCCCGAGGACACCACCATCGACAGCCTGCACGCGCGCATCCTGGAGGAGATCTTTCAGTGCCGCCGCGAGGACGTGCAGGACAACTCCACCCAGGGCATGGATATGTTCACCCGCCTGCCGCGGTGGCTCATGCGCATCGTGATGTGGGGGCTTCACCGGCTGGACTTCTACGGCCACGTGCCCTACGATCTCATCAAGGCCGATCCCAACTACGCCTCCGTGTTCATCACCAACCTGGGCTCCATCAAGCTCAACGCGGCCTACCACCACCTGAGCAACTGGGGCACCAACTCGCTGTTCGTCATCATCGGCGAAAAGGGCATGAAGCCCGTGTTCAAGCCGGACGGCACCTATGAGATGCGCGAGCTTCTGTCCGTGGGCATCACGCTGGACGAGCGCATCGCTGATGGCTACTACTACGCCCAGACCGTCCGCCTGATCAAGAAGCTGATCGACTGCCCCGAGCTGCTCGACCTGCCCGCTAATGTGCCGGTGGAATACTGATAATAATTATAATAATTTGGAATGGGGAATTGGAAATTGGGAATTAAAATTACCATTTCCACCGAACGTCATCCGTAACCCTTAAATCGAACAAATCCCGAAGGGATTTGCACCGGAATTCCCAATTCCCAATTCCCAATTCCTAATTCCTAATTCTCCAAGCAACGGAGGTTCACAGCTATGTCAACCACAACAACCGTCAAAACCCCCTGGGCGCCCTGGATGGGCGAGGTGCCGATGCACCTTGAATACTTTCAGGGCTCCATGATCGAAATGGTCGAGGAGGTCGCCCGGAAATACCCCGACGTGACCGCC
>CADASI010000132.1 GCA_902790525.1 uncultured Eubacteriales bacterium
AGCCAGGCGGACAACGAAAAATCCGCTGCCCGCCCCGCATGATACGATCTGTCATTTTGCACTGCTTGTGTGTTTACACAAAATTTGGGATAGAGCCTAATAATATAAGAAATCTGTCCGCATGAGCTGCAGCGCCCTCAGTTTTAATGGGGGCCTCCTGTACTATACGGACCGATTCCCTTGACTTTTCCGTAACGAACGTATTACCAATTCCACCCCTGAAATGAATCGGTCACTGGGCTCATGTTGCCTGTTCCAGTTCGTACCCGCCTGTTCCTCGACATTTCTCCATCTTGCCAACATAGCCCAATTCTAGAGCCTTGGTGCAATCTCATCGTAGTTGGCGCACGTTGCCGCTACATTTGGCCCACGTCGCGGTTTCCCGGCCAAGCCCACCGGTTCCTCGACTTATCCCTTTCGCGCCAACGTGGGGCGATTCTGGCGCTCTGGTGGAAACAAAAGAATCCCCTGGTACGGTCGCCTTTGGCAGGAGGCTGATGAAAAGGTACAGCAGATCAAGGTGTATCTTGATGCCCTGTATGACGGTGCCGCTCCCACGGACTGGGAGCGGGTTAGCAACATGGCTCGCCTCAACGAACACCTCGATCAGGTGTTTCAGCTCATTGAGCTCGAAGCGACGGATTGACCACGCGGCTTCTAAATACAGTTCATCATCGAAAGGAGTTGCACCATGAACAACAACCGTTTCGACCTGCCCGGCTTCCTGCTGGGCGAGGTCTATGGCCCGATAAAGCAGGAGGGCGAGAGGCTTGTGTGGTCGATGGCCGATGCCATCAGCCTGGCCGACGACCTAAAACAACACGACGGGATCGACGCCGATCCACAGGAAATCTTCGAGCTCATGATGGAGTTCGACCGGCAGGACGCTGAAGAGTAGTGTTCATCAAACCCGCCTGACGAGGGCCTCCGGTAAGGGCTGAAACCACCGTCGATTCAAAGCGGCACAGCTTTTGAATCGAATGGTGGTCGCGGGAACCATTGAACCCCGAAAGCCATCTGATCAAGAGGAGGTACACCCATGGAAGGATTTTTCAAGGTCAAACAGTCTGGCGGCAGCTATGTAGTTGCTGTTTTCTACAACCCCTACACCGGCGAAACCCGCTCCGAATGTGTCCGTGATTACGACTACGGTGACTGCAACCGGGATAACGACGAACTGTACAATATGCCCATCGACGAGGAAGTCCGGAGTCTTTGGCTTCACAGCCAAGGCCAAATCCTGGCCGGAGACACTGTTGAAGTCTTCAAAGGGCGCAAGGTGCCGAGGGGTACGATTGCGACGGTGAAGAGCATTCGCCCTTATTACGACCGCTATGGCCGGTGGGTCGCAGATTATGCGTACTTCACCGATGGCCAGCGCACGAACATCGAAAATTGCCGACTGCTTCTGAACCAGACATAACCACCGGGCAAGATTACCGCTTCCGCGAGGAGGCGGTTTTTTTGTCTTTCAGCGCTTTCAAATCGAGCGGACCGTCGCCGCGACGCTTGCCCCACGTTCGCGCCATGGGCGGCGGTCGGGAAAACCCTCGAGTTCCCGGGCACGGGCCGAACGTGGGCCCATTGTGGGCGCGACGCGGGCGAAGGAAAAGCGACCCGCCGCAAGGCAAGCCGCTTTCAAACCTAACCGGTGATCTGTTGAATCTCGCTGGGCTTGTCCTCCAGCACCACCATCATGATCCTCGCCCCGGTCTGGAACCCGGCGGCGTAATCCTCGCGGCGCAGGATGGCATTCGCTTCGTCGATGGAGTTCTCGAATACCCGGAATATCATTTTCTGCTTCTCCGTCAGCGTTTCGAGCAGCTCCTCCTCCGCGACCACAGCGGCGTCATATGCGCGGGAATAGGCCTTGCCCTTCTCGTATTCCATCTGATCCCGGCTGAGCTTCCCGTCGAACAGCTCGTGCAGCACATTCCGCATCAGGCTTCATCCTCCTGCTTCCCAGTCACATCATGAGCGACCTCGACCTCTCCGTTGTTCATCCGGAAGCGCAGGACCAGCTCGCCATCGCGTACAGCATAGGTGACCATGAAAGGCTGCTCCCAAATCTCCTTGAGGCCCTTGCAATGTTCCTTCACATCGATACGCTTCTCTGCGAAATCGTCCTGGGTATCGCCGCTGATCCAGGCCGTGAACACATCCTTCAGGTAATCAAGCTGTGTCTCTTGGATCTCCGCCCAGGCCTCCTCGCCGGTGACAGCTTTGAAATCGCCGTCGGGGCGGCGGGGCTTGAAGCATGCCCACTGTGTCAGGGGCATCGGGTTGCCCATGAAGGCCAGCTTGGCCTCGCTCATGCCACAGTCATCGCAGACCATGATGTCCGCCTGACGGCTGAGGGCGTTGGTGTAGATCTCAGGCTTCATGGTGTCGCAGCCGCAGCGGGGGCAGGCCATGTGCTCGCCTGCCTCCTGCCTGGCTTTCAAATCCGCAAGTATCCTCTGCATACGCTCATTCATCTTCTGTCTGCCTCCTCATTCACTTCGCGTCGTATCCGCCTGATCTCCTTGTAGCCCGCGACAAAACCACCGACGTCCTTGCAGCGGTTCTTGTCGTCCTTGCTCATGGCGGCGTATTCGGCCACCGTTTCCCGGGTGCGCGTGGTGGTGGAGAGCTTGTCCAACAGCTCGCTCCACAGGATTTCCCTGTTTTGCCAGCTCTTTGCCATGCGGCTCTTGCCCACAGCCACCAGCAGCTTCTTATCGTATTTGATCTTCAAAATCATGTCCTCCCATGGTTTCTGTGCAAAAAACACCGCGCACGTCGCCGTGTACGGTGTGAGAATATATGGGCTATTTGTCAGTATTCATCCTCATCGTCGTAATCGTCCCGGTCCTCCTGCTCATCCCGGTAATCCCACATATCCGGGGCGGGCTGTTCACGAAGCTCAGGGTGTGCGTCGATGTAGTCCATGGCCATCTCCGTGACTACATCCAGAAGCCTTTCGTATGCTGCTTCGTCAGTCACCTGCCACAGGGCCCGCACTATGTCGGCGATGGCAGTGTTGGTCGCGCTGGCCAGGAACCGCGCCGGGGGATTACAGGTTTGCTTGCCATAGCCCACGCCCACCTGATCGCCGTCGTTGTAGAAGCGATATCCGATGCGCGAAATGGCACGGACAATCTCACCGGCCAGCGTGTCCGCTTTCCCTTCCAGGGGGACCAGTTCCTGAAACCTGGTGTTCACCCTGTCCATCAAGACTTTATTCATGGACTCCACCTCCAGGATTGTCCTGTTCCTCTGCATGTTCCGCACTTATCGGCACCAACGGGCAGAAAGGTGCTCTGTACCAGGAGACAGTCACATCAAACAGCGGCTTCGGTGCCCCTGCGGCGATGCAGTCCCCATCGCCGTACATTCTGCCCTTCATGTAATACTTGCAGCGCAGGCAGCAGGGCGGGAGTCGCTTCACGCTGATCTTAATCTCGCTCACCCCGGACCGCCTCCTTTCAGCGCCGTCTTGCTTAGCACGTGGAGATACAGATTGTAGTCACCTTTCCTGGCGATCATGTGCAGGCGGTACAGCCCGTGCTCCATCTCCAGGTAAGCGTGGCCCTCGGTGGGGTCATCGGTGCGCTCGGCATGATGGTCGATGTAGTCGCGCACCGCTTTCACATCCGGGAAAGCCTTCTGAAACGCGACATACACCTCATCCACTTCCTTGACCAGCGCCGGGACCATCAGGTCCTTGTGAATATGGAACACCGTGTTCCACCAATGGCTGCCATCATGATAAGCCCGGACGTAAAACAATTCCGCCCGCGGGTATCCGGTCTCGTCCTTGTCCTCAAGTGCAGCTGCAAAGGAGCACGTGTTCTTCAGCTTCTCTTTCAACATGGTGTCCTCCCTGATCAGTTGTAGTTCTGCAGCAGGATCATGTACGCCAGCCGGGTTGGCTCATCCTTCGGTTCCACATCCCAGCCACGATCATAGTTCGCGGTGATCTCGCCGTTTATTTTGATCGTCAGCTTGCTGATCCTGCCACCGTTGATGCCAAATCGGCTGCTTCGGCGTTTATACACCTTCACCCAGTAATGGCATATGATGTGGTGTTCTTTATCCTGCTTATCAGGAATCCCTATGGCTCCTTCCTTCCACATCGCTTTTCTCCTGTCCTTCTGAAATGATTCGCACTCGATCCACGCCGGGTACGACGTTCAAGCCACAGCCATTATCCCACGCAACCACGAGGTCGCCGAGGTCGTCCACCGCAATGATCGTCCCGCGGGTGCCCGCAGGCGGGGCATGCGGATCGTCCATCTGAATCAGTTCGATCCGCAGCCCCTTCGTGTAGCGGGCTTTGAGTCGTTCAACTTCCCGTCTCGTCGGCATCTTCATCGTCATCGTCGTCCTCCTCCGTCTCATCGAACCAGCCGCCGCACAGGGCGTCTTGCAGGTTGCTGACCAGCCCGTCGAAATCCTCGTCAGGCCCCAGCACATCTGCCAGGGCATAAACCGCGTCAATGGGAACGCCATAGTCTTCCGACAGGCTGTTCAGGTAATCCTCCCGACTGTCATAGCCGTTCTCCTGATACACTTCAATGTTGATCATCGGATGACCTCCGTTCTTCCGTTTTCGCTGATCACCAGAATCCCGTTGGGGACCCGCGCAAATGCCTGCGGGTAGCGGAACAGCTTCTCGTACTTCTCCGCCAGATCATCCGGCAGGTCGGTGAAATCCTCCGCGCCGAGGCCGCAGATGAAAAACGTGCCCGCGATGATGTCCTTCCCCGCAATGTAGCGGTTCAGTTCAGCGCCCTTGAGCTTGCCTTCATTGTCGCACACCAGCGCGACGGGGTCGGAGAACCAGTATAGCCGATCTGGTGAATCACTCCAGCCGCGATCTGATCATAGTTGACCTCGGCCTTGGATGTGATCTCCCCAGCGATGGTGATACTGCCCGCTGTCGCCATGACCTCCACAGCCACACGGGCGTTTGGGTCGTAGCTCAGATGCGCGTCCAGAATCGCGTCCGCGATCTGATCACAGAACTTATCCGGGTGCCCCCTGCGGACGGCCTCCGCCGTCACGAGCCGTTTCTTGTTTTCGATCATTATTTTTCCTCCATTGTCAGTCGGTGGTAAGGCTGTGCCTCGCTGTCAGCCTGCGCCAGCAGAGCAGCACTCTGGCCGCCAGCACGTTGCAGCCGCGCTTGATCCTGGTCCAGAAGAACACCGGCGCGTAGCCCGCGTCCCCATCGGTGGTGATCACCTCGGTGATATACCAGGTGCCTCGGATGTTTTTCATGAGAAAGAAAACACCCTGCTCGTAGCAGACCTCCTGGCACAGATTGTCCAGGCGGATGCCCTTCTCCTCGTGAGCCGTGATGTACAGCGCCATGTCTGCCTTGACAGTGATCGCCTGGATCAGCGCTGTGAAGATGTTCCCCTTCAGGGCGACAAACTGCTTCCAGGCGTCCTTCGTGAACTCGACATTCACGCGGGCGGAACGCCGGGTCAGAGCTTTGATAGACAGGGTAGTGGGGGAGCTATTATCGGGATTGTATTCGCGGGTTTGGTTGACGGAAGTGAAGTGGGCGGTGCCCTGGCTGGTTGCGTTCGCGCCGAGCCGCATGATAGGAGAAGAAATAGTGTTCTGCATGACGTTGCCTCCATAGATACCTTCCCGAACCAATCTCCCAATGAAGCCGCGCCGTTGGTGCGCCGTCTGGCGGCCATTCTCGGCCAGCGTGGCCGCTCACCGGCCTCGTCCGATACGGGAGCCAGAGCCTCATTTCGCCGTTTGTGGGGCCCTGCTGGCCGCCAGGCGGTCTCGCTTTGCCTCGGCGATTGCGACGAAATGAAGGCCCTGGCCGCCCACCTATGGCAGGACGCCGCGCTTCAATGACTCTTGGGTGAGTGGTTCTGTCGTTGGGGTGTTCAGGTTCTTTGGATGCATCCATGATGCCGGGCAACGCGCCTACAGTGCGCTTGATGCTGTCCGGCGTGCCGTGCCCTTCATCGGGGCCTCGGCGGTGCCAGCTCTTGCTGACGGGGACATTGTACTAAAAAAGTGTCGGAATCCAAAGGAATGTTAATTCCGTAAATTCGCAAGATTCAATTCATATTTTGACTATTCTCATTACTAATTTCTCGTTTTTGCACATATGTCATTCATATTTGTGCGTTTATGACATAAATATGGCGCGTTTAACCGTTTTGCCGCGAAATTAAAGTCCGCGTTAAGATGTTAATAGATCGTTAATTGTTGTTCGACATCCTGTTTTGAGGCAAAAAAAAATAGCACGCCTTGTTATGGCGTGCTGTATCGGATTCCCCTATGCTCTTATGCCAAGCGCCTTTCCTTGCTGTTATTGCTCCCGTAGCCTGTCACAGAACTGCTCTATCAGCCTGACATGAAACTGCTCCGCAAGTTGTCACAGGCTGGAAATCCGGAAGGGGCCAGG
>CADASI010000133.1 GCA_902790525.1 uncultured Eubacteriales bacterium
CTATTGCCAACGGTTCGGGATTACGATCGGCGAATCGGATTGGAATTGTTCCGGGGTGATTCCGGGAACATTGGTCACGGACATGGGTTCGGAATACGCTTCCCAGAACTTCGAGCAGATCGCCGAGCTGGGGGTCACGGTGGTCAACCTGCCCGCGTACAGGCCGGAGCTGAAGGGCGTTGTGGAGAAGTTCTTTGACCTCATCCAAAGTGCGTTCAGGCCCCATCTGAAGGGCAAGGGCGTCATCGAGCCGGACTATCAGGAGCGCGGCGCGCACGACTACAGGAAGTGTGTCGTTCCCGGCCGTGGATGTTCACAGGAGTATACTCAATCCGGCCAAGCTGTTGTAATCATGACCGTTATCTGTATAATTGAATGCACAGAGGACAAACCAAGGAGGTTCGAGCATCAGTTCATAGTGTTTTACGCTCCTTTCATTGTCCTGTCGAATCCGCAAAATTGACTGTCATTTCCGCCAACGTCCGCTTCCGCGCTCCTTCCTCAAAACGCTGTCGTCCGTCCCACATAAGCTGTGTCGTCCAGCCGCTGGCGGGCAACCAGTTCCGCGAAAAAGCCATCCTTGGCGATTAGTTGGTCGTAGCTGCCGTCCTCGATGATCTTTCCCTTGTCAAGCACAATGATCCGGTCGCACTGGCGGATGGTGGACAGTCGGTGCGCGATCACGATGCGGGTACACTTCATGCTGTCCAGCGCGTCTGACACCTGCTTCTGCGTCAGGTTGTCGAGGGCGGAAGTGGCCTCGTCGAACATCAGTATCTTCGGTTTCGGCGCGACGGCACGGGCGATAAGCAACCGCTGCCGCTGCCCGCCGGAGATGCCGCCTTGCCCCTCGGAGATGAGCGTCTGCATGCCCATCGGCATATTGCGGATGTCCTCCGCCATGCCCGCGATCTCTGCCGCCGCCCAAGCGTCGTCCAGCGTGAGCCAAGGCGCGGAGATGGTGATGTTGGAGAAGATGTCGCCCATGAACAGCTTGCCTTTCTGCATCACCGCGCCGACGCGGCGACGCAGGGACTTCAGATCGAGCTTCTTCAAATCCCTGCCATCGTAGTACACCGCGCCCTTCTGCGGTGTCTCGAAACCCAGCATGACGCGCATCAGCGTAGACTTGCCGCATCCAGTTTTACCCACTATGGCAACGTACTGCCCGGGGCGTATTTTCAGAGAGAGGTTGTCCAGCACCGGCGGCATGTCTTCCCGATAGCGGAAGGTAACATTGCTCAGTTCGATGCCCCCGGACAGCCTCGTGACCATCACCTTTTCCTCGGACACCTCGGGCACGGTCTCCATGATGGGCTTCACCATCTCCAGTATCGGGCGAATTTGCGCCGCCGAGGCCGCGATGCCCGCCAGCACCGCGAACGCGCCGCTCACCATGCCGTAGGCGGCGCTGAAAGCGTAGTAGTCGGCAACGGTCACGCTGCTGCGCATGGCGGCGAAGTACATCCACATCGTGCCCAGCAGCGATAATCCCAGCGTGATCACGGGACTGATCTTCAGAAACATCGGTGGGTTATACCGGAGCGCCGCCGTCTTCGCGTAGGCCCGGCCCCAGCGGGCGAAAGCGCGCTGCTCCGCGCCGGAGAGGCGTATCTTCTGGATGCCGGAGATCATTGCGTAGCTGAGGCCGTTCTCTTTGCTGTTGAGCGCCATTTGACTGCGCAGCACATGGGTCTGCACAAGCAGCGCAGCGATCGTCACCAGCAGCGTAAGTCCCGTGGTCACCAGCGCCGGGACGACCAGCGCGGGAGCGTACAGGAACACCTGCGAAAGGTAGGCCAGCGAAAAGACGCTGGTCAGGCCCGCCGTCAGCGCCATGCCCACCAGCTCGTTGGCCAGCTTGCCGATATAACCCACACGGCTTGACAGCTCGCCTGCACCGTAGTCCTTGAAGAAGTCCGGGGGCAGCGACAGCACGCGCATCATTGACGCTGCCTCGATGGACAGGTCCAGCTTCGTGTTGATGCGGGCGGTCATCAGCGATCTGACCACGCCCAACAGCACGGCGGACAAAGACACGCACACCATGTAGACGCCGATGCCCATGAGCATCCTCGGGCTGCCGGATTGAAGCACGTCCGAGAACAAGAGGGCGTTCAGCCGCGGCAGTATCATGCCCACACCCGTCAGCGCCAGCATGGACAGGATCAGCATCACAATGTCCGCGGCACTGATCTGCTCCAGTATGTACTTCATCAGGCTGCCAACGCCCATTCTCTTCAAAGGAAAGGGCTTGTAAAACGCGAACGCGTCCGCTTCAAACTCACCTTCGTTCGTTCTGTTGACCCGGACGAACCGACCTGCCCTTCGGTCGTAATAACGATAGCCGGCGAGGCCTTGCGGCAGCAGCGCCACAACAGAGCCGTCGTCCTTTCGACAGCCCAGCATCGCGCCCACGGCGTCCCTGTGCCAGCCCGCATCCAGCCTAACCGTGCGACGCATAATACCGTAGGGGCGCATCAGGTATTCCAGTACCTCGTTCATGTCCCGGATGTCCTCCGGGACCTCCCGCAGCTTCACGTGGTAATATTTCAATATATCCCCGATGGCGTCAGTAGTCGCCTGCCGGTCGTCATTCAGGACCTGCGACATTCGCCGCCCCATCACAGCCCCGGCGATGGCCTGAAAGGAATCCTCAAACGCCGCCCGGTCCGTCTGCTTTCGAGTACGTATTTGTTCGTCGAACCAACCCACGCCGATTCCCTCCTTCCTCACTCACTGCTGACCAGCGCCTTATACGCGCCGCCCAGCGCCATCAATTCTTCGTGTGTGCCGCGCTCGACGACCCTGCCCTTGTCGAGCACGATGATCTCGTCGCAGTCGCGGACGGTGGACAGGCGATGCGCGATCACCACGCAGGAGATGCCGCGGTCCCGGATGGAGCGCACGACGTCGTATTCCGTTCGGGCGTCGAGGGCGCTGGTGGCCTCGTCGAGTATAATCATCGTCGGGTCCTGGGCCAGCACGCGAGCGATCTCGATGCGCTGGCACTGCCCGCCGGAGAAGTCGCGCCCGCCCTCGGTGAGTCGGTACTGATAGCCGCCGTCGCGCTGCATGATGTCCTCGTGGATCTGCGCGTCGCGGGCGGCCAGTATCATCTCGAAGTCCTCGATGGAGTTGTCCCACATCTTGATGTTGTTGGCGATGGTGTCCTCGAACAGTATGATGTCCTGATCCACCACGGCCACCGATCCGGTCAGCACGCTGCGGTCGATTTCGGAAATCGACCTGCCGTCGAACAGTATTTCCCCGGACCACGGCTGGTAGAGCCCGGAGATCAGCTTCGCAAGCGTGGACTTTCCACAGCCCGACGCGCCGACAAATGCCACCCGGCTTCCCGGCTTCAATTCGAGGCTGAAGTCCTCGATCAGCGGTGGCTTCAGGCGCGAATAACCGAAGATCACGTGCCGCATGGTCAGGCTGCCGGATAGCTTGGTATATTCCTCCGCCTCCAGACGCTCGGCGAAGGCGACGTCCTCCGGGTATTCCATCACGTCCTGGATACTCTCCATGCCGGAACGCATCTCCTGAAGCTGCTGTCCGGCGGAAATCACCTTGTTCGCCGGGGCCATGAACGCCGACATGAACCCCTGGAAGGCCAGGACCATACCAGCAGTGAACTGCCCCCGCATCGTTAGCCACACGCCCAGTACCAGCACCAGTATATTCATCACGCCGGTCACAGCCTGCGGCACGACGCCCAGATACTGGTTCAGCTTTTCATAGCGCACGGTCTGGGTGTTCACCGACGCCTGGTAGCCCGCCCACTTTTCAAAGTAGCCATTTTCCGCGCCGCTGGCCTTGATCGTCTCGATCATGTCCACCGTGCCCACGGTGGCTCCGGCCAGCTTGTACTGATCCCGCAGCATCACACGGGTGATGTTGACGCGCTTTGCGCTGATCACGCGGCTGAGCACGACGTTAGAAAGTACCGCGCAAAGCCCTACCAGCGTCAAAAGCCACGAATAGCGCAGCATAACGACGAGATAGAACACCATCATGGCGGTGTTCAGCACGAGGGGGGCGACGATATTTACTGCGCTGGCCGCAATAGTCGCGTTGGCTGCCTGCCGGGACTGTATGTCGCCAGCCATGCGCTGGCTGAAGAACGCCATTGGCAGTCTCAGCACCTTCCACATATAGGTGCTATTACCAACCGCCGCCATCTTGCCGTTCAGGCGTAGCGAATATACCGCCTGTATCCATGCGGCGGTCAACTGTATGAGCGTGAGCAGTCCCAGTCCGATGAAAAACGGCCCCACCCATGCGGGGTTGTGCCCGGGCAGCAGTTCGTCCAGAAAGGCGCGGACAAATCCGGCGTTGATGATGCCCGACAGAGAAGCGATCACCGTAGTCAACGCAACGAAGGCCACAGCGGCTTCCGTGCCTTTCAACCGTTCGTGGACAAAGCTCAGCACCGATTTGGGCATGCCGGAAGGCTGGAAATCCTCGCCGGGTTCGATCATCAATGCCACGCCGGTGAACGCCTCGTCGAAGCGCTCCATGCTCATGCTATAATTGCCACAGGCGGGGTCGTTCAGATATGCCCTGCCGCCCCTGAAGCCGTTCAGCACCACGAAATGATTGAAGTTCCAGTGGACAATGCAGGGGAATCGACCCGCGTCGCGTAGCTCCTCCGGCTCGCAGCGACGGCCCTGGGCGGTCATGCCGTAGCTGCGGGCAGCCTTCAGTATGTTCTTTGCCCGGCTGCCGTCCCGGGAGACGCCGCAGTCGGCCCGGACAACCTCCAGCGGGACCCACTTGCCGTAATAGGCCAGGAGCATGCAGAGGCAGGCTGCGCCGCATTCCAGCGCCTCCATCTGCATGACCATCGGCACCTTCGCCACGCCCTTCGTGACAGGCGAATGATTGTGTTTGTCAAACATATCTCAATTTGTCACATACATTATCGGGTGTACCAATTTCGCGCTTCCGTCCGCGCCGACAGCCTCCACCGTGCCCAGCGCACCCCACGCCAGCATACCGATCAGCAGCAGCACCAGCGCCGCCAGCACCAGCCATACGCTGGGCGTGGCGACGCGGATGTAGTCGTTCAACTGCTCAGGGCTGTTGATTCGGTCAATGCTCTTCTGTCTGAACAGGCTCATTGATACTTCGCCCTCTGCTGATCGTAGTAATCCGTGGATACCGAAGGCGCGGGACTCAGGGGCGGTATGCCCGCCTGGGTCGCACCCGTAATTCCCACCTGGGCAGGGTCGGGGGGTGTCAGGCCGCACGGCTGGGGCGCATCCTCCAGCTGGCCGGTCTGGAGTTTCCCTTCAAACAGGCCGAACAGGCCGCCGCTGACCTCATCCAGCTCGTCGTCGTTCAAAAGCATGCCCGCCTCCCGGATGACGGCCTTCGCCTCCGTCCTGCTGTTGGTCTTTTCGACCTTCTTCTTCAGATTGCCGATGAGCTTCATAATGATCCTCGCTCCTCTCTGTGTCGTGTTACCCGAACGTATTATTCAGGCTGCATCCTTCATCTCCGATTGCTCCGCGAACCAATCGTTCATCATGGCGTCCAGGTTCGCGGCGTCGAAGTACGCCTTGTAGGAAGGCACCCCGCCGTAGATGTTCAGCATGCCGGCGAGACCGTCCAGAGCGATGTTCGATTCCGCGGGGATTGGCAGATCGACAATGCAGCCGCCCTCCACGTCGTTGCCCTTTGAATCCCGCAGGCACCACTGGCCGCTGGACATCATGTACCTCAGCCCCTCAGCGTCGCTGGCGAGCTGTATGCAACAGGAGCCGCCGCTGGTCTTTTCGCCGATGATCACCGCCCCGGCCTCCTGCACGATGATCGGGAACAGGTTGCCGCAGGAGAAGGCGTGGCGGGTGGTCAGCACGCCGTAGTTGAAATCGTATTTGACTTCCTTGTCCTTCTCGTCGAACACGCCGTCGAAGTTCGCGTCCGCCTCGTAGGTCAGCGTCATCTTCTGTCCCGTCAGCTTGTTCAGGCCATACAGCTGATCCTGCCCCGTGGTCACGGCCAGCATCGCCATCATCACGTCCGAGCTGCCGCCGCTGTTGGCGCTGAGGTCGAAGATCACATTCCGAATCTCCGGGTTTGCCGAGGCCTTTCTCAGCCCCGCGACGACGCTGCCGAAGCCGTCCCGGGGCAATTCGCCCTCGCCCTTGTAGTAGTTTTCCCACGCGGCCTCGTCCGGCATGAAGGAATCCAGGCGGATGATGGCGGTGTGGCCGGATTCCATGTAAACCTCGTCGCCCCAGATGAAGTCCCGCTGGATCGGTATGTATTCGTTGACCAGCTGCCGCATCATGACCGGGCTGTTGAACAGCGCCCCGTACATTCCGAATGCCATGGAATATGCGTCCAGGGGTTCTGCGGCGTCCAGTACGTTGTTGCCCATGCCGGATGAATGCGCCCGCCTCGCCCAGATCATTGAGCGCCCGGTCCAGGCCGACCCCGGCGATGGCGTCGTCCAGCGCGGCGATCCCGGGATGCCCGAAGAAATAGTCGAAGGCGAAGCAGAGGTCGGCGTAGCTCTGCGCGACGATGTCAGCCGGCCTTTCTTCTCCGTTGAGCTCGGCGGCATAGCGCCCGGAGTCGAAGAAGCCCTCAGGGGGATTCCCTTCGAGGTCCACGACCTCCGCGTACAGGTTTTCGCCGTTGTAGAGCAGGTGGTTGGTGGCGATGTCCGCCATCATGTTGGTCAGCGTCGAGACGGGCAGGTAGACGTCGCTCTCATCCGAATAGATGCGGATGCCGTACTTCGCGAAGTCAAGCACCACGGGCTTCGGCGTCCCCTCGTACTCTACGGCCGCGACGCGGACGAAGGGCACGCTCGTGTCCTTCCATCGCCTGCCCCGGTTCTCCAGTGGGAAGGGCAGGTCGCAGAAGCCGTTCCAGTCCCGCGCCACGATCACGCCCAGATCGGCGTCGCACAGCAGCTCGACCCCGGCCTCGTTGGCCAGCACGCACACG
This sequence comes from uncultured Eubacteriales bacterium, assembly GCA_902790525.1. Lineage (GTDB taxonomy): Bacteria > Bacillota > Clostridia > Christensenellales > Aristaeellaceae > UBA2862. Next base: position 6,970 of record CADASI010000133.1, read on the forward strand.
CCGTCCCGGCCCGTCCGCAGGGTCAGCGGCTGATCGAATATGTACTGCGCGTACTGGGTAAAACCGAGATAGGGGATGTCGGGCGTCGCATCGTAGAAGCGCAGGGGCAGCTCCCCGGCCTCCTTCCCGTCGGTGAACACCTTCACCGCCTTCTCTTCAAACGTCGGCGCCTCCGCGGCGGTCGCCTCCAGCGCGTCCTCCGCCGCATCGTTGCCCCGCGCCGCGCGCCGGTAGTATTCTATCGCCTTTTTCTCATCCTTCTCAACGCCGTTGCCCTCGGCGTACAGCTCGCCGAGGCCATAGAAGCCCTCCGGGACGTCCTGATCGGCGGCCTGCCGGTAATATTCCAGCGCTTTGGCGTAGTCCTGTTCGACGCCCTTGCCCTCCGCGTACAGCGCGCCGAGCGCGGCGAGCGCGTAGTCACTGCCCTGATCGGCGGCCTGCCGGTAGTATTCCAGCGCCTTCGCATCGTCCTGTTCCACGCCGTTGCCCTGCGCGTACAGGTCGCCGAGGCCGGCGTAGGCGTGGCCGTTGCCCTGGTCGGCGGCCAGTTGGTAGTATTCCAGCGCCTTGGCGTAGTCCTGCTCGACGCCCTTGCCCTCCGCGTACATCGAGGCCAGGTTCGCCTGCGCATAGGAGTAGCCCTGCTCCGCCGCCTGTTGATAATACGCCGCGGCCTTTTTCTGGTCCAGCGCCACGCCGTTGCCCGTGGTGTACAGCCAGGCGAGGTTGGACTGCGCGTAGGCGTTGCCCGCCTCCGCGGCGGGGATGTAGTACTCGGCCGCCTTGGCGTAGTCCTGCTCGACGCCGTCGCCGAACAGGTACATGTTGCCGATGTAGGCCGTGGCGTCCAGGTTGCCCAGCGCAGCGGCGCGCTGATAGAGCTCCATGGTCTTGTCGAAGTCCTGCGCCACGCCCTCGCCGTGTCCGTACAGGTAGGCGATGTAGACCATGGCGTCGGTGTCGCCCTGATCGGCGGCCTGCTGCCAGTACTCCATGGCCTTCTCATAGGATTGCTCCACGCCGTCGCCGCCGTAGTACATGGTGCCCAGGCCGATCAGCCCCTTTGTGTCGCCCCCATCGACGGCCTGTTGGTAGTATTCCATCGCCTTCTCGTAGTCCAGCTCAACGCCCTCGCCCTTTCGGTACAGAAGCGCGAGATTGGTCAGCGCTTTCGCATCGCCCTGATCCGCGGCCCGCTGCCAATATTTCAGCGCCTTTTCGGATGATTGCTCCACACCTTCAGCGTTGTAGTACAGGCTACCGATGGACCGCCATCCCTCCGCATTGCCCTGATCCGCGGCCATCTGATAGTACTCCATGGCCCTGTCGTAGTCTTTCGCCTTCCATGCGTCCTCGCCGGCCTTCCAGAGTTCCTCTGCGGACTGGTCGACCTCGCCAAACACCGCGCCGCCGCAGGCAGTCAGGCACAGGCAAACGATCAGTACAAACAAAATGATTCTCTTCATGGGTGTCCTCCTCCATTCTTTATAGATGCTGACGGTTTACTGTTGTATGTATACTGCTGTAATCATGTAAATGAAAACAGGGGACTGCGGGTCGGTCGTGTTATTGCTATTTGACAAACCGGCGCACCAGCATGTCCTTTTGTAACCGTAATTCTTCCTCGGCATCCGATTCTTCATTGTAAACCAGTCCGACGGCGTAGCGCGTGACCACGGCCAGCATCAGGTGAAGCGTCATGGAGAACATCTTCTTGCCCGATATGTCTGTGCGGAGCGTGCCGTCCTGCAGCGCCTTCTGATAAATCTTGTCAAAACGCCGCTCCAGGCCCCTGACCATATCGAGATACGGCCCCATCTCCTCCTCGGAGATGTCCTCGCTTACCAAGTACACGTTGAAAAATTGGTTGAATCGCAGCAGGTTCCTGTGGTTGTGGTACAGATCAAGAAAGGAATCCAAATAGGATTCGAATATTTCCGCTGCGGTTCTGTCGGGCTTTGAAGCCTCAGTCTCTATTCTTTCATTCTCTTTCGCATAGGCGTCCCAGGCCCATGTGCTGATGGCCATCACCAGCTTCGGCTTCGTGCTGTAATAGCGATACAGCGAAGAGATCGCAATGCCGGCGGCCTTTGCCACATCAAGCATCGTGACCTTCTCGATGGTGTTCTCCGCAAAGATGCGGAATCCGTTCTCAAGGATCCTCTGGTTCTTTGCCGCCATCTCGATTGCGTCTTTTTTGAGGTTTCTGCCCATGGCGCACCCCCCATATTATAAAGCATGCAAAATATCATTGTAGATATTCTACATCAATGAGGCAAAGAAATCAATGCCTTTTTTTCTTCACAACTCACCTTAAGAGAATCTGGCGGTATGCTATCTTCCACAATGACCTTATCGACGAAGGTCAAAATAGTTCCTCTATCCTCTCCGTCAGATCGTCAACAGGCAACATCCCGATGATATTGGGCTTTATTATCATTCCCGGGTCTTTTCGTATTGCAGAGAAGCAATTGACAGTGAAGTCGGCAGTAGCAAGGTAGAAATAGAGCGTAGCTGTAAAAAGGCCAGCGCAGAAGGGAAGACGGCGCGTGGATTGAGCAAAAACTGATTCTGTGAGAAAATAGAATTGACTTCTACCAGTAGCTACTGGTATCTATCGAGAACTACCGGGAACTACTGATGGCAAATGGATAGGCACAATGGTGCTGACGACGCAGGGCAGTCTGAGTAGGCACAGGGCGCTGTAGGAACAGCTGCGGCAGCCGAATAAGTGTAGTACACCCTGGGGCTGTTAATAGGGTTACAGCGGGGAAGGAGATGGCGGCGGGGTTGCAATTTCCCGATTGACGGACACAGCCCAGTGTGGTAAACTGGAGTCAGAAAACTACGATTGTCTGGCAACCGACGGAACACGGAAGGAGGAACCACCATGTTGAAGCGTATGATATCACTCATAATGATGATCCTGTTGGTCATACCCGCTGCGTATGCGACAGGGGCAGCTGCAAACGACGAAGACCTGCTCAGCGCACTGGACGCCGCGAACAGCACGGAACAGCTCTTTGAGCGCCACGCGTCACAGCACAGGCACGAGAGCATTTACTCCGGGGGCGAATTGCTCGTGGAGATCAACTGCTACTACGACAAAGAGCATGTCTATTACGTCCTTGGTAAAAACTACTGCTATATTACGCCCACAGGCTTCATTCAATACTGGGCAGATAACGGCGCTCTGGAAATGTTGATGATGCCACCGGAAGAGTGCGCGGAGGAACTGAAGGGTTATCAGCCGTTTTTTTACTTCGACGAAACGGAGGCGCTGAATTCCGTTCAGGAGCAGGACGGCGAACTGCTCGTCACGACGGAGAAGGAGGACGCGGATGATATCAGGGCCTACCTGGAAGTAATGAAAGCGGCCTACGGCGATGAATTCGAAACCGAATACGGGGAAGGCGCGAAACTGATTAGTGTGTATCACGTCGATGCGGAAAGCCTTGAAATAGAGGAATGTACCGAAACGATGCGACTGGCAGACGGAAGCGAGGTTCCCTTGCGCACAATAACGGTGGCCTTTGATGTGGAAATCCCTGATCCGGCCGCACTGGACAATTCCCTTGCGCCTGCCTTTGACGAAGCAGCCGAGAGGCGGACAATAACTGTGGTCTTTGCCTCTGGCACGCCCGAGGAGCAGACCTGCGTCTTTACCATACCGGAGGGCATTGACGGCTACGTTCAGTACCATGGTGAATACATGGATCTGTACGAGGATCCCGAATGTACGCAGCCCTTTACTGGCAGAAACGGCAGGATGGAATTCACGGTATACACAAAAGGTAGCGGAAGATGAGATTTATCCCGGCCCAGACGATGGGCCGGGTGGTTTTATTCCTCTGCGGGCGGTTCGGAGGCGCTGTGAACGGTCAGCTGCGGGAAGGGAACCTCGATACCGTTATTGCAGAACATCATATAGACGCGACGACTTCCATCGAGGAGAGCTCCCTGACCAGCAGTGCTTCCACGCGCTCCAGATCCTCCTCGTAGGTGATCTGATATTCAAGTCGGAGGCACGCCGGACGCATCGACATATGGACCACGTTCTGAACCTCTTTGTTCGGGATGATCTTGACGACGTGGTTGTCGATATCATAGAGCTTCGTCATTCGAATGCCGAGATCCTCCACGCGCCCGCGAAAATCCGCAATGGAGACGATGTCGCCCACCTGGACGTTCCCCTCCATGAGGAGGAAAACACCCGCGATGATATCCCCGACCAGGCTGTTGGCACCTATGCCGATGACGACAGAGATGATTCCGGCGGAGGCCATCAGTGTGGAGGGATCCATTCCGAAGTAGATCAGGCACCGGTATCCGATAAACAGCACGCCGCCGTAGGATACGAGGCTGGTGAGCATACGGACGCCCGTCGCGGCCCGGACAGACAGTATCTCGGACAGTACTCCTGCCATGATCCTGAAGAACAGCAGGCCCAGGCCGACCTTGAATATGAGGATCAGGGACGCGGTCAGCGCGAATAAGTTCATGCCGTATTCCCAGTTTCCGCTGAGGGCATAGTGCAGTATATTCTCGCGTGAGCTGTTGCTGGAGACATACTGGGACAAAATGAACCAGATGCCGATGACCGCGGCTCCGGCGGACAGAATGTAAAACGCCTTGCGTTCCTCGGATTTCTGCCTGATGATGCCCGACAGTGCGGCTCTGCGGGACTTGGGTCTCGCAGGTTCCGGCAGGGTATACAGGGGAAGCGCAATCAGAAGGAGGATCATCAACGCCGCCACGGCTTCCGTCGCGGTGAGAGGGAGCAGGTTCTTAAGCAAACGCTCCTTAAGGATTGTCACATAGATCAGGTTTTCATCCTTCTGCCCGGAAACCGCATAATAGGTATCCCTGTTCAGTTGGATAAATGAACACAGGTGATTGCGCAGATCGCTCTCTTTCATTCCATAATCCAGCGCGCTTTTGCCGATCATACTATAGTCGGGATGCCAGGAGAACTGCCGGGTATCGGAATTGACCGCAAATGCGAAGCCGCCTTCTCCGGGCTGAACCGTATTTATGGTGCCTTTCAGATCCATCCTCATCCTGATGCTCTCCAGAATGGAATATGGCTCCTCCGTGCAGACATAAGCGATAATCCGGCTGTCATCCCCGCGGATCGGGCTTTTGACGCTGATCATGGTCTGCGCATGAGTACCAGAGGTTTCCGGCGCATAGGAGGAGGACGCAATCGTCACATTACCCTCCGTGTCCATGATGGTAAGATTGGAACGATTCACCAGCGCGCAGAGTTTATCCAGCGCCTCGGTGGTCGCCATATCCGGTGATTGCTCGATATACCAGGCAAGCAGGTCTGTGATTATCTGCTGACCGTTCTCGTAGTATTCACATAATCCTTCATAATAGTACTGATTTGACTCCAACCTGTCCTCGATCCGGGAAACCAGTGCGGTATTGTCGTCCGCCCACCGACTCATCAGGTAGAGCGTTTGAAGGTAGAGGGAGCACAGGAAAAAGGTGATGCAGCAGAAGACGGTGAACACCAGAAGCTTCCGTTTCCGGCTGATGTTGTTGCGCGCATCTTCCGTGTGCAGCATATTCTTCGCGGGCTCCGCTTCCTTCCGCCGAAGCAGCAGTATGGCGTAGACGACCAGGCTGACAGACAATATGGTGAATACCAGCCATATGAGCGCGGTCGTGCCCTCCCGGTTCAGCGACAGCTCTTTCATGGGCACTGCACAGGCGATCCAATCGTCTTCTTCCTCATCATACACGGGATACAGGTACATGTCCTGCCCGTTGACGTTCGCTTCGATAAACTGGCCGCTCTGAATCAGGCTGGTATCCACACCGAGGGTGGCGATGTCCTCGCCCTTGTTGAGATAATTGAGGAAATAGAGAATCTCGTTGCTTCCATTTGCCCAAACAAACGCAAATCCCTCCGACCCGATCACCTCATTGTCAAGAAGCTGTGCCCAGGCGTCTGTAACATCCATATAGAGCATTTGCATTATTCCTTCTTCGTCGATCACGCAGGCTCTCTCATCGTCTATTGCCAGCGCATAGAAGATCGGGTTCAGGATTTCCTGCACGTCGTCCGTGCTCTCGGAGTCCATCAAATTATCCTCCGAAAGACGCTTCATGACCTGCCCGTGAGACAGGACGGACAACTGCGTCATATCCGAGGTATCAAAGGTTTCAAACAGCGGTACGTAGACGTCGTCCTTCAGATCCTTCACAAGGCCTGAGGCGGAAGAGACGACGTTTCCGCGTCGGTCCACGATCATCAGATCGTTTGTGCCGAGAATCGTGCGCATTTCCTCCAGAAACACCTTCGACTCCATGAGCGCAGGGTTTTCCCGTATTGTATGGACGATCAGGCGCAGCATTTCATCATGATTCTGTGTGGTCCAGCGGCTGATGGACTGACCGCTGACCTTGTA
>CADASI010000134.1 GCA_902790525.1 uncultured Eubacteriales bacterium
TTTGTGTGAAACTATCCGTAGTCTTTCATGTGAGATCGTTCGCAGCATCACTTGCAGACAGTGGATACTTGATGCGTTTTTAGAATGAGAATAGTATAAGCCGATCATGTCATTGGCAGGCTTTGATGCCAAGTTTCCAACTCTATTAATCGAAACGGGAGCATCCCTCTGTATTGATCTGGATTACAACTCGTTCTGGACCGACGCCGCTTACACGAATCGAAACACCGTGTACATTCGGAACGACTACTTTGTTACTGCAGATTACTATGAGGTTCAAACCGGCGACTGCATCACCTATGACATTGAAGATATTGGCAACGTTCACGTCCAAAAAAGCCTTGAGGTACTATTGTCATATCTTTTTGGCTATAAGGAATACCGCAGTGGACAGATGTCTATTATCGAAAAAGCTTTGACTCGGACTCCCACAATCGGAATACTCCCAACAGGCGCAGGAAAGTCTTTATGTTACCAGGTTGTCAGCATATTGCAGCCAGGTATTGTTCTCGTGGTTGCCCCACTAATCTCGCTGATTGCCGATCAGAAGAGAAACCTGGACTGCTTTGGGTTTGACAGGACAAGCTTTGTCGCGAGCACCCAAGATGGGACTGAAAAAGGCCGAGAAATCGAGCGGTTCGGTGAAGGCAGATACCAGATACTCTGGATTTCTCCAGAACGATTCCAAAGTGAGCGGTTCAGAAACAGCCTGACGAACATCAGCCAAAACAAGACCGTTTCTTATGCTGTGCTTGACGAGGTACATTGCCTTTCGGAATGGGGACATGACTTCAGAACCTCGTATTTGGTGCTTTGTGATACTATCAGGAATTGTTGCCCTGATGCTGTCCTAATAGGATTAACTGCAACAGCGAGTCAGTTCGTATTGGATGATATACAGCGTGAGTTTCAGATTGATGCATCTGGTGTTGCAGCAACATACAACATGACAAGGCCAGAGCTTCATTTCCATATCATTGAAACCGCGCCGAACAATCATAGTGGTAAACTTATTGACATCATTCATGAATTGAACAATAAGTACAATACCAACGTTCTCCAACCGAACGGAGAAAACAGCATCTGTGGCCTCGTTTTTACGGTGACCGCGAAGGGAAAGCATATATACTCTGGGTGTGAAAGACTTTCGGACGAACTACAGAGTTCGCTTGCGCGAGAAGGTTATATTAAGGCTTGCTATCACGGAAAGCTGGACAAAGATAGGGGGAAAGGCGCGAAAGAGGCAGTTCAAAATGCTTTTATTCGTAATGAGACACCTTTGTTGATAACAACAAAGGCATTTGGCATGGGGATTAACAAGAAAAATGTCCGCTATACGATCCACTACACGATGCCTTGGTCATGCGAATCGTTCTATCAGGAAGCCGGAAGAGCCGGTAGAGATGGCGACAAAGAAAAAGCCCAATCCGACTGCTATATCATTTACAGCAAGGAAGGCATCAATAGAGAGCAACTAGAGCGCCTTTTTGCAAGTGATACGCCTGTTGAAGAGGCACAAGAGATAGCTAGACAATTCACCGCAGATCTCAACCCCATTTTCTTCTTGTGGGGAATAAACAATCAAGGCATTGATGCTGAATTGTCTGTCATGCGAAGAATCATTGGTGAATTGATCAATGGCGCAACGATCATTCGACCCACGCCAGATGAAAACAAGGACATGTTCGAAAAAGCATTGTATCACCTGGGGATCCTTGGCATTCATAAAGGCTGGCTTGTGAATAACTGGAATACTGGAGCTGTAGAAATCCTTGGAATCATTGATTTCAATTCCCGGAATCTCCAGGCGACAGTAGAGTCTTCTTTGCTCTCTTATATTCATCGCTATGATAAAAACTTCTCTCTAAGGGGGACGGATACGCATTACAGTATTTATAGGGATATCATGAAAAATGGAACTGAACTATTCGAATGTTACGTCAGGGTTTTGCTGAAATGGGTCGAGGCCAACATTGTCTATAATCGAAAACAATCGATACGGCATGTCGCGTCTCGGGAAGTGACCCGGGGCGCGGCGCACCGCCGTCCGCCCGACGAGGCCCGCCGGCCACGGGCCGAAACGCTCCGGAACGGGGAGCGTCGCGGAAAGCCGCACACTATTGAATCAGGGAGGTTTGACACATGACTACATTTCAGGTATACTGCAAGGAAACAGCCCGCAGGTGGCTCCCGTACAGCCGGGAGTTCAGGACAATGGCAGAGGCGGAAGCGTGTGTCCGCCGGGCCGAGGCGCTGGGAAACTACAGCGTCACCGGAGCGCTCATCAGCTACAGAATCGTCCGGCACATCCGCCAGGCCGTCACGGCCTGAACGGCGGAAACGGAAGGAGGCGCACACCATGATGAACCCTGAGCTCCTGAATCTTGACGGCACATTCGACCTGCCCGCCTTCCTGCTGGGCGAAGTCTACGGCCCGATACAGGTGGACGGCCAGCACATCCAATGGACGATGGAGGACGCCATCAGCCTCGCGGATGACCTGAAGCGCGAGGACGGCATCGATGCTGACCCGCGGGAAATCTATGAAATCATGATGGAGTTCGACGCACAGGACAACGGGGACTGACGCTCCGGGGCCCGCAACGAAACACAGCCGCTTCCGAATCGGGAGCGGCCTCTCGTCTCACAGGCGTTTTCCGGAATTCGCCCACGCTGGCCCCACGTGCCCGCCTTACGGCGCGGTCGAGGGTTTGCCCAACCTGCCGGGGAAAGCCCGCGACAGGGGCAACGTCGCGGCCACGTGCGGCAAAGAAAAAAGCGGCCAGCGCTCGGCTGAACCGCTTTCAAATCGTCCAGGACTGTGTGTTTACTTCGTGTTCTCCAGCAGGTCGGCAGCGATCTCCACGCCTTCGTCGGTGTGACGCAGCCGCAGGATCAGCTCGCCGTCCGCCACGCTGTATTTCGCCTGGAAGGGACGCTCCCAAATCTCCGTCAGGCCGGGGCACCTTTTGAATGCTTGCCGTCCTTGTCGTTCCGAATCTCTACGTTTTTTCCCGCAGCCAGTATCTTGTGCACCTTCCTGATCATGGTGGCGTCCTCCATTGACACCATCACCTTCCCTTCAGTGGGGGTAAGGGTTTCCCTTTTGCGTTCCGTCATTATCCAACTCCTTTTGTTCAGATCGTCGTCCTCACGACGAGTACAGTGTCGAGCGTGTATTTCATCGCCACGTGCGCCTGCATGACCTGGGTGATGTCCTCAGGCATATATCAGACCCGGCATGCGCACCATGTCGCGGTCGTCATCCGGTATGGGCAAGGTGTCGAGGAGGGAAGCGGCCACGATGGAACGGTTGCCAAACCGCCCTCGAATCTGGTCGATGCAATCATCCAGACGCTGCTGCTTCAGCCGGGCATCCCAGTCTCCAAACATGTCCATCTGCATGGGCTGGTCGCTGTCGATCAGGTTTATGGCCCGGATGGTGATGGCGCGAACATCGCTGTTCCATCTGTAGCGGTTGCTAAAGAGCAGCCTCCCGGCCTGGGCGACCTCCAACGGGCTCTGCGTGGGATACGGAAGCCGCATCTGGTAGACGTGCACATCGGTACACTCCGTTCAAAACTCGGCGAATGCGCCGGATTGATCGAGACCGTTCGTGGCGTCGGATACAAACTGGGAGGTAAAAGATGACGCACAGAATCTACAAGGCAATCTGCACCGTGGCCGTGGTGGTATTTTTATGCTCACTCGCGCTGATCATGGAACTGTTGTACAATTACTTTTCGGCTGTTCATCTGAAACAGATGAAAGAACTGGCAGGCATGACCGCCCGTGGGGTGGAGCTCAACGGGAATTCATTCTTTGATGATTTCAGCTTTGACGGCTGCCGTATCACATGGATTCAATCGGACGGAGAGGTTCTGTTCGATAACGAGGCGAATGCCGATCACATGGAGAATCATCTGGAGCGCGAGGAAGTCCGGGAAGCGATGACGACCGGCGAGGGTGAGAGCAGTCGCTATTCCAAAACGCTCACCGAGCGGTACGTCTATGTCGCCACTGCGCTCGACGACGGAAGCGTGATCAGGATCGCCGACACGCAGTATTCGGTGCTGACGCTTTTGCTCGGATCGATGCAGCCGATCCTTATCGTTCTTGCCATAGGACTTGGTCTCTCATTCTACCTTGCCTGGAAACTCTCAAAACGAATCGTCAAGCCCCTGAATGAAATGGATCTTGACCATCCTGACGAGAAACTCGTCTATGAGGAACTGGCCCCGCTGGTCAAAAGGCTGAACTTGCAGCAGCGGCAGATCTCCATTCAGCGTTCAGACCTGCAGAGGAAGCGGGATGAATTTGAGGCGGCAACCAGTCATATGAGCGAAGGAATCATCCTGCTCGATGAAAAGGGTTCCATTCTGAGCATCAACGCGTCCGCTCGCAGAATATTGAAAGCGACCCCCTACTGCGTCGGGAAGGATATCCTGTTGTTCAACAACACTTACGAATTGCAGGACATTCTGCAGCGTGCCAGGAGCGGCGAACATGTGGAGAAGCCCTTTACCAGCGACGCGGGCAACTATCAAATCAATGTAAGCCCCATCTTCGGCGGAGACACCGTCACCGGAACCGTTCTGCTCATATTTGACATTACGGAAAAGGAAAAAGCGGAACAGATGCGCCGTGAATTCACCGCCAATGTTTCGCATGAACTGAAAACGCCGCTGCACACGATCGCCGGTTATGCGGAACTGCTCGCCAATAACGCGGTGAAGCCCGAAGACATTCCCGCGTTCTCACAGCAGATTCTGACCGACGCGCGTCGAATGTCCACGCTGGTTGATGACATCATTCGCCTGTCCCATCTCGATGAAGGCGCAAATGACATGGAGCGGGAAGATGTCGATCTGATGCAGATCGCACGCGAAGTCGTGGACGGACTTCAACCGTTCGCGGCTGAATTGGATGTGTCTCTGACACTCACCGGTGAAAGCGCGCCAATGAATGGAATCGCTCAATCGCTGAATCTCATGATTCAAAACCTGTGTGACAACGCCATCAAGTACAACAGGAAGGCTGGCAGCGTCAACGTAGATATTCAGAATAATAATGACGAAATACTGCTGACTGTGAGCGATACCGGCATTGGCATTGCTCCGGAACTTCAGGATCGCGTGTTTGAAAGGTTTTATCGGGTGGATAAAGGCCGTTCCCGGGAAATGGGTGGAACAGGCTTGGGATTGTCAATTGTCAAGCACGCTGCAATGCAGCACAATGCCCAAATCGATCTGAATTCCATACCAAATGAGGGAACAACAATAACCATCCGATTTCCTAAAATCAAGGAAATAGTTTAGTCGCGTAAAAGTGCAAGGACAACCACACCCGGCATCGTGCCGGGATCGTGGTTGTCCGTTTTACTTGGTGCGGTATCCGTCCTGATCCAGCGTCAGCATCAGCTGGGAATTGCGCGGGCCAGTCAATACGCCGTTCCGATCCAGGGTGTATTCGCCGATGATGTAGGCGAAGCTGGGAGCGGCCTGATAGCTGGGGTATGCGCCGTGGCGCTGGCCAGGGCCTTGCGGGCGCTGCCGGGTACGTCGTAGTGAATCTCCATGGTTTCCGGCAGCAGCTCATCGTCGGGCTCATCCTCGGCGGCAATGATGATCTCGTGGCCGCCATCCTCTGCCTTGATGATCTCCGTGGTGATTTCAGCGCCGTCGGCGGCTGCTTGGGCAATTTCATCCACCGGCTGACCTTCTTCCCGGGCCTGCTCCATAGCGTCTGTGAGGGCCGCTATAAAAAAAGAATTCCCGCAACGTCTGGTCGTCGTAAGTGGGGTATTTCCATCATAATATTTTATGATACGACTGGCTGTCGTAAAGAAAGCATCGGCCTGATGATACTGTAACCTCTGGTAGTTTGTAACCCCATGTACAGGGTGCCTGTAACCTGCGGTTACCCGGCTGAACGAGGTTACTTTGTATCAAAAAAAGCGTTTGTTTCCAAAGAAAGCCGTTACCCCCTTGCGGGGTGACGGTTTTCTTTTGTGTACCCGAGGGGATGATCGAACCCCTTTCGCGAGCCTGCGAGCGAACGGGGGGTGGCGTAGCCGCGACGCGCAGCGGCGCCATCCCTTAGAGTGTGTTTCTAAAATGCTTGAAGCGCATTTTCGGCGTCTTTGACTGCATTTCTGCGTTGCTTTCCCTTGACTTAGTCCCACTAAGCCTGCGGGAAATCGCCTTGAAATGCAGTCAAACGGGAAATCGCCTTGAAATGCAGTCAAATCCACTCGAAACTGCATCTCCCGGCATTTAGAAACACACTCTAGGGTCCGCGGGGATAATCGAACCCCTGTGTACATGCCGTAGGGGCGGCGATGCGCCGCCCGCCGGGAAGTTCGATGCGTATCGTACCCGGGCGGGCGCCGCATTGGCGCCCCTACGCCATACATGCAATCGTATAATTATTCGCTTTGATACAGTCCTTTTCGCACGACGCGCCCCCTCAGTTATGCCGCAACAGATTGCCCGCCATCACGCTCAGCGCATAGCGCGCCCGCGGTTTACGGCGGTCGATGCCGCGGGCGGCGCGGGCCGTTTGGGCGGGCTCCGGCTTCGGCAGCAGGGCGGCGACGCGCCTTGCCGCCGCGCGGCAGGCCCTCCGGACCGCCCGCCGCAGCCCCGCGGAACCCCTGTGTCGGTCATTGCTCCCGGAGGCATACTTATCCAGCCGCTCCATCAGCCAGCCCCCGTATACGAGCAGCGCAACAAAGCCGATCACCAGGAAAACACTCTTCATATTCAGCCCACCCTTTCAACAACGACCGTTAAAATCTCAGGAATTTCTGCACGTCCCTCTCGCCGCCCAGCAGTATGATGCGCTCGTCGCGGCTGAACTGGTGGCCGGGACCGGGCAGCGGCTGTACCTGGCCGTTCTTGCGAATGGCGAGGATGTTGATGTGGTAGCGCTGCCGCACCGCGAGGTCCACCACCGTATGTCCGATCCACGAATCCGGTATCGCGGTCTCGTAGATGGCGTGCTCGCTGGACAGCCGGATGTAGTCGAAGATGTGGTCGCTGCCGAAGCGGACCGCCGCCCAGTCGGCCATCTGCTTTTCGGGGTAGATGACCTTGTCCGCGCCGCACGCCAGCAAAAACTGCACGTGGGCGTCCCGCGAGGCGCGCGCCAGCACGAAGGGCGCGCCGTTTTTCTTCAAGAGCGCAGTGATCTCCAGCGAGGCCTGTAAATCGTGGCCCATGGTCACCACGCACAGGTCGAAGTCCCGAACCCCCAACGCCCCGATCACCGCTGGGTCGGTGGCGTCCGCGATCTCGGCGTTGGTCACATAGCCCATCGCGTCCTGGACCCGGCGCTCGTTTCTGTCGATGACGAGCACCTGGTTGTTGAGATCGTGCAGCTTCTGCGCCATGTGCCGGCCGAACCGCCCGAGACCGATCAATAGTACGTTCTTCATAAAGCGCCTCCGTCGATCGTTCGTTTCCCACAGCATCATTGTAACCGACTTCCCATGAATATGCCATTAAGCCTTGAGCGCAGGCATTAAAGTCGCATTAAAACGAACATCCCATTTTCTCTGCATCTTTATACCGTTTTAATGCCATTTGCCGAGGCTTGATTAATCGCTCCGAATCGTTTATAATACAGACAGAACCACGGGAAGGGGGGCGTATCCATGCCCAACGATGAGATTCAGGCGTTGAAGGATCGCTTCATCGAGCAGCTTTCCCCTTTGAAGGTCTATCTGTTCGGCTCATATGCCTACGGCACCCCCGGGGCGGACAGCGACTATGATTTCTACATCGTCGTCGATGATTCGCGCCCCGATTCCTATGAGCAGACGGTGCGCGCCTACCGCGCCATCCGACATGCCAGAACGCGGCCGGTTGACATCCTCGTCGGGACGAACAGCGCCTTCGAGGCCAGAAAAACGGAATGCCTGCACTCCATAGAGAGTGAGGTGTTCAGAAAGGGGATACTGCTCTATGACGCGGCAGGAACATCGACAATGGCTTGATTTTGCGGCGCAGGACCTCGGCGTGTCCAAGCATCTGTTCGTCCAATACCGTCCAATGCCTCTGGAGATTATCTGCTACCAGTGCCAGCAATGCGCGGAAAAAGCGCTCAAGGCGCTGTACATCTATCTGAACATCCCCGGCGGCATACCCAGGACGCACGACCTGTCGCTTCTTCTGGATCAGATGCGCAACGCTGTCCGAATTTCCGATGATTATTATGACCTGGCCGACCAGTTGACGCCCTATGGCACCGCGGCCCGCTATCCCAGCAATATCCGGTTCAGCGAGTACAGCGCAAGGAAGGCCATTGAGGCCGCCGAAGCCATGCTCGATTGGGTGCGGACGCAGATATCCGAATGACAGTCCCCGGCATAACAACGGAAAAACAAATGTCCCTTCACGGCCTGTAACGACCGTGAAGGGACATTTCTATTTGCGTTACGTCACGCCGGCAGCATGGCGATGGAATCGTCCAGCAGGTCCCGGAGCTCCCGGTAGCTGGCCTTCATCCGGGCGTAGCGGCCGGAATCCATGCCCCTGGGGCGCTCGTCGTAGTATTTGAGCGAGGACAGCGCCTGTATCGAGTTGCCCGTGCGCCAGCAGAACACCGGCACCGCGCCCACGTCGGTGATCTCGAAGCCGCCCTCCTGCTTCTCCCGGATGGTGAAGTCCAGCAGCAGGCCGGAGTCGGTGTACTGCTTGACCATGTTGCTGACGAAGTTGCCCAGGCTGTACGCCACCAGCCCGGTGCGGGTCTGGCCGTCCTCCGTCTCCACGGTGACGAACTCCACCGGCTGCACCATGTGGGGATGGCTGCCCAGCACCACGTCCACCCCGGCGGCCACAAGCTTCCTGGCCAGCGCCACGGTGTTGGGCTCGGGCTTGCGCTTATACTCCTGGCCCCAGTGGGGCAGGGCGATAACCACCTCGGCCCCGGCGTCGCGCACCCGCTGGACGTCCGCCGCGAAGGTCTTGCTGTCCAGGTAGCCGATGCCGTATGTTTTCGGATCGGTCTTGCAGAAGCGCTCCATGCCGTTGGTCATCTGGGTGTAGCACAGCATGCCGATCTTGATGCCCCCCGCCTCCACCACCACCGGCGCGGCCTGCTCCTCGGGGGTGCGGTACGCGCCGCCGTGGTCGAAGCCGTAGTCGTCCACCAGCTGCACGGTGTGCACCATGCCCTCGAAGTAGCGGTCCAGCATGTGGTTGTTGGCCAGGGTCAGGAAGTCCACCCCGGCGTCCCGCACGGCGTCCAGGTAGCTCTCCGGGGCGTTGAACATCGGAAAGCCGGAGTAGGCCATGTTCTTGTACTTGCCCACGGTGGTCTCCAGGTTGGCGATGGTGTAGTCCGCGTCGGCCAGGGAATCGGCGATCAGCGCGTACTGCGGGTGAAAGTCGTAGCTGCCGTCCTTCTGCTTGGCGATGGCGAGCTGCTTTTTGTGCATCATGAGGTCCCCCGCGGCGCGGATGCGGACCGACCGCAGCCTGACCGGCTCCGGCGGCACGGTCATCGTCGGTATCGCGGTGGGATCGGCCTCGGTGCTGCCCGTGTAGAACGCCATTGAGACGGCGAGCAAAAGCGCCACCAGCCACAGCGCCCTGCGATAACCCTTCATATTCTCCCCCCGTTCTCAAGTCCCAGCAGCGTGAAGCTCGAGCGCTCGCTCTCCAGCACGCCCTCCCGCCGAAGCCGCCCGATCTCCGCCGACAGCGCGCTGCGCTCCACGCACAGGTAGTCCGCCAGCGCCTGCCGGTCGAAGGGGATCGTGAACCGGCTGGAGCGGGCCTCGTGCGCCTGCGACATCAGGTAGGCCATCAGCTTCTCGCGGGTGGTGCGCCGGGAAGTGATCTCCAGCTTCCGGCTCAGTTGCAGGTTCTTCGCCGCCATGGCCCTTAGAAGGTTCATCACCATGCGGTTGTGAAACGCGCAGGCGTTCGTGCAGGTGGCCGTGATGCGGCGCAGTCGGATGATCAGCGCCCGCCCGGGGCACACCCCCTCCACCGTCACCGGCAGCCGCTCGACCCCGGCGCAGGCGAAGGCTTCGCCGAACATCCCGCCCGGTTCGACGCGGTCCTGTATCGTGCGGTTCCCGTCAAAATCATCCAGCACGATCTGCACCGCGCCGGAGAGCACGATGCCCACGTCATCCGCCGGGCTGTGCGCGGAGAAGATCGCCTCGCCCCGGTCGAACGTCGCCACCCGGCCGCCCAGGCAGCCCAGCATGGCCTTCAGATCGCGCGGCGCGATGCCGTCAAACAGAACGCATTTCTGTAAAACTTCAATAAATTCGTCCATGCGCCCCTCCGTGTTGGATTTCCAACATACATTTCGGCTTGAGTATAGTATGATGGAATCACAAAGTCAAGGAACAGGTTTTAACAATGGCGTGATAAAAAGGAGGCGACGCGGCGTGATCATGGAAGGCTGCCAGGGCAAGCCCCGCACCCCTACCCTCGAGGAAAAGCGCTGCCCGAGGTGCGGGCACCTGATCGAGATATTCTCCGTGGACACCGAGGCCGTGTGCGAAAACTGCGGCCAGGTGATCTACAACGACGCGCTGAGCTGCGTTCAGTGGTGCCAGTACGCCCGCAAGTGCGTGGGCGACGAGATGTACGAACACATGATGGCGATCGCGCGGGCGCAAAAGGAACGCGCCCGGGCGGAGCGCGCGGCAAAGAGACAGGCCAGATTGCAGAGAGAACAGGAGGCGCGGGTATGATACGCAGGATCATTCACATCGACGAGGAAAAATGCACGGGCTGCGGCGCGTGCGCCCAGGCGTGCCACGAGGGGGCCATCGCCATGGTCAACGGCAAGGCGAAGCTGGTGCGGGAGGACTACTGCGACGGCCTGGGCGACTGCCTGCCCGCCTGCCCCGCCGACGCCATACGCTTTGAGGAACGCGAGGCCCCGGCCTACGACGCCGCCGCGGTGCAGGCCGCCAGGGACGCAAAGTGCCGCACGCACGCCGCGGGCTGTCCCGGCAGCCGCCCGAGGGTCATGACCCCGCCCCCGGCCCCGGCCGGCGCCTCTGGCGTCAGCATGCCCAGCCAGCTGCGCACCTGGCCGGTGCAGATCAAGCTGGTGCCGCCGAAGGCCCCGTGGCTGGACGGCGCAGACCTGCTGGTGGCCGCGGACTGCACGGCCTACGCCTACGCCAGCTTCCACGGGGATTTCATTCGCGGCCGGGTGTGCCTGGTGGGCTGCCCCAAGCTGGACCGGGTGGATTACTCCGAAAAGCTGACGGACATACTCGCCGAAAACGACGTGCGCTCGATCACCGTCGCGCGCATGGAGGTGCCCTGCTGCGGCGGGCTGGAGTATGCCGTCCGGGAGGCCGTCAAAAACAGCGGCAAGGCCGTGCCCCTGAGGGTGGCGACCATCGCCGTGGACGGACATCTCCAGCCCGGGGACGCGGACTGAGGCAGTCACCCCGCAGGGCTTACGCATGAATGAAGAGATCATTTCAAAAAGGTGACATTCGTTCGTAGGGACGCGCCACGGCGCGTCCGCGGACGCCCCATGGGGCGTACCCCGCCTTTGCGCTTGACTAATCCCTCCATACCGGTCTATAATGTTAACAGCAAGGATCGGAGGGATGCGGGATGAAGAGGCATATCGCAAGGTGGCTGTCGGCGCTGCTGATCGCGGCGCTGCTGACGATCCCCGCGGCGACGGCGGAGGCGGCGCCCGAAGACGCGGACTTCGCCGTCGAGACCGGGGCCGTCGACGCGCCGACCGACGACGCGACGACCGACGATATTCCGACCGACGACGCGACGACCGATGAAATGCCGGCCGAGGACGCCACGGTCGAAGAAACCACGGAGGATGCCCCCGCCGAGGCCGAGGATGTCCCCGAGGCGGTCACGATCCCGGAGGCGGTGGACGCCGTCGTGGCGGAGGCGTGCGACATCGTCCTGGACGATATCGACGACGACGCGCCGGAGGCCGGGTCCGACGAATTGCCGGACTATGAGGCGCAGGCCGGGGCGGAGCTGCCGGAGGACGTCGCCGGGGAGGAGGCCGCGGCGGAGTCGCCCGCGCCCCAGGCGGAGGCGGACGCGGCGGTCGTCGAGGAAGCTCCCGACGCCTCGGCGAAGCGCATGGAGGCCGAGGGGGAGATCCCCATCGACGAGGCCCACTTCCCGGACGCCGGGTTCCGGGACTATCTGACCCATGGCACGCCGCTGGGGTGCGTCGATCAGGACGGCAACGGCGCGCTGTCCGAGGCGGAGAGAAACGCCGTGGTGTCCATACAGCTCAACAGCGCGACGCCCAAGGCGGACGTGGCCGACGGCGCGAACGCCCTGGAGGGCGAGGATTACGCCCCCTATTACACCGTTCAGACGCTGGAGGGCATCAAATACTTCCCCAACCTGGCCGATCTCCAGTGCTCGGGCGTGGGGCTTACCAGCCTGGACGTCAGCGGCAACCCCGGCCTGCGGACGCTCCACTGCGAGCAGAACAGCCTGACCACGCTGACCTTCGGCAAGCTGCCCGTGCTGGAGGTCGTCAACTGCCGGTACAACCAGCTGACCGCGTTGAACCTGCGGGGCTGCCCCAAGGTCGCCTACGTGACGTGCTACGGCAACGGCATCCGCAAGATCTACGTCAGCAGGAACGGCAGGTACAAGGATAACCGCGTCAAGTATTTCATCATCGTAAACGGCAAGCAGAAGACCACCACGCTCAAAAAGCAGCCGAAGGCCTACAAGTGCGTCGTGCCCCTGCGCGGCAAGGGAAAGATCAACTGCGACCGGAAGGCTAAAATCGCCAAGGCCGACACGCCCTTCACCCCCACCCCCGGCTACGAGCTGATCGCCGCCACCAAGGACTACACCAAGGCCAGCGTGCTGATCGGCGCGACCTTCCAGATCAACCCGGGCGCGGGGGCGGGGTACGCCTTCAAGTCCTCCAAAAAGAAGGTCGCCACGGTGGACAAAAACGGCATCGTCACCACCGCGGGCGCGGGCAACACCAAGATCACCTTCAAGGTGGGCCGGCAAAAGCGCACCCTGAGCCTGACCGTGATCGATCCCACCTTCCCCACCAATGTCGTGCTGGACCTGGCCGTCACCTCCGTGAAGAAGGGCGACGTCGTCACGCTGACCCCGGCGGTCCCCGAGGGCAGCGACCCCGGCGGCTTCAAGTGGAAGACCTCAAACAAAAAAATCGCCACGGTGAAGGACGGCGTGGTCACCTTCCTCCGATCGGGCAAGGTCACCATCACCGTCACCGCCGTGCGGGGCAAGAAGAAGGACAGCCTGACGTTTACGGTTTCCAACTGAACATATAAAAACCGCCGCGGGCGCGCATGAAACGCCCGCGGCGGTTTTTTTTATACTAATTTCAGTCTAAAAGTTAGACAGACTGCGAGGGGATTTTTTGTCATGGCAAGGCGGAGGTCCGCAGGCTTGCTGGCGGCAAGTCAAGGAGTCAAGGGCCGACAACGAAGCCATGGCGGAAAAGCCACCGCAGGATGGTTGATTTTTAGACTGAAATTAGTATTATATCGTTGTCACTCGTGCACCACCGTGCCGATGGCCTCGCCCCGCGCAACCCGGAGGATGTTGTCCAGATCGTCCATGTTGAAGATGCGGATGCAGGGGATGTGCTGGTCGAGGCAGAGCTGGAAGGCGGCGGTGTCCATGACCCTCAGCCCGCGCTCGATGGTCTCGCGGTAGGTGATGTCGCGGATCAGCTTGGCGTCGGGGTTCTTGTGGGGGTCGGAATCGTACACGCCGTCCACCGTGGTGCCCTTGAACACCGCGTCGGCCCTGAGCTCCGCCGCCCGCAGCGCCGCGCCGGTGTCGGTGGTGAAGAAGGGATGGCCGGTGCCGCCGGAGAGCAGCACGATGTCGCCGCGCTCCATGGCCTCGATGGCCCGGTCGGCGCGGTACAAATCCGCGATGCGGGTCATCTCCTGGGCGGTGAACACCACCGCGCCGCAGCCCAGGCGCAGTATGGCGTCCTGCACGGCCAGGGCGTTGATGATGGTGGCCAGCATGCCCATCTGATCGGCCAGCACGGGGTTCATCTCCGCGGTGAAGCGGCCGCGCCAGATGTTGCCGCCGCCCATCACCACGCCCACCTGCACGCCCATGTCGTGCAGCGCGACGATGGCCTTCGCCGCGCGGTCCACCCGGGCCGCGTCAAAGCTGTTGGAGGCGTTGCGCTCGGAGACCTTTTCCGGGGCCAGCGTCTCGCCGGAGAGCTTGAGGATGATGCGTTTGTACATGGTATGCTCCTTTGAAAAAAAGGGAACGCGCTGCACACGTTCCCTTTCCGGTTTTGAATTACTTCTTGCCGATCTGCTCGGCGACCTCGGCGGCCAGGTCGGAGACCTTCTTCTCCAGGCCGTCGCCCATCTTATAGCGGGTGAACGCGACGATCTTCATGCCGGGCGCGCGCTTCTCGATCATCTTGCCGACGGGGGTCTCGCCGTCCTTGACGAACACCTGCTCCACCAGGCAGACCTCCTGGTAGAACTTGTTGATGCGGCCCTGCACCATCTTCTCGATGATCTTCTCGGGCTTGCCCTCGTTGCGGGCCTGCGCGGCCAGGATCTCGGTCTCGTGGTTCAGGTGCTCGGGGTTGACCTGATCGCGGGTCACGTACTCGGGGGCCACGGGGGAGGCCGCGGCGATCTGCAGCGCCACGTCGTGCAGCACTTCCTTGACGGCGTCGTTGACCTCGGGGACCTCGGCCTTCACCAGCACGCCGACCTTGCCGCCCATGTGGATGTAGCTGTCCACATAGCCGTTCTCGCCGCACTCATAGCGGGCGAAGCGGCGGATGGAGATCTTCTCGCCGATCTTGGCGGTCTTCTCGGTGACCACGTCGGACACGGTCTGGTCGGTGTCCAGGTACTTCTGCGCCAGCAGCGCCTCGACGTCGGCGGGATTGCCGGCGATGATCTGCTTGGCGATGCCGGTGACCATCTCCTTGAACTCGGGGGTGTTGGCCACGAAGTCGGTCTCGCAGTTGACCTCGACGATGGCGCCGGTGCCGCACTTGTCGCAGATGTAGCTGCCCACGATGCCCTCGGCGGCGATGCGACTCTGCTTCTTGGCGGCCTTGGCCAGGCCCTTTTCGCGCAGGTAGTCGATGGCCTTTTCGATGTCGCCCTCGCACTCGGTCAGGGCCTTCTTGCAATCCATCATGCCACAGCCGGTGCGGCCGCGCAGATCCATAACGTCCTTAGCGGAAAAATTAGGCATTTCTATTCCTCCCAGTATGTTGCTTATTCGGCGGCGGCCTCGGCGGCGGGCGCGGGCTCGTCCTCGGTCTGCTCGCCCTGCTTGCCCTCGAGCACGGCGTCGGCCAGCTTGCCGGCGATCAGCTTGACCGCGCGGATGGCGTCGTCGTTGCCGGGGATGACGTAATCGATCTCATCGGGGTCGCAGTTGGTGTCGACGATGGCCACGATCGGGATGCCCAGGTTGCGGGCCTCGGCCACGGCGATGCGCTCCTTGCGGGGATCGACGATGAACAGCGCGCCGGGGAGCTTCTTCATCTCGCGGATGCCGCCCAGGTTCTTCAAAAGCTTCTCGCGCTCGGCGCACAGCTTGATGACTTCCTTCTTGGGCAGGACGTCGAACTGGCCGTTCTTCTCCATCGCGTCGATGTCGTTCAAACGCTTGATGCGGGTCTGCATGGTGCGGAAGTTGGTCAGCGTGCCGCCCAGCCAGCGGTTGTTGACGTAGAACATGCCGCAGCGCTTGGCTTCGGTCTCGATGGACTCCTGGGCCTGCTTCTTGGTGCCGACGAACAGCACGGACTTGCCCTCCATCGCGATGTCGCGCACGAACATGTACGCCTCGTCGATCTTGCGAACGGTCTTCTGCAGGTCGATGATGTAGATGCCGTTGCGCTCGGTGAAGATGTACGGGGCCATCTTCGGGTTCCAGCGGCGGGTCTGATGGCCGAAGTGTACGCCGGCCTCCAGCAGCTGCTTCATGGAAATGACTGCCATTGTGGGTTTCCCTCCTTGTTTTTTCCACCTCTTGCTTCAACTCCGCGAGGCACCATGAGCGGACACATGAGCGCCCGCACTACGGTCAACCGCCGCGCGAATCGGCAAAAGTGCGTTTTACCGAAGAATTATAACACAATCCCCCACCCCCGTGCAACAATTCGGTGTTAAATCTTTGGGATGAGGCGGGGAATTTGCGCTATGCAAAAAGGGGGACAGGTGGTATAATTGAATTAGGAATGAGGAGTTAGGAATGAGGAGTTAGGAATGAGGAATTGCGGTGCAATTCCCTGCGGGATTTGTTCTATAATTCCTAATTCCTCATTCCTAGAGTGTGTTTCTAAATGCCGGGAGATGCAGTTTCGAGCGGATTTGGCTGCATTTCAAGGCGATTTTCCGCAGGC
>CADASI010000135.1 GCA_902790525.1 uncultured Eubacteriales bacterium
TGCCCTACGAGGGCGAGTAAAGGAGGATATGGCACATGAGTACCCCCGACACCCCTTTTTACCCAATGACGCACGACGACGCGCTTGCCCTGATCGCCGCACTCAACAGCTTTGCGCCCGGCCTGGTCACAACCACCCAGCGCGGCTTCCTTGCCCCCGACGCCGAGGCCATCGAGAACGGCTTCATCAAGCTGGCGACCAGCGCAAACAAGGGCCTGATGAGCAAGGTTTTTGCGGCGCTGCTGGAAGACCCGGACAAAATCATTTTCTACGCCAACACCGTCACCGGCACGGCAGGTTTCCACAACTCCATATATCGCGGGAAGTATCTGGGCGATCATGTCACCGATGAACAGTATGCGGCGATTTCTGCCGGAACCTTCGATGATATGTTCATCGGCGACTATTGGGTAATCAACGGCGTCACCTGGCGCATTGCGGCGTTCGACTACTGGCTGAACCACGGCGACACCGAATGTACTACGCACCATGTCGTGATCGTGCCGGATACAAATCTCGCAACTTGCAAGATGAACAACTCGGACTCCACGACTGGCGCGTATATCGGCAGTAATTACTACACCGGCGCGAACAGCAACACCGGTAAGGCCACCGCGAAGAGCGCCATCGAGAGCGCGTTTGGTAGCGCCCACATCCTCAGTCACAGGGAGCATCTGCAAAACGCTGTGACTAACGGATATGAATCCGCCGGAACGTGGTATGATTCCACGTTCGAGCTGATGACGGAACGCATGGTGTACGGCTGTGACATCTTCCACAACGTCCAGCACGGAACCAACATTCCGAACTTCTATAGCATCGACACGGCCCAGCTCCCGCTGTTCCGGCATGACCACGCTCGCATCTGCAACCGTGCGGGCTGGTGGTTGCGGGATGTTGCGTCCGCGACGAACTTTGCCTATGTGACCGGCAGCGGCGGTGCGCACTACTACAACGCCTCCTACTCTTATGGCGTTCGCCCGGCTTTCGGAATCCGAGCGTAGCGGAATCTTTAATCCCCGCCCCTCGTGGGCGGGGTAACGGAGGATTGCGATATGAGCGTACCGAAGGGCAAGAGGCAGCAAAGCCGATTTGAGGCGCAGCACCATTTCTACAAGCTGCGGTCAGAGGTCACGGCCCTGGTATTAAACGACTTCGGCTTCTCGGAGGAGAAATACCGGGTGAAGATGGAACATTACCGGGCGGCCCATCTGCATGATGCAAATATCGCGGATATATGCGCACGATGGGAGCGCAAGAACGAGAGCTTCAAACGCTGGTATGTGGACGAGGAGGGCCGGGCCGTTATCGACCTGATGCGGGACATAGAACGGGAGTTTACCGTGGGCAATTCGATCTATCCATCCGAAACGCCCGCGAAAATGCTTGAGTTTCTGACGCGGCGCTGGCACATGAACCGGGCAATCGGCTTGTGCTATTCGCTGAAACAGGAATTGAACTATGTGATCCGCACCTTGCCTGTGGACATTAACAAGTTTGAGCGATTCGCCGTCCTGATTGACGAGCAGATAGCCCTTATGAAAGGTGTCCGCCAGGCCGACAATCGGCTGATAAACCCGAAGCCGGAGAAGGGCGAGAAGAAGCCGCGCCCCTTGGACGGCGAGATTACGAGACTGTTTGACAGCATAGCCGCGATCATCCGGCGCGTTGGCCGGGTCGAGCAGCGGGCGGCTGACAAGCAATAGGGTGGCCTTTGAGCGTGCGAACTGGTGGTTGCGGGATGTTGCGTCCGCGACGAACTTTGCCAATGTGAACAGCAACGGCAATGCGAACTACAACAACGCCTCCAACTCTAATGGCGTTCGCCCGGATTTTGGACGCGCAAATAAGTCCTCACGATAGGCAAGCGCCTCCCGAAAGGAAAGGCCATCCATGATCCTGCAAAGGGTCTAAAAGACAGCGCGAAAGCGGAGCCGTGCGTGCCGGTTCACCCTATGCGGCAAGATACGTCGAGCCGATAGCCGGGGTTTAATCCGTCGAGGAAGCACGCACCATCTGACTATGAGCGGATTGACAGACCTGAATCTGCTGTACCAGGCTTTCCTTGCCTCCATGAAGGGCAGCGCATGGAAAGAGGAGCCGCAGCGGTTTGAAATCGACTTCCTGAGCGAGATCGTGAGATTGAAGCAGGAAATCGAAACCCGGACTTATCGCACGTCTCCAGGCACGGAGTTTACCCTGAACGAGCGTGGCAAAGTCCGGCATATCCATGGAGCGCGTATGCGTGACCGCGTAATACGCCACGCCCTATGCGACGGGGAATTGTCCGACGCGCTGCAACCGTACCTGATCCACAACAACGGCGCTTCGCAGACCGGGAAGGGCCTGACCTTCGCCCGCAGGATGTTTGAGCGTGATCTACATAACTACTGGCTGGCCCACAGGAGCAACGCGGGCTTTATCGCCTTTGTCGATCTGTCCAAGTATTACGACAATATCCGGCACGACAGAATCCGGGAAATGGTGCTGCCGCTTCTCTCGGAGGAAGCGGGCTGGCTGCTGGACGAAATACTGACTACGTTTGAGGTCGATGTTTCATACATGACGCGGGAAGAATACGCCCGTTGCATGGATGAAAAATTTAATTCCGTTTGGTATTACGAGCATATCCCCGTAGAGGCGCGGACAGGCGAGAAGTTCATGCCGAAAAGCGTTGATATTGGAGATCAGGTATCGCAGGACATAGGCATATTCTATCCGACGCGGATAGATAACTATGTGAAGATCGTCCGGGGCTGCAAGTATTACGGGCGCTACATGGACGATATGTATATCATCTGCGAGGATCGGGAGGAATTGCGAAGCATCATTGCCGGGATCAAGGAGCAGGCCGAGGGCCTGGGCCTGTTCATCAATGCGCATAAAACGCACATTGCCCGGCTGCGGGACACGTACAAGTTTCTCCAGATCAAGTACAGTCTGACCGCCAGTGGGAAGGTTGTCAAGCGCATCAATCCCGCATCCGTGACGCGGGAACGCCGGAGGCTGAAAGCCTACAAGCACCTGATCGAAGCAGGCAGAATGACCTACGAGGACGTGGAACAATCGGCAAAAAGCTGGATGGGTGACTATCATCGGCTTATGTCGAAGCAGCAAATTCGACACATGAAAGCGCATTACAGGGCGCTTTTCGGAAAGGAGCTATCATGGAAGCATTGATTATCTTTGCGGACGGCACGGAGCTGGCCGTGGAAAAGAATGGCGATTGCTATATCACAGCCAACAAGCCCGCGTTTCCTGCCGACCTGTCCACCGTGATCGTCGAGAGTGAGGACGGCAACCGGGAATACCACGACGCGATCCTGGTCGAGTGCGCGAGCATCGACGGGCGGTATTGGTTCGCGTTCAACGAGGAAAGCGAGGCGGACAAGACCATCCGCGAGCTGCTGGAATCCAACAGCATGCTCACGGAGTGCATACTGGAAATGAGCGAGATCATCTATGGATAAGCTGATCTTGCTTTTATTTCGCATCATCTATGGAAAGGAGAGTGTTACCATGCTGGCTATGCTTTGGGCAATCCAGATTATCAACGGGAAGAAGACCTTCTCCCAGGTACCGGCGAAGCTGAAGGACGCGGTGAGGGAAATCCTCATCGACGCCGGATGCGAAGACCTCATCGACGAGTAAGGAGGACGCGACATGGTCAAGTTTTGGGCCGACGCCATCGTGGAGGGCAGACGCGCCTTTCACCAGACCCCGGCAAAGCTGAAAGAGGCGGTGCGGGCCGAGCTCATTGCCCGTGGCCGGGAAGATTTGATCGACGAGTAGCACCGACAAGGTGAACAGCATGAACAGGGCTGATGCGCCGCCCAGAACCGGGCGGCTTTTCTATGCCGTTGAATACCGGGACGATGGGACGGCGGATGTGTACCTGATGCCGTTTGAGGGCGTGAGAATGGTCGTGCGCGGCGTCGATCCATGGGACGCAATGGAAGATGATATCCGCGCACGCTACTACGCCTGGTGCGAGAGCGCCGAGGCCATAGCGCCTGGCACGGCGTATCAGACATAAAGCAGAGAGGTGATTAAATGGGAATGATCGCATGGCTCAAAGAACGGCTTATCAAGCCGGAGCTGGAGCCGGAGTATGAGGAGGCCGTCGAGCATGATACCGTGATGGTCATGGTCGACGGCAAGCTGGTGGAGGTGACGTCGGATGACGCTGAAAAAGGGCAGTAAGAGCAACGGCAAGCAGGCCGTGCGTGCGCTGAATCTGCTGCTCGGGCTGGGATGCTACCAGACCTTCACGTCGAACACGAAAAAGGCCGTCAAAGCCTTTCAGAAGAGCAAGGGACTGAAAGAGGACGGCATCGCAGGTCCCGCCACGCTGACCGCGTTTGCGAACACCCTGCCGGACGTCCTGTATGGGGACTATTCCGGCAGCATCTACGTCATGGCGGTGCAGGCGCTCGTCAGCAGCTCCATTGACGGGCAGTACGGCAAGAACACCCGTGCGAACGTGCTGGCATTCCAGGCCACCGCAGGGCTGGAACAGACCGGCAACATCAAGCGCAACGACTGGCTGGCCCTCTGGGGGTGCAGCTACAAGAAGACCGGCAAGACCACGACCACCACGCCCAAGGTCACTACCACCGCGCCCAAGGCCACCAGCGGCACGAACACCGTGCAGCCCGTGGATTACAAGCAGTACGACAAGCGGTGGAAGTCCAAGCCGTACACGGCCACCGGCAGCAAGAAGCAGACCATAGGCTCCTCCGGCTGCGGCCCGACGTCGATGTCCGACATCATGGCGACGTGGATCAACTCGAAGATCACCCCTGTGGAGATGTGCAAGTACGCGCTCGATCACGGCTTCCGGACGGCGAACTCCGGCACCGCCTGGGGATTCTTCAAATCCATCGCCAAGGCTTACGGCTACACCGGTTTCGTTCAAACAAAGTCCATGGCTACGGTCAAGGCGGCAATCAAGGAGGGCGCGTTCGTCGTGGCCTCCATGGGGCCGGGCTACTGGACGAAGGGCGGGCATTACATCTGCCTGTGGAAGTGCGATGACGTGTACATGTACGCGAATGACCCCGCTTCCAGCACCAGAAAGAAGCAGAAACTCGGCAAGTTTGAGAAGGAGCGGAAACAGTTCTTCATCTTCCGCAAGCCGGGGTTGGCCGCATGATGGAGAAACAGATTCAGATTGCCGTCGCCCGGGCGGATATCATCATCTGCGCCATCATGCGCAACTGGCCCATAGCCGCTGTGGGTCTCATCATAGGCCTTATTGCCGGAAGGTGGTTGTATAAATGCCTTGGACGATAATTCTTGTCATTGCCCTGATCTTCCTGGTCATGGCGATGGATGAAAGGGGTGGTCTGTTTTGAGCGTGTCCAATCTCATCTCCACTCTGGGCGCGGGTGAAGTGCTGGGACGATGCGGGATCGTGATGCTGATTGTGTTCACCATCCTGCAAATCGCGCCTATCAAGATCAATCCCTGGTCGTGGATCGGCGGCTTGTTCAGTCGCTTTTTCGGTTGGCTGGGACATCATGTCGGGAAAGCCATCAATGGCGAGGTCATGACCAAACTCGGCACCATCCACGACAGACTTTCGGAGCTGGAGGAGCACGACAGGCGGCAGGATATGACACGGGCAAAGGATAAGGCGCTCGACGCCCGGCGTCGCATCCTGCGCTTTGCCGATGAAGTGCGCCGGGAAGAGAAGCACTCCGAGGAACACTTTCGCAATGTCTTTGAGGACATCAAGTATTATAATACCTACTGCGATAACCACCACGAATTTGAGAACGACCGGGCGCGGATCAGCATAGGCATCATCCGTGATGTCTATGAGAAATGCGTTCGGGAGAACTCATTCCTGTGAACCGAAAGGAGTACAACA
Source organism: uncultured Eubacteriales bacterium (assembly GCA_902790525.1). Lineage (GTDB taxonomy): Bacteria > Bacillota > Clostridia > Christensenellales > Aristaeellaceae > UBA2862. The sequence continues at coordinate 5,876 of CADASI010000135.1, forward strand.
TGAAGAA
>CADASI010000136.1 GCA_902790525.1 uncultured Eubacteriales bacterium
TTCGAAGGTTTACTGGCGGTAAATCGAGAAATCTGCAAGCAGCAGATGTCGGAAAAGGCACCGCCAGATGTGCCGCCGTATTGTGCGGTATTTCCTTAGAGTGTGTTTCCGGTCGGCAGCGAGCGTGCCTTCACGGACGAAGGACTCAGTCCGCCGGCGTGCTGTGCCGGTCGATGTACAGATCGTAGACGTTCGTGATCTCCGCGTTGCCCTGCAAATCGGCATAGATGTAGACCAGCGCCCAGGTCGGCACGGCGTCCGGCACCACCGGCGTGATCTGGCAGAGTATGCAGTAATTCATGCCGGCGACGACCTGCGTGGACAGCAGCGTGACGGGGGTGTATTGGGCCCCCACCAGCCCGTCCAGCGCCTTGTCGAAGGCGGCCTGCGCGTCCTCGGGCAGCTCGGCGGCCTCACAGGGCACGTTCTGCCAGCCGCCGGACAGCGGTTCGGCCAGGGCGGAAGCGGCGCACAGCGCCAGTATCAGGGTCAGTGTTGCGATGCGAAGAACGGTGCGTTTCATGTCGATGGCCTCCTATCGGATTATTATATCAATCAGTCGTCCACCTTCAGCGTGTTCACGATTTCGCTGATGGCGTCGTCCCTGAGCATGGCCTTGTCGTCGTCCAGCTTCGTGACGCCGATCTCTACGGTCAGGCTGTCATCGATCTCGCCGTCGTCGTCGTACACGGGCGCGATGAAGAAGGTCTGGGTGGTGTCGTCGTCATTCTCCAGCGTGTAGGTGAACACATTTTTGAAGCCGGCCCAGGTTTCCATCTGTTCGACGGTGGTGTCGGGCATTGCGGCGAAATCCTCCATGGTCGGGAACTTCTCGCCGTCCTCCAGCTCGGCCACATAGACGCGGACGTAGGTCTGGCCCCAGCTCTTGTCCTTCGCGGCCAGCACGACGGTGTCCTCGTCGTCGGTGTGGTCATCCTCGACGATCTCGAAGATGTTCTCGTCGTAGTTGAACACGATGTCGTCGCCGTCATAGCGGTAGGTGGCCGCAAAGGCCGTGGTTGTCAGGGTCAGGATTGCGATCAGAGCCAGCGCGAAAAACTTCTTCATGATGATAACCTCCTTTGATGCGGCAATGTCGCCGCGTTCGTTGTTTTTTGTTGACGCGGTCAGTATAACACACCGTTCATCACAGAACTGTCACACTAATCGCGGAAACAACCGGCGATTTGGAATCTTGACGCTTTGGGCGCGCGCCATGCGCTCACGTTTTTGTCGCCCGTCGGCGCGGCTTGCCTCCGCCCCGCGAATGCTGTATAATGGGACGTATGAAAGGCATACACGGAGGAGGCGTCGTTCATGGTCCGGAAATACCTGTTTGCGCTCTGCCTTGCGCTGGTCGCCGTTTTGCCCGTACAGGCCATATTCCCGGCGCAGCCCGGTCTTCTCCCTGCCGCGCAGGCCGCGTCCAGGTTGAAGCTGAACAGGACCGACGCCGCGCTCACCGTCGGCGATACGCTCAGGCTGAAGGTCAAGGGCACGAAGAAGAGGGCGAAGTGGTCCAGCTCAAACAAGTGCGTCGCGAAGGTGAACAAGAAGGGGCTGGTCACGGCCCTGGAGCCCGGGGAGACCGTCATCACGGCGAAGGTCGGCAAGAAGAAGCTGAAATGCCGCGTGACGGTGAGCGCCGACCCGTCGTTGGTCACGGTCATCGACCCCGTTGTCGTATTGAAGAAGCCGATCATCTACCTCTATCCGGAGGAAGCGGCCGAGATCACGGTCAGGCTCGGCCTGCCGGAGAACCTCACGGCGTCCTATCCAGGGTATGGGGACGGGTGGCATGTCATGGCCGAGCCCGACGGTACGCTGACGGATCTGTCCACCGGCAGGACGCTCTATTCGCTCTATTGGGAGGGGCGGTCAAGGGGCGTTTCGGAGATCGCCGAGGGATTCGTGGTCGCGGGAGCGGACACGGCGGCGTTCCTCGAGGAAAAGCTCGATATTCTCGGCCTGTCGCAGCGGGAGGCGGAGGAGTTCATCGTCTACTGGCTCCCGAACATGCAGGACAATCCGTACAACCTGATCCGCTTTTTAAGCCTGCCGGAGATCGACGGCATGATGCCGCTTCATATCTCCGATAAGCCGGACACGGTGATACGTGTCTTCATGGTCTATAAAGCCCTGGCGGAAAGGGTGGAGATCCCGGCGCAGGCACTGCCGGAAAGGCCCGTCAGGAAGGGCTTTACCGTGGTCGAATGGGGCGGGAGCGCGCTGGAATAGAGAAGCGCCGGGCGGTCAGCGCACCGCGTCCCCGTGGTGATCCGCCTTCATGCGGTACATCTTTTCATCCATCTCCCTGAGGAAGGAATCGACGCTGCCGTGATTGAAGAAGCTCACGCCGTAGGATACGGAGATGGGGTAGGGCACGTTTCCGCGGTTGTATTCGGCCACGCCGCGCTCCACCCGCTCCAGGTAGGGGGTCAGGCCGTCCGGGGAATCCGTCTGCTTGAGGATGATGAACTCGTCTCCGGCAAACCGGAACACCCATTCGTGGGCGTGGCGCGCCTGCTTCAGTATCGAGGTGATCGTCTTGAGCGCGTTGTCGCCCTCCGAGTGGCCGTACAGGTCGTTGATCCGCTTGAAGTGGTCGATGTCCAGCATGGCTCCGGCAAAGCGCCGGTTCCGGGCGATCCACGTCGACAGCACGATGTCCAGGTACTGCCTGTTGTAGGTGTCGACGAGGGAGTCGATGTACGCCGTCTCGTTCTGCTGCATCATGTACAGGCCGACGATCCCTATGGCCGAGGACAGCCATCCCAGCGAGAGGCCGTAGAAGGCGAACTGCAATCCCGCCCCGGTCAGCACGGGCACCAGAAACATGTTGATGTTGAAGAAGGAATACGCGCCGTTTTCCCGCTCGTAGCGCTTCGTCACGATGATGCTGGTCACGCAGTAGTACAGTATGATGAAGTAATAGAGATAGCCGATCGGACGCCGCTCATACACGTTTCCCTCCGTGATATAATAGCAGATCGGGACGAACAGGTTCAGTATCGTCAGGCTGAACATGATGAGGCCGACGATGATCTGCGGCTTGTAATGCCGCCAGATGCGCTCCTTGTCGCCGTACAGCCCCAGATCAATGTAGACGAGCACGCTGAACGGCAAAAACAGATTGACGGTGAACAGATAGGTGTTGGCGACATGGTTCAGGAATATCGCGCCGGGGAACACCCTGCCGTCGAGCGTGTAGGAGAACGCCTCCATAAAGCAGCCCAGCATGACGCCGAATATCATGAACAGGTACAGCCGGTCCTCGATGCGGCGCCTCAGTATTTTGGAGCGCGAGGCGTAGAGCAGCATGAGCAGTATGGCAATCCCGACACCGTTGGAGACGTATATCGAACGCAAATCCATGAAGGAGATACCTTCTTTCAGAGACTTTTCCCGTTCAGGTGAAGGTTGTAACCCTATTTTACCACATCTCCCCGTCCCCCGCAACCCATTCGCCGATCATCGTATGACGTTCATCACATCACATTTAACTCAGTGTTTACACTGTATCACTCATGTTACCAAAGATGTGACATTGCTGCTGTACAATATTTATGGCGAGATATGTCTCATAACCGCTTTTATACCGGACAGTATGTGGTTTAAAGAATACGCGCGCGGGTGATTGCATGAGTCGGTATATCCACTTTTCCAGCTATTCTCCGGCGGCAGACATCGTGGTTGCGGCGATCTGCCTCGTGATGATGGTCCTGGTTTACTTTTCCTATATCAGCCGGACGAGGGGCTCCAGGCTGTTTCTGACGATGGTCGCGCTGGTATTCGTGGCTGCGTGTTCGGATATCTGTTTCTACACCCTGGCCGCGAGGCAGGAATTCCAGGCGGTGGCCAACTGGGTCAGGTGCGTGCACCACGCCGCGCTGCTATTGATATTTGTGTACTATATCGCCTACATCTGTGAAGTCACCCACTACGAAAACCATCAGTGCGCACTGTTCCTCGCCAACCTGATCTACGCCGTCTCCATGCTGGCGGACGTGATCGTCACGGCCCAGGGGCTTACGTTTATCGTCGAAGAAACGGGCATACGCTTCATACGGCGCGGTATATTTTTCCATGCCTATCTGAGCTACACGATACTCTGCATCGCCCTTCTGACGAGGGTCCGGAAGCTCCTGTTCCGCCGGATCATGTTCGGCTTCTACGGCACGATCGCCATATCGCTCGTGGTGCTGGTCATACAGGGCATAAAGCACCAGTCCTCCTTCACGGTCTCCACGCTGCTGTTGCCGGTCATCGCCATGATGTACGTCATGCACTCCAACCCGTATGACGCGCTGCTCGGCACCAACGACATCACGGCGATGCAGGATTACGTCCAGTATTGCTACGAAAAGAAGCTGTCCTTCATATTCATGAGCCTCTATCTGAGGGAATTTGAGGAGGAGGGGACGGAGATCCCCCAGAAGGTGCAGGCCGGCATCAGGCAGTTCACCGACCAGGTGGTCAGGAAGGCCCGGCTGTTCAAGGTCGGCAAGGGGCACATGATACTGATCTTCTTAAAGAAGGTGATTCAGTGCGTTCTGATGGGCCGGGCCTCCGCGTGGACGATGCAGCCCAGCAGCACTTTGTTGTCGAATATGTTGTGCTCGACGGTCAGCTCGACCTCCAAATCCCCTCCGAGCCCCTGCGCGACGGCCTTTTTCCGGACCTCCGCCTCGGCGACGCGCTTCCCGAAGGCGATGGCCTCCTCCAGGTCCCTGTACAGGTGCCGCTTGCAGTCCGCGATGACATAGTAGCCGCCCGTGGCGGACTCCATGGAGTTCACGTAGATGTTGACGTCCAGCCGCGCGACCCTCTGCGCCAGCGCCGCGCCCAGCGCGTTGGCGACGTGGGCGTAGCCGGACAGTATCGCCCGGGTCCCGAACAGCTCGGCCACTCTGGGCAGGAACACGTGGATCGGCGCCCCGATGCCGACGAGCGGCAGGACGGTGCCCAGCGACAGCGCGGCGATATCGCCCTTCTGCCGGCGCGCCTGGCCGTAGAACGCATTGAGCAGGGCGTCCGTGCGCTCCGGGGCGAAGGGGCTCTTCCGCCCGGGGTACTGCTGATGCAGCAGGAAGGCCCCCAGGTGCTTATACATCGCCATGATCACCATTTCATAGACCGCGTCCGGTATACTCTCCGCCCGGATGCCGGTCTTTTTTGATATGCACTTCAGCGCCTCCGCCGCGGCGGCCGGATCAAACAGCGTCAGGTCGCCCTTGAGCACCATCATGTCGGTGGGCGTGACGCCGCTCTTGATGACGACGCCCTCCTGCTCGAGGCGCTTCGTGTTGAGGGCGTAGACGTCCACGCCGACGGCCTGCGCCAGCCGGGCGGTGATCAGCGGCCCGTTCCGCAGGGCGTCGCAGACTGCGCGCTCCTGCTGCGTGAACCCGGCCTTCCCGGAGATATCCTTCTGCAACACGTAAAACTCATGGCTCATCCGCGTCTGCGGGCGCTCGCTCTCCGCCAGCGCCCTGAGGTCCCGCAGCACGGACGGGTGAGCGTCCGCCAGCACGGAGACGGGAATGATGCGCACCGTATCGAGGTACAGCCCGTCGCTGTCGTAGCGGACGGCGGTGTCGCCGCCCAGCGATATGGCCCGGGCGTCCACGCCCCTGACCGTCGTGCGGTAGGGTCCGATCATGATGCCGTCCGCCGCCATGACGGGGTCGTGATGTCGGATCATGGCGATGTCCGTCGTGGTGCCGCCCATGTCCAGCACGATGGCGTCCTCCGCGTCGGCCAGCGCCAGGCCGCCGATGACGCTGGAGTATGCCGTCGCTTCGGACGATCAGCACGGGAATATCCAGCCCGCGGCGGGAGAGGACATTGTGGATGGCCAGCAGAAACTCGGAGATCAGCGGCATCAGCCGCGCGTTGAGCAGCGTGCTCGCGCAGACCTTCAGGAAGTTGACCTCCTTGCAGATGTCATAGGCGATCGTCACCGGGATCGTCAGGTGTTTTTTGAGGATTCTCAGGGCGGTCAGCTCAAAGCGCCCGCCGTTCGCGGTCGAATAGGCCTGCACGATGCCGACGCTCTCACAGTCCGAAAACAGCTCGGGGATGCGCGCCTCGAGCGCGTCCCAGTCCGGGTCGTAGGGCTCGGAAAACATGTTCTCCGGCCGGGCGTCCAGCACGATCAGCTGGGAGATGTCGCCGATGCCGTGATCGGACAGCTCGCTTCTCAGGCTGTCGATGATGTCCTGTTTGGCGCCGATGATGAGCAGCTTGGCCCGGTATCCCTTGTTCTCCACGCAGGCGTTCGTCGCAAGGGTGGTGGACAGCGCGAGGCTCTCCGCCCTTCTGAGCAGTTCGTCCGGCAACAGGTCCAGCGCGTTCGCGATGCCGATCTCCAGATTGGCCTTCGTGGTGAGCGTCTTGCCGGTCGCCAGTATCTCCCCCGTCCCGGTATCGTAAATCACGGCGTCCGTGCAGGTCCCGCCCGTATCTATGCCGATCGCTATCATCTTACATTTCCTTTCGGACAAATCACAGTCAGTCAATATTATACTCCGGGAAGAATTGCATTGCAACAAGCAATCAGCGAAAGCGCAAGAATTGCATAGTTCAGCGCCTTGACAAGTGACCTGCCGTTCACTATAATAGGGAGTGAACGAAAGGTCACTTTATGAGGAGGATTCCCATGGCGAAGGACACGAAGGAGCGGATACTCGCGACGGCGCTGGAGATGTTCTCCCAAAACGGCTACGCGGGCACGAACATCCGGGAGCTGACGGCGGCGCTGGGCCTCGTCAAGTCGTCGATGTACAAGCATTTTGCCAGCAAGGAGGACATCTGGAACGCCCTGCTGGACAGGATGATCGCCTACTACGGGGAGCGTTTCGGCTCTCCGGAGCGCCTTCCGCCGGTCCCGGATTCTCCGGAGGCGTTCATCGCCATGACGATGCGGATGGCGAATCTCACGATTCACGACGCGCAAATCGTGATGACGCGGAAGGTGCTCACGCTCGAGCAGTTCCGGGACGACCGGGCGCGGGCGCTGGCGACGAAGCACTTCCTGACCGGGCTGACGGAAATGTTCACGCACATTTTCGCCGGGATGATGGAGAAGGGGCTGCTCCGGCGGGACGATCCCGCCATGCTGGCCTTCGCCTACGCCACACCGATCTCCGCGCTGATCCACCTGTGCGACCGCGAGCCGGAGAAGACGGACGAGGCGCTTCGGCAGATCGAGGCGTTCAGCCGGCACTTTATCAGGGTGTACGGGACGACGGAAAATGCGTAAAGCGGCGGCCGGGATGTGTGAAGCATGGCGAACATCATTACAGGTTTAAGGATACTGGCCAGCTTTGCGCTGCTGTTCTTCCCGGCGTTCTCCGCGCCGTTTACCGTACTGTACCTGACGGCGGGGATTTCCGACATGGTTGACGGCATGGTGGCGAGGCGGACGAACACCGCCACCGGGTTCGGCGCGAAACTGGATACGGCCGCGGACTTCGCGTTTGTGGCCGCCTGCCTGATCCGGCTGCTCCCGGTCATCGACATCCCGGCATGGCTGTGCGCCTGGACCGGCGCGATTGCCCTGATCAAGTTTATAAACGTCGCCTCCGGGGTGGTCATGCACAAGCGGTTCGTGGCTATACACACGATCATGAACAAGGTGACGGGCGCACTGCTCTTTGTATTGCCGCTGACATTGCCGCTGGTCGATCTGAGGTACACCGCGACCCTCGTCTGCGCAATCGCGACGTTCGCCGCGATCCAGGAAGGACATTTGATACGAAAACCAGAGGAGGAATAACAGTATGAACGTGACCTATGAGAAGAAGCAAGCCATGACCTTCATCGGCTATCACACCGAGATCCGCCCGGAGGAGGCCTATAAGAAGTGCCCGGAGTTCTGGGATGTGGCATACGCCGCGAAATACGCGCGGCTGTGGCGGACGATGCAGCCTGAGAATGAAGTGGAGAGGGCCATCCTCGAAAACGGGATCGGCATGTACGCCATCTGCGCGGAATCCGAAAACGGCTTTGCGTACTGGATCGCGGGGCTGTATCGGGGCGGCGGGGTCCCGGAGGGACTGGAACTCTACACCTTCCCGGAGAGCGACTGGGCCGTGTTCACGGCCAAGGGGCCGATGCCGGGTTCCCTGCAAACGCTGAACACGGCGGTGTGGCAGGAGTGGTTCCCGAATGAGGGCCGGAAGTACCACGCGAACGGCAGCGCGACGCTGGAGGTCTATTCCGCCGGGAACCCGCAGTCGCCGGACTATGAATGTGGCATCTGGGTGCCTGTTCAGAAAACGGAGTAAACGCGATCATCGACGAAGACTGGAAACAGGCAGAGGAAAGGATGCATGCAAAATGAAGATACTGGGTTTCAACGGAAGCCCCAAGCGGGACAGGAGCGACACCATGCACATCACCCGCGCGTTCCTGGAGGGGATGAAAGAGGCCGCTCCACAGGACATCCATATCATCGACGTGATCGACAGGCACATCGAATACTGCACCGGCTGCTTCGCCTGCAAGCGCAACGGCGGCACGTGCATACACGACGACGACATGAAGGGCATCCTGGAGGAGATCCTCGCAAGCGACCTGCTGCTGTTCAGCTTCCCGCTGTACAGCTACGGCATGCCCGCGCCGCTGAAGGCGCTGCTCGACCGCACGATGCCGCTGTCGAGCCTGGCGATGCGCAGGGTGGGCGACCGCTACGAGCACGTCGGGCAGGCGGATTTCAGCCACCTGCGCTACCTGATGATCTGCGGCTGCGGCTTCCCGAACAGCAAGCACAACTTCGAGCCCGCGGTCATGCAGTTCAGGCTGTGCTTCCCCTGCGACCACACGATCATCACCGTCCCGGAGAGCCCCATGTTCAACGCGCCGGAGGCCGCCGTCGTGACCGTGCCGAGGCTTGGGCTGGTCCGGCAGGCCGGGGCACAGTACGCCAAGACCGGAGCAATCGACGCCGCGCTGCTTTCTGAGATCGGTTCGCCCATGATCCCGGAGGAGCAGTATGCCGCCATCGTGAACGGCGGCGTATAGGTATGGAAACGGATGCCATCAGCCTGACCGTGTTCTTTCAGGCGCCGTTCTGGATCGGCGTCTTTGAGCGGGTGGAAGATGGCAGGCTGTCGGCCTGCAAGGTGACGTTCGGCGCGGAAGAGAAAAAGCGCTTCTGCCGGATGAACCCGGCGCCGCGATCCCGTTCGGAATCGCGGCGCCGATTGTTTTTGAACAGCCCTGTCGTTATAAGGGGTTGTGATCAGAAGTCCACCTCGGTGTCGTAGTAGCAGCACTTGAGCAGCTTCTCCATCTCCTCCTGGCTGGGCTGGCGGGGATTGGAGCCGGTGCAGGCGTCGGCGATGGCGTTCTTGGCGATCTCCGGCAGGCGCTCGAGGAACACGTCCTCCGGCACGAAGCCTTGTGCGCAGGGATAGCTGTCCGCGCCGTAGTTTTTGATGCAGTGGGGGATGTTCAGCTGGTCGTTCATGCCGCGCAGGAAGGCGATCAGTTTGGCGATCTTCACGTCGTCGCTGTCGAATGCGTCGGCGATGCCCATGTAGTCCACGATCACGCCGTAGCGCTTCTTCGCGGTCTCGTCCTTGGCGTTGTAGGCGATGACCTTCGGCAGATACATGGCGTTGGCCGCGCCGTGGATGATGTGGGCGCCGTAGTCGGCGAACACCGCGCCGGTCTTGTGGGCCATGGAGTGGACGATGCCCAGCAGCGCGTTGGAGAACGCCATGCCGGCCAGACACTGGGCGTCGTGCATGCGGTCGCGGGCGGCCATGTCGTCGTTGTAGGAGGGCACCAGGTCCTTCATGATCATCTCGATGGCGTGGATGGCCAGCGGGTCGGTGTAGTCGCTGTTGGCGGTGGAGACATACGCCTCGATGGCGTGGGTCATGGCGTCCATGCCGGTGTGGGCGACCAGCTTCCTGGGCATGGTCTCGGCCAGCTCGGGATCGACGATGGCCACGTCGGGGGTGATCTCAAAGTCCGCGATGGGATACTTGATGCCCTTCTGATAGTCGGTGATGATGGAGAACGCGGTCACCTCGGTGGCCGTGCCGCTGGTGGAGGACACCGCGCAGAAGCGGGCCTTGCGGCGCAGCTCGGGGATGCCGAACACCTTGCACATGTCCTCGAAGGTGCACTCGGGGTACTCATACTTGATCCACATGGCCTTGGCCGCGTCGATGGGACTGCCGCCGCCGATGGCCACGATCCAGTCGGGGCCGAACGCCTGCATCACCGCCGCGCCCTTCATGACGGTTTCGACGGAAGGATCGCTCTCGATGCCCTCGAACAGCCTGACCTCCATGCCGGCCTCCTCCAGGTATTTCTGCGCGCGATCCAGGAAGCCAAAGCGCTTCATGGAGCCGCCGCCGACGCAGATGATCGCCTTCTTGCCCTTCAGGCCCTTCAGGTTTTCCAAGGCGCCTTTGCCGAAATAGATGTCCCGGGGTAAAGTAAAACGTGCCATATTGAT